>DATHSW010000364.1:0-2780 GCA_035463855.1 Candidatus Deferrimicrobiaceae bacterium | reverse complement strand
GTCAAGAACGTGGACCGGGTCGCGTGGCAGGAGCAGCTCGTGCTCATTCCGTTCATGGTCGTCGGGGTGGGGGGCGGGCTCTGGCTGCTCGCCGCGGTGTCCACCGCGCGGCTCGCCCGGATCCTGGGCGGCTTCGTCATCGCCTACGCGATCTACCAGATGCTGCCGCTGCCTGAGCCGCGCGGCTCGCGCGTGGCCGCGACCTACTGCGGCTTCCTGGGCGGCCTGGTCGGCACGCTGTTCGGGACGGGCGGGCCCTTCTACGTCATCTACCTGAACCTGCGCGGGCTCGACCGGACGGTGTTCCGCGCCACCTTCGCGATGAACTTCCTGATCGACGGCGGCGTGCGGCTGGCCGCGTTCATCGGCGCCGGCCTGTTCAACCGCCAGGCCCTCGGCTACCTGCTGACCGCGGTCCCCATCGCGGGGGCCGGGCTCTACGTCGGCGGGCGGCTCCAGACCGGGCTGTCGCAGCGGGCGTTCCTGATCGTGATCCGGGTGCTGCTCCTGGCCAGCGGCCTGGCCCTGCTCCTCAAGCGATAGGAGGCGCAAGCACGCGCCGGCTCGCCCCGTCGCTCAGGCGGCTTCGCCGCGGGGCCGCCTGAGCAGCGGCAGCGCCAGCCCGGCCGCGAGCACGCCCTGGGCCAGCGCGGCCAGCGCCATGCCCTGATAGCCGCCGCCCCCGATGGCGGCGGCGCCGACCGCCGAGCCGATCACGAGCCCGCTCTGGTTGGTGAGCGCGATGAGCCCGAAGAGCGCGCCGCGCTGGCGGGGCGCTAGCTCCGAGCCGTAGGCGAGGAAGGCGGGGCGGCTCGCCGCGTTGCAGAGGGTCAGGAGCGTCGCGAGCGCGACGACCGGCGCGAAGGGGAGCCCCGCGCCGAAGAGGGCCAGGCCGAGGCCCGCGCTGATGATCTGGGCGATCACGAAGATCCCGGGCTTGTTGAAGCGATCCCCGAGCCAGCCGCCCAGTATGTTGCCGGCGATCGCCCCGATCGCGACCAGGACCAGCACGGGCGCCACCCCCACCGCGCTCAGGTGAAAGCTCAGCATGACGAAGGCGGGGAGGAAGATCACCACCATGCCGAAGAGCGAGCGCTCCATGAGGTTGGCGCCCAGCAGGGGCAGCAGCCGCGGCACGCCCCACACCGTGCGATAGGTGGCGAGCATGCTGGTGCCGGAGGCCATCGGCGGAATGCGCGGGAACCAGCGCCACACGCAGTCGGCGAGAAGCAGCATCACGAGGCCGATCGTCGCGAAGGCCCAGCGCCAGCCGAGCGTGCCGCCGACCGCGCCCATGACGGGCACGCCGCCGATGGCCGCGAAGCTGAAGCCCATGTTGAACCAGCCCATGGCGCGGGCGCGCCGCTCGGCCGGGAAGAGGTCGCCCACCGAGGCCATCAGGCTGGAGGGCGCGAGCGAGCCCAGCAGCCCGGCCAGGAAGCGAATCGCGATCAGCGCGGCGAAGCCGGGCGTGAGCGCGGCCGCGAAGCTCAGCGCGCCCACGCTGGCGAACGCGGTGACGATCATGGGCCGGCGCCCCAGCCGGTCGGAGAGCAGCCCCGAGAAGGGTGAGAACAGCGCCTGCGGGATCCCGGCCGCCGCCGCCAGCAATCCGGCCTGCCCCAGCGAGATCCCCAGGTCCCGCGAGATGTCCACCAGCAGCGGCCCGATCATCGTCACCGACGTGACGATGCCGGTCACCCCCGCCGTGATCAGCACCAGGTTGGGGTCAGGTCTTGCATTCATACACTCGGGACGATCCAGCCCTCGCGCTCGCGCGCAGTGCGCTCCTCCTCGTCGGTGAGATCGAGCGGGCGGGCCAGAGATCGGGCCAGGGCCTCGGGCGCGTCGAGGGCCCAGTCGCGGACCGCGGCGACCTGGCACGCGTCCTTGACCGGATACGGCTGGCCGCGGCAGTCGACCAGGCTCGGCCAAAGCTCGGCGATCACGATGCTGTCGTCGCCGACCGCCGCGTCCCACGTCGTCTCGAAGGGCCAGAGCCGCGCGCGCGCCGCCAGCGCGGGGTCCGTGAGCAGGCGATGCACCGCGGGCAGGCCGAGCAGGGTCTGCGAGCCGACCGCTCCGCGCGTGAAGAGCTTCCACGGGCTCTGGATGCGCCGCGCCGCCAGCCGGCGCTCGACGAGTCGGCCATCGCGGATGCGCGAGGGAAAGGGGCGCGGGCGCGTCGGGCTCAGATGGAGGTACGCCTGACCGGAGGGATGGCCCCAGAACGGCCCGTCGAAGCCACCGCCGAGCGCGGCCTGGATCTCGTGGTTCAAGCGCCCGGCGACCTCGAAGCGATTGTTCGTGCCGTCCGGCTCGTCGCGGATCAGGGCGGCGAGCCGGGCGCAGAGCGCGCGCCCGCCGGGCAGCCCGGAGTCGGCGGGATAGCCGAAGGCGAAGTCGAAGCCCAGCAGGACGCGGCCGGGCTCGGCCGCGAGCAGCTCACGGATGCCGGCTTCCGCCTCGGGCCGGGTGCGGAAGTAGCGCGGATGGGGACGCCGCGCGCCGGCCCGGCCCCACGCGACCCAGCAGCGGTCGCGCGCGGGCCGGGCCGGGCCCCTCGTCGAGGCCGCCGACCAGTCCGCGATGACGACCAGCGGGAAGCTCAGGGGATGAGAACGATCTTGCCGAACTGCTTGCCCTCCGCGAGGCGCCGCTGCGCCTCGACGCCGTCCTTGAGCGGCATCACGGTGTCCACGACGGCTCGGAGCCGCCCCGCGAAGAGCTGGCCCATGACCGTGTTGAACTCGGCGTCGTTCGACATCGTGGAGCCGATG
>DATHSW010000363.1:0-8982 GCA_035463855.1 Candidatus Deferrimicrobiaceae bacterium | reverse complement strand
AGGAGTTCCGGCACCATTCGGTGGTCGCGGCGGCCGCGGTCGGGCAAATCTCCGGCTTCGGGCCGGGGAGCTACCTGCTCGGCGTGGATGCCCTGCTGGGCGCCCTGCCCACGCTCGGCGGCCGGCCGACAGCCGCGCGGCGCCGGCCGTGAATGCGGGCGCCATTCCTGCCGTCCAACCCACGATCGGATAAGGGGCACGAGGGCCACGGCCGGGTCCGGCCGTGACGGCGCCCGAACCCCCATCCAGCGAAGCCGGTCCCGCCGGGCTCCCCGAGTCCCCCGGAATCGACGAGCGCGCGCTCATCCAGCGGTGCATCGCGGGAGACGCCGCGGCGTTCGAGCCGCTGGTCGAGAAGTACCGGCAGCGGGTGTGGCGTCTGGCCTACCAGGTGTTGCACGACCGCGAGGAGGCGTGGGACGTGGCTCAGGAGGCGTTCGTGCGGGCGTTTCATTCGTTGCCGTCGTTCCGCGGGCAGTCGGCCTTCTATACCTGGCTCTTCCGCATCACCGTCAACGTGGCCACCGATCGGCACCGGCAGCGTGGCGCGCAGGCGCGCGCCTTCGGGCCCGAGCGGGTGACCGAGGAGGAATGGGCCCGCAGCACGCCCGATCCGGGAGGCGGGCCGGATCAGGAAGCGGCGCGGGCGGAGCAGCGCGAGCGCATCCGTCAGGCGCTCGATGCCTTGCCGCCCAAGGCCCGAACGATTATCATGCTGAGTGACGTCGAAGGCCTCTCGTATCGCGAGATCGCCGAGGTGCTGAACTGCCCGATCGGGACCGTGATGTCCAGGCTGCATAATGCGCGCAAGCGGCTCAAGGGGCTCCTGGGGCCGATGCTCGCTCTGATCGTCTGGCTCGGCCTGACCCTGGTATGGGCCGTCCCGGCCCCGGCCCAGCAGATCATCCGCTTCGGGGTCCGCATCATGGAGGCATCCAGCCCCGCCGGGGCCGAGGGACAGGGCGCGCTGAAGAACCCCGCACCCCCTGCGCCCGAGGCGGAAACGGACGAGCGCATGAAGCGCATCCTCCCGCGGCTGCGTACCCTCTTTCGCTACACCGACTACACCACGCTCGACCGGCAGCGCGTCGAGGGGCCGCTCGGCACCCAGCAGCGCTTCGCGGTGCCGGGGGAGCGATGGCTCGAGGTCACCCCGGACCAGCTGCACGGCAACCACGTGCGGATGCGCGTGCGGCTCCTGCGGGGCGAGCAGCCCGAGGTGAACGCGGCGATCCAGGCCGCGCCGGGCGCGCCCGCGGTGCTCGGAGGGCCGCCGTACGGCAACGGCGTGCTGATCATCATCCTCTGGGCCAATCCCAACCCCGCTCCCTAGACCCGCGTGAGCGAGCAGCGCTATCGGCAGGAACGGACCCGCATCGAGCAGGGGCATCTCAAGTACCGCGACAAGCTCAAGGAAGAAGGCAAGCTCTTCGTTCGCGAACGCCTGAAGCTCCTCCTGGATCCCGGGACCGAGTTCCAGGAGGACTTCCTCTTCGCCCGCAATCAGGAGCCCGATACCCCCGCCGACGGCGTCGTCACCGGGGTGGGCACGGTGAGCGGCCGCGCCGTGTGCATCATGGCCAACGACTACACCGTGAAGGCGGGCTCGTGGGGCGAGAAGACCGTCCAGAAGATCGTGCGCATCCAGGAGCGCGCCCAGCGGCTGCAGGTGCCGCTGATCTATCTCGTGGACGCGGCGGGCGGGCGCATCTCCGAGCAGATCAAGATCTTCCCCGGCCGTTTCCACGCCGGCCGCATCTTCTACAACGAGGTGCAGCTCTCCGGCGTGGTGCCGCAGGTCTGCGTGCTGTTCGGCCCGTCCCCGGCCGGCTCCGCCTATCTGCCCGCGCTCACCGACTGCGTCATCATGGTGGACGGCAAGGCGAGCCTGTACGTGGGGTCTCCCCGGATGGTCGAGATGGCGATCGGAGAGAAGACGACGCTGGAGGAGCTGGGCGGCGCGCGGATGCACTGCACGGTGTCCGGCTGCGGCGACGTGCTCGCGGCGTCCGACGAGGAGGCCATCGAGCTCTGTCGGCGCTATCTCTCCTACATGCCCGGCTCCTTCCGGGAGCGGCCCGCGCCCGTCGAGAGCGTCGGCCCGAAGCCGGGGCGGTCGATCGAGGAGATCGTCCCCTACGACCAGCGCAAGTGGTTCGACATGTACGAGGTGATCGACCGCGTGGTGGACACGGGCTCCTTCTTCGAGATCAAGCGGTTGTTCGCCGCGGAGATCATCGTGGGCCTGGCCCGCCTCGGGGGTCGCGCGGTGGGTCTCGTGGCCAACCAGCCCAAGGTCAAGGGCGGGGTCCTCATGGTGGACTCTTCCGACAAGGCGGCGCGGTTCATCTCGCTCTGCAACGCCTTCAACATCCCGCTCGTGTACCTGGCCGACGTATCGGGCTTCATGGTGGGGACCAAGGTCGAGCGCGCCGGCATCATCCGCCACGGCGCCAAGATGGTCTTCGCCACCTCCCAGGCCACCGTGCCCAAGATCTGCGTGGTCGTGCGGAAGTGCTACGGCGCGGGACTCTATGCGATGTGCGGGCCTGCCTTCGAGCCGGACGCCGCCCTCGCCCTGCCGCAGGGACAGGTGGCCATCATGGGGCCGGAGCCGGCGGTCAACGCGGTCTACTACAACAAGATCATGGAGCTGCCCGAGGCGGAGCGGCCAGCGTACGTCCAGAAGAAGCGGGACGAGTACGCCCAGGACGTGGACATCTACAAGCTCGCCTCCGAGATGCTGGTGGACGGCATCGTGGGCGGCTCCGAGCTGCGCGACGAGCTGATCAAGCGCCTCGCGTTTGCCCAGTCCAAGCGGCTCGAGTTCCCGCCGCGTCGCAATCCGGTCCTGCCCGTCTGAGCGACGTGTCCGCCGCGGCCCGCGCATGGGCTCGCTGATCCTCGCACTCCGTTTCCTCACCGTGGTGCCCATTCCCGGCCCGGAAGCGGAAGGGCCCTCCGCCCTCGGCCGGGCCGCGTGGTGGTTCCCGGTGGTGGGCCTGCTCCTGGGGGGCGTGCTGGCCCTGGCGGGACGGCTCGCGGACGCGCTCTGGCCGCCCCTGGTCGGCGCGGCGCTGCTGGTGGCGGCGTGGAAGGTGGCCACCGGGGGTATCCATCTCGACGGCCTCGCCGACTCGCTCGACGGCCTCGCGGGGCGGGATGCCGCGCGGCGGATCGTCATCATGCGCGACAGCCGCACCGGCGTGTTCGGGGCGGCCGGCCTCATCCTGCTCCTGCTGCTCGCGGTCGCCGCGCTGGCCGGGCTCTCCGCGTCCGTTCGTCTCCGCGTGCTCGTGCTGGCCCCCGTGATCGGCCGGGTGACGCCGCTCCTCGCGGGCGCTTGGCTGGCGCCCGCCACGCCGGGGCAGGGGCTTGGCGCCGCCTTCGCGGCGGGGCTGTCGCGCTGGGCGGGGATCGCGCATGCCCTCGCCGCGTGCGGGCTCGCGGCGTGGCTGCTGGGCGTCTGGGGGGTGGCGGCGGCAGCCGCGGGGTGGGCGGTGGCGCTGCTCGCGGCGGCCCTCATCGCGCGCCGCCTCGGCGGGGTCACCGGCGACGTGCTGGGCGCGGTCGTCGAGCTCGCCGAGCTCGGGACCTTGCTCGGCGCGGCCGCCGCGGCGCACCGAGGACTCCTCTGAGCGTCACCCGGATCTGTCTCGTCCGTCACGGCAGCGTGGTCGGCGCGGAGACCCGCCGGTTCATCGGGCATCTCGACGTGCCCCTGTCCCCGCTGGGCATCGCCCAGGTGGAATCGCTGGCCCGCCGGCTGCGCGGCATCGCCTTCGACGCGATCTACTGCAGCGATCTCACACGGACGCGCCACAGTGCCGAGATCCTGGCCACGCCCCACCAGCTGATCCCCGTTCGCGATCCCGCCCTTCGCGAGTTCGCGATGGGGGAGTGGGACGGTCTGACCGCCGAACAGATCCGCGGGCTCGACCCTCGAGCGTTCGACGCCTGGCTGGCCGACGTCGGCCACTTTCAGTTCCCGGGCGGCGAGAGCCTCCCGGATCTGGTGGCGCGCGCGGTGCCGGCCTTCGAGGCGCTGGTGGCGCGGCATGCGGGGGGCACGGTGGCGGTGGTGGCGCACGGCGGGAGCAACCGGGCCATCCTCTGCCACGCCCTCGGGCTCGGCCCCGAGCGCCTGCTCGCGCTCGGTCAGGACTACGCGGCCCTCTCCGTGCTCGAGCGGAGCAGCGGCGGGCGCTGGGCGCTGCGCCTGCTGAACCACTGCGAGCCCCTGTCATGATCCCGTGGCGCCCCGGCCGGAAGACGGTCATGGCCGCCGCGTCGACCGACGGCGCGGCCCACGCGCTCGGGCGGCGCCGATTCCTCGCCGCGGCCGCGGGAGCCGCGGCGGTGGCCGCGATTCCGCGCCCCGCGGGCGCGCAGGGGCGGCCCCTCCGGGGCGGGGCGCTGAAGCAGATCGGTCTCGATCCCCCCACCTTCGACGTCCACGCCACCGCGTCCCACGAGACGCAGCTCGTCTCGTCGTTCGTGCGCCGCACGCTCTTCAAGTTCGTGAATGGGGCCCGGTACGGGCCGTCCGACTTCACGCTGGCGCCGGATCTCGCGCTGAAGGCCGTGATGTCCGCGGATGGCCGCACCTACACGATCACGCTGCGCTCCGGTGTCCGCTGGGAGGCGCGCCCGCCGGTGAACGGGCGCGAGCTGGTCGCCGGGGACGTGCGGTACTCGATCGAGCGCGCGCTCCGGAAGTCGCCCTACGCGCCGCTCCTCGGTCCGGTGGAGAGGATCGAGACGCCCGACCGGCGCACGGTACGTGTCCACCTCGCGGACGCGTTCGCCCCGTTCGTCCACAACCTGGCCGAGCCGTGGAGCGCGATCCTCCCTCCCGAGGTGGAGGACAGGCTCGGCGATCTCAAGGCCGCCGAGTCCCTGATCGGCTGCGGGCCGTTCGTGCTGGAACGGTACGAGCCGGGAGTGAAGGCCGTCTTCGCTCGCAATCCCGCCTACTATCTGGAGGGACGGCCGTACCTGGACCGGGTGGAATGGCTCTTCATCAAGGACCGGTCCACGCAGCTCGCGCTGTTCCGGGCCGGGCAGGTGGACGTTCCGTATCACGACGGGCAGATTCCGCGCTCCGACGTGGGTGCGCTCCGAGCGTCGAATCCCGACCATCCGGTCGTGTTCTGGGACCGGCTTGCGGTCCGCTCCCTCGCCATGCGCACCGACAAGCCGCCCTTCAACGACGTGCGAGTGCGGCGCGCGCTCAGTCTGGCGGTGGATCGGAAGACCTGGGTGGCCCGGCATCTCGGCGGGCAGGGCGCGGGGGATCACGGTCCAGTGCCGAGCTCGATGCGGCCCTGGAAGCTGGCCGCCGGCCAGCTCGGCGAGGGGGCCCGCTACCTCGAGCACGATCCCTCCCTGGCGCGCAAGCTCCTGGCCGACGCCGGCTTCCCCGCGGGCCTCAAGGTCAAGTGCACGAACTGGCCGGGTCACGGGCCGGAGTACGTCGAGGATCTCGGTCTGCTCGCCGGCCATCTTCGCCGGGTCGGCGTGGAGCTGCAGATCGTCAACGAGGACCACGGGCAGTACGCCCGCGGCTCGCTCCTGGGCAAGTTCGACGAGGCGAGCTGGGGGCCCTCCGCGATCTTCACCGAGGTGGACGACTACCTCTACGGCTTCTTCCGGAGCGGCCAGCCCGGCAACCGCAGCCACGTCGCGGATACGCGGCTTGACGTGCTGCTCGAGGCGCAGCGGCGATACACGTCGCGGTCGTCGCGGAAGACGGCCATCGACGATATCCAGCGCCGGGCCGCCGCGCAGGTCTACTACGTCTACACGCCGTGCCCCCGGAGCGTGTCGTCGTGGGCGCCGCGCGTGCGGAACTACGGTCCCAAGAACTCCTTCGATCGTGGCGCGCAGCTCGAGGTCGTTTGGCTGGACCCGGCCTGAACCCTCTCCCGGGCCCGTTCCGCGGCTGACGCTTCCTGTAGGTCGCCTGTCATAACTTGTAGACTCCCCGGCCCGCCGCAAGAACTTCGCTCCTGACAAGACCAGAACAGTCGAGATATTTCAACAACTTACACAGAAAGATCCCCGGCGATTCGTCCGCTCAGGCCTGGCACCTGTCTTGCTCACTAGGCGCGCCGGAGACGTGGAGGCCAATACCATGCATTTCGTGAACCCTTTGAAGCCGCGCCCGGGACAGGCCGGGTTCACCCTGGCCGAGATCCTGGTGGCCTGCGCCATCATCTCGGTGGGACTCGTCGCGGTGGCGATGGGCTTCGGTGTTGGAGTGGACGGCGTGGAGGCCGGCCGGCAGCAGAGCACCGCCGTGTTTCTGGCCGAGCAGCGCATTGAACAGGCGAAGGATCTGGCCGCGCGGGCCCCCAACCTGGCGGATCTGACGACCACCAACCTGCCGGCGAGCGAGGCCTACGGCACGATCGCCGGCGCGCCGCCCCGGTATCGCCGGACGACGACGATCACGAACAACCCGGGCGGCGCCAACGGCGCCCGCGTGGACGTGTCGGTCTTCTACCTGCCCGTGACCGGTCGGGGCGTGCTCACGACCGAGCGCGTGGTCTCCCTGTCCATCTTCCTGGCGAACCGATGAGCCGAGGCGAGCCCATGAATAGCGAGCGGGGCTTCACCCTGGCGGAGATGCTGGTCGTCTGCGCCATCGTCGGGATCGTAATGGCGAGTCTGCTGGGCCTGGTGATGAGCGGCCAGCAGGCCTACTGGTTCGGCACCACCCAGGTGGACGCGCAGCAGACCGTGCGTGTCGCGATCGAGCGAATGGTCAAGGAGATCCGGGAGGCGGGATACTACCCCCGGAACCCCGACACGAATCCGGCCACCTGCGCGGCGGCCCCCTGCTACCCCTTCGACGCGATCGGGACCGGGGCGACGTCGTCGACGTTCACGCTGCAGTACGACTGGGACGGCGACGGCGCCAGCGCGGCCACCGGCACGGTGACCGACCCGCTGCAGGGCACCCGGGGCGAGCGCGTGATCTATTCGTTCTCGGGCGGCGCCCTGACCCGGCGGGAGATGGGAGTCGATGGGAGCCCGGTCACGATCGCATCCGGCATCACCGGGGCCACCTTCTCGTATCTCGCGGAAGACGGCACCGCGACCACGACGCCCGCGGACATCCGTACCGTCGCGATCACCGTCACCGCCCAGACCGCCAGCCAGGGCGCCTACGTCACCATGATGGACCGGGTCCGGCTCCGGAATCGATGATCCAAGTCTCCGAGGGGAGGTCGGTATGAACGCCATGTGGAATCTCATGCGAAACGAGCGCGGGGTGGCCTTGCCCCTCGCGATGATCCTGCTGATGGTCCTGACGATGCTCACCATCACCTTCATGTCGCTGGGGTCGGTGGAGCCGCAGATCTCCCGCAACCTCTCCGACGGGGCACGGGCGCGTCAGCTCGCGGAGTCCGGCCTGGAGTGGGCGATGAGCACCCAGATCGGCAACAACGACCTGAACGGCACCACCCTGCTCGGCGGGACCATGACGACCAACGGGGCCTGTGGCTCGGGCTTCACCTGCCGCGTCCTGGCCACGAACCAGACCCTGCCGGGCCTGACCGCCGCGGAGGGGACGTTCGGCGTCACGCTGCGGAACGATCGCGACACGATCGCGGGTGATCTGGCGCTGATCGGCACCAACAACACCCGCGACGGCGCCTGGAACCCGGACGTCAACGGGTTCGTGATCGTGACCTCGACCGGCACCTTCAACGCGGCCGTCCGGAGCGTCACCGCGGTCATCCAGCGGGGCAATCTGGGCATCAACGCAGCACTGAGCCTGCCGGGCGTCCAGACCGACACGTACAGCAATGCGCCCCCGTGCTCAGGCTGCTACGCCATCGACGGGCGGGACTGGCGGCTCACCGACAGCAGCTCGCCCAGCGGGACCGCCGCGCTCAAGTTCGGGATCGCCACCTACACCGGCACTCAGTCCAACACGGGCCTCAGCTACGAAGCCAACGCGGAGGCGGGGTTCAACACCGCGGCCAAGCAGGGCTACGTCCAGGGCAAGAACAACTCCGGGACGCTCACCACCGGCCTCAACACCATCGAGGAGGACACGTCCCTGAACCCGACGGTGGTCCAGACGTTCCTCAACAACCTGGCCGCGAATCCGATGACCCAGATCCTCAACAGCACCCAGGCCTGCCAGTATTCGAGCGGCGGCTCCAGCAAGCCGGAAGGGCTTCGGATGAACGCGACCGGCACCGCCAACGTGGTCACCATCACGAACAACAACAGCGCCTGCTCGGGCAGCAGCGCGATCAACAAGACCGTGAACCTGGGCACCTCCACGTCGCCGGCCATGGTCTACGTCAAGGGCGAGTTCGATCCGAACTCCAACTTCATCGGCCTGGCCGTGAACGGTAGCCAGCCGATCACCGGATACGGCATCCTGGTCGTGGAGGATGCGGACATGTCGTTCTTCCAGTCGGGTCAGTTCCAGTGGAACGGCATCGTGATCGTCTCCGGGCGCAACGTCGGGGCCGGTTTCCGCGGGGGCAGCAACACCGAGATCCGCGGGGCCATCATCGGGAACGAGACCAACGCCTCCGAGGTCGGTGGCTACTTCGAGTTCCTCAACCAGGCCGCCACCATGAAGCTGCGGTATGGCAAGGAGGGTATCGACCTGGCCCTGCGCGGTCTCTACAACACGCGCGTCTCCGTGTACCGCGAGAACTAGCCATGGGTCGGGTCCTCGTCCTGGCCGCGGCGCTCCTGCTCGCCGCCTGTCAGCAGGCGCCGGTGTCCCACGCCCCCGCCCCCGCCGCGCCAGTGGCCCAGGCCTTGGCGGAGGGGGACGCGCTCCTGGCCAAGGGCGACTACCCCGGAGCCGTCGAGAAGTACCGGCAAGCGGTCGATCTCGAGCCGGAGGGGATCCGTCCCCACTTCGCGCTGGGTACGGCCTACTCGTTCCTGGACAAGCGGCCGGAAGCCATCGCCCAGTTCCGCTGGGTCCTGGGCCGCGCCGAT
>DATHSW010000362.1:0-19886 GCA_035463855.1 Candidatus Deferrimicrobiaceae bacterium | reverse complement strand
GGGATCGTGGACTACGGCCAGGTGGTGGGGAAGATGGCCGAGCTGCTCCGGCAGCGCGGCGTGCGCATCCTGACCGGCGCGGGGGTGACCGCCATCCGGCGGCAGGGGAGCGCGCTCGTGCTCGAGACCGCGCAGGGCGCGGTCGAGGCGAAGCATCTCGTCAACTGCGCCGGGCTGCACTCCGACCGCGTGGCCGCGCTGATGGGGGTGACCCCGGAGGTGCGGATCATCCCGTTCCGCGGCGAGTACTACATGCTGCGGCCGGAGCGGCGCTCGATCGTGCGCGGGCTCATCTACCCGGTGCCGGATCCCGAGTTCCCGTTCCTGGGCGTCCACTTCACCCGCACCATCCACGGCGACGTGGAGGCGGGACCCAACGCGGTGCTCGCTTTCGCGCGCGAGGGCTACACCCTCGGCACCGTCCGGCCCGCCGAGCTCCTGGGCACGCTCGGCTACGCGGGCTTCTGGCACATGGCCCGCAAGTACTGGCGGGTCGGGGCCTTCGAGATGTACCGCTCGGCCAGCAAGGCGGCCTTCGTGCGCTCGCTGCAGAAGCTGGTGCCCGACATCGCGACGGCCGATCTCGAGCGGGGCGGAGCGGGGGTGCGCGCGCAGGCGGTGGCTCCGGACGGCTCGCTGGTGGACGACTTCAAGATCAGCGTGACGGCGGGCGCCGTGCACGTGGTGAACGCGCCCTCCCCGGGCGCGACCGCGTCGCTGGCCATCGGGCGCCACGTCGCGGGCGTGGCGGCCGAGACCTTCGGGCTCGCCGCGGGCTGAGCGGCTACTTCTTCGCCTGGCGGTCCTCGACTTCGCGCAGCCGGTCTTCCGCGGCGAGCATGTTGGCAGCCAGGTCGCGGATCAGCGCCAGCGCGAGCGCGGGATTCGCCCGCACGAGGTGATCGAGGCGGTTGGCGGGAATGACCATGAGCGTGACCGCGTCGGCGGCGATCGCGGTGGCGGAGCGCGGCGCGTTGCGGAACAGCGCGATGTGCCCGAGCAGCTCGCCCTTGGCGAGCGTGCGGAGCAGGCGCTCCTCGCCCCCGATGTGCTTGCGGATCTCCACCCGGCCGACGTGCACCATGAACGCCTCGCCCTTGGCGTCGTCGCCCTCGCGGAAGATCACGTCGCCGGGCTGGAACGTCCTGGTCGGCACTTCTCCGATCGGGCGGCTCATGGCTCCAGTCTCAGTGTAGAATGGCCTGCAGTGGGCCTATGATACTGCGTTCAGCGCTGTTCGGGGCGGCCGTCCTCATGGCCGCCGCCTCCTTCCCCGCCGCCGCTTCCGCCCAGAAGCCGATCACCGTTCAGGAGGGCCTCCAGCGCGCCAAGCCGGCGGTGGTGCTGGTGGTGGCCGAGGTGGCCTCCGAGGTCACCCTTGACTGCGGATCCGGGCCCCAGAAGATCACCCCGCCCGTCTTCCGGGAGACCGGCACCGGCTGGTTCCTCGACGCCGATGGCTGGCTGATCACCAACGGGCACGTGGTCCAGCCCGCCCATGAGCCGCCCCGCTGGCTGGCGAACCAGCAGGCCCAGCGGGCGGTGACCACCGCCTGCCTACCCCAGGTGCTCAAGCGGATGGGGTTACAGCCGGGCGATCGGCCGGACGCCGAGGAGGCGGCCAAGCGCAGGCTGCTCGACACCGTCCTGCCGACCACCAAGGTCAACCTCCAGCCCCAGATCTTCGTGGTCACCGCCAAGGGCCGGCTCAAGGCCGAGGTGAAGAAGTACAGTCCCCCGGTCAGCGAGATGTCGGCAAAGGACCTCGCCCTCCTCAAGGTCCCGGGGGAGGCTTTCCCGGTGCTGAGCCTGGCCGATTCCCGGAGCGTCCAGATCGGCGACGCCGTGCACATCATCGGCTTCCCCGGGGTCGTGCTCTCGCACGAGCTGCTCAGCAAGTCCACCATGGTCGAGCCCCCGGTGACCAACGGCGCGGTGTCCGCGATTCAGGCGGACGCGAGCAACAATCCGCTCATCCAGACCGATGCGCCGGCCTCCTTTGGGAACTCAGGCGGCCCGGCGGTGAATTCCCGGGGCACCGTGGTCGGGGTGCTCACCTTCGTCTCCCTGTCCCCGGGCGCCGAGGGCAGCATCGTGCAGGGCTTCAACTTCCTCATCCCGTCGGCGGCGGTGGCTGACTTCGTGCGCGGCACCCCGGTGAAGGTCAACGGGGGCAGCAAGTTCAACGACGTGTGGTATGCGGGCCTGACCGCCTTCTACGGAGAGGACTACCCGGGCGCGCTGCGCCGCTTCGAGGAGGCCGACAAGCTCCACCCGAACCTGCCCGACGTACGGCGCAAGCTGGCGGAGGCGCGGGAGCTCGTGAAGAACCCGCCCCCCAAGCCCTTCCCGTGGTTCTGGGTGGCCATCGGCGTGACCCTGGTGAGCGCGGGGGGCTTCGGGGGGCAGTGGCTGCATCGCTGGAACCGGAACCGCTACCGGGTGCAGCCCTTCGAGGTCGTGCGGATGATGGAGAGCGGCAAGTTGCCGACCATCCTCGACGCGCGCAGCGCCGACTCGTACGAGAAGCTCCCGCTCAAGATCCCCGGCTCGCTGCGGGTGGCACCCGAGGACCTGGCCAACAGCCTGGCCGGTCTCGACCTCGACACCACGCGGCCCGTGGTGGCCTACTGCACCTGACCCGACGAAGACACCAGCGCCCGGGTGGCGCGCGACCTCAGGAAGATGGGCTTCAAGGACGTGAGGATCTTGAAGGGCGGGCTCGGGGCGTGGACGGTTGCCGGGCTGCCGATCGAGACCCGGTCCGATCTCTCCCAGGTGGGCCTCGAGCTCTACAAGGCCCTGGCCGGCGGGAACGCCTAGAACCCCAGCGCCCCTCCGTCCGCCCGCGGGTCCGACCCGCCGGCGAAGCCGGCGCCCTCCGGCGCCACCCAGATGGCGTGCGCGTGGCCGAACAGGTCATCCCACCCCTCGCCCATCGCCACCTCGTGCCCGCGCCCGGCCAGCTCCCGCGCCAGCTCGGCCGGGTAGCGCCCCTCCAGGCTCAGCGCCCGCGTCGCCGTCCCCCAGGTGCGGCCGTAGAGCCAGCGCGGTGCCTCGACGGCGGCCTGCGTGCCGAGCCGCCGGAACAGCCGCCGCGTGAGGATGGCCGCCTGGGTCTGCGGCTGGCCCTCGCCGCCCATGGTCCCGTAGACCAGGCGCGGGCGGCCGCCCTCCAGATACATCGAGGGGATCAGGGTGTGCATGGTGCGCTTGCCCGGCGCGAGCGCGTTGACGTGCCCCGGATCGAGCGAGAAGAACGAGCCCCGGTTCTGGAGCACCACGCCGGTGTCGCCGGCCAGGAGCCCGGACCCGAAGGTGAAGTAGAGCGACTGGATCAGGGAGACCGCATTGCCCTCCCGGTCGACGGTGACCAGCGCGATGGTGTCGCCACCCGCGGGCGCGGCGGGCTGGGGCGGGCGGGCGCGCGCGCGCGAGATCAGGCGGCCGCGCGCCTGGAGACGCTCGGGAGCGAGCAGCTCGGCGGGGCCCACCCGCATGTGAGCCGGATCGGTGAGGTACCGGTCGCGGTCCTCGAAGGCGAGCTTGGTCGCCTCCACCAGGACGTGGATGTAGTCGGCCTCGGGCAGCGCCGCCATGTCGAAGCGCTCGGCCATGCCCAGCACCGCGAGTGCCGAGAGCCCCTGGGTCGGCGGCGGGAAGCTCGCGACCTGCCCCTCCGCGTACGGGATGCGCAGCGGCTCCATCCAGTCCGACCGGTGCTCGGCGAGGTCCTCGACGCCGAGCGGGCTGCCCGCCGCCGCGGCCGCCGCCACGAGGCGCCGGCCAACCTCGCCGCGGTAGAAGGTCTCGACGCCCCCGTCGCGCACCGCCTCGAGCGTGCGGGCCAGATCGCGCTGCACCAGCGGCCCGCGCCGGAGCGCGTCCGGGTGGTAGAGGGGCCAGAGCCAGCGGCGGATCTCCTCGGGCGCCCGCTCGGTGAAGAGATCGGGCTCGCGCGGCGGCGGGGTGCGCTGGCCGTCGGAGGCGGCGAAGCCCTCGCGCGCGTAGAGGATCGCGTCGGCCAGCAGCGCCTTCCAGCCGATCGGCGAGCCCATCGCGCCGCGGCTGTATTCGTGGGCCTGCCACCAGCCGTCCACCACCGCGGGCACCGTGACCGCGGCCGGCCCGCCGCGCGCGGGAATCGCGCCCGTGATGCCGCGCGCCGCGTACCAGTCGATGCTCGCCGCGCGGGCGGCGCGGCCGACCGCGCAGAGCGCGCGGAGCCGCTGCTGGCGCGCGTCGTAGATGAGCCACACGTTGTCGCCGCCCAGGCCGTTCATGTGCGGGTAGACCACCGCGATGGTGGCCGCCGCCGCGATGGCCGCGTCGAGCGCGTTGCCGCCCGCCCGCAGCATGGCCACGCCGGACTGCGTGGCGAGGAGATGCGGGGTCGCCACCATGCCGCGCGGGGCGCGGGCCTCGGGCCAGCGGGTAGTCATCATCGGAGCGCCCCCTCACCCCGGCCCTTTCCCCAGCGAGGAGAGGGACAATGAAGAACCCTCTCCCCCGTGAGGGGAAGAGGGCCGGGTGAGGGGGCGGCGGCCGTCAGGCCTACGAGCAGCCGGTGGTGGTGCCGCAGGTGATGCACTTGAGACAGGTGCCGTTGCGCACCATCGTGAACTGGCCGCAGTCGCCGCACGGATCGCCCTCGTAGCCTTTGAGCCGGGCCATCTCGGAGGCCGAGAGCATCTTCAGGCCCGCCACCGGCCCGCTGCCCCCGCTCATGGGGACGATGGCCCGCGCCGACGTCGGGGCGACGGCCGGCCGCGCGGCCGGCGCCGGCTCGGGGGCCGCGATCATGGCCGGCGACGGCGTGGCCGCCACCGGCCCCTCCCCGGGCTTGCTGCCGATGGCATCCGCGCGCAGATCCTCGTCGGGCACGTGCGAGAGATCGGTGCGCCCGAGGTAGGTGATGGCGAGCTCGCGGAAGACGTAGTCGATCACCGAGGTCGACATCTTGATGCGGTCGTTGCCCTTCACCATGCCGTTGGGCTCGAACCGGGTGAAGACGAAGGCGTCCACGAACTCCTCGAGCGGCACGCCGTGCTGCAGCCCGAGTGAGATCGCGATCGCGAAGCAGTTCATCAGGGAGCGGAAGGCCGCCCCTTCCTTGTGCATGTCGAGGAAGATCTCGCCGACCGACCCGTCCTGGTACTCGCCGGTGCGGAGATAGACCTTGTGGCCGCCCACCACCGCCTTCTGGGTGTAGCCGGAGCGGCGGTCGGGCAGGCGGTGCCGCTCGCGCAGGTACTGGGTGACCACCCGCTCGGTCATCTTCTCGGCCACCGCCTCCACGTCCGCGGCCGCCGCCTGCTCCTCCTCCTCGTCGGTGGTGGAGTTGAGCGGCTGGGAGAGCTTGGAGCCGTCGCGGTAGAGCGCCACCGCCTTGAGCATGCCGCGCCAGGCGAGGTCGTAGGCCCACTTGACGTCCTCGATGCTGGCGTCCTGCGGCATGTTGATGGTCTTGCTGATGGCGCCCGAGATGAAGGGCTGGGCCGCCGCCATCATGCGGATGTGCGCCTCGGTGGCGATGAAGCGCACGCCCTTCTTGCCGCAGCGGTTGGCGCAGTCGAAGACGGGCAGGTGCTCCGCCTTGAGGTGCGGCGCGCCCTCCACCGTCATGGTGCCGCAGCAGTAGTCGTTGGCCGCGTCGATCTCGGCGGGGGTGAACCCCAGGGCGCGGAGCAGGTTGCCGTTCCACTCGGCGAGCTGCGCCTCGTTGAGGCCCAGCCGGGAGGCGATGTAGCCCTCGCCGAGCGTCCAGGCGTTGAACGCGAAGGTGATGTCGAAGGCGGTCTCGATCGCCGCCTCGATCTGCGCGAGCCCCGCGTCGTCGAAGCCCTTGGCCCGCAGCGTGTCGTGGTTGACGGCGGGCGCACCGCGCAGCGTCTTCTTGCCCACGCAGTAGGCCACGATGTCCTCGATCTCGCCCGGGGTGTAGCCGAGCGTCTCCAGCGCCAGGGGCAGGCTCTGGTTGATGATCTTGAAATAGCCGCCGCCCGCCAGCTTCTTGAACTTGACCAGCGCGAAGTCGGGCTCGATGCCGGTGGTGTCGCAATCCATGACGAGCCCGATGGTGCCGGTGGGCGCCAGCACCGTGACCTGGGCATTGCGGTAGCCGAACTGCTCGCCGAGCCCGACCGCCCGGTCCCAGGTCTCGCGCGCGGCCCCCAGCAGCGGGGCCGGGCAGTGGGCCGGATCGATCCCGAGCGGCGTGATGCTGAGGCCCTCGTACTCCACCGGAGCCGCCGCGTAGGTGGCCCGCCGGTGGTTGCGCATCACGCGCAGCATGGAGGCCTGGTTCTTCTGGTAGCCGGGGAAGGGGCCGAGGTCGCGCGCCATCTCCGCCGACGTCGCGTAGGCCTCGCCGCACATGATCGCGGTCAGCGCGCCGCAGATGGCGGTGGCCTCCGGGGAATCGTAGGGGATGCCCCGGCGCATGAGCACGGTGCCCATGTTGGCGTAGCCCAGGCCCAGGGTGCGGAAGTCCCAGCTCCGCTGGGCGATCGCCGGGCTCGGGTAGGCCGCCATCAACACGCTGATCTCGAGTACCGCGGTCCAGAGACGGCAGGCGTGCCGGAAGCCGTCCACGTCGAAGGTGCCGTCCTCGCGGAGGAACTTCACGAGGTTGATGGAGGCGAGGTTGCACGCGGTGTCGTCGAGGAAGAGATACTCCGAGCAGTTGTGCACGACGAGCCCGCCCGCCACGAAGTGGTGGGTGGCCTCCTCGGTCAGGTCGAAGACGTCGGCCTCTCCCGCGGGCTCGATCGCCGCCACCTCGTCGGTCAGGTCCTCGGCGGCCACCGCCTCCTCGTCGTTGAGCCGGGCCAGGGCCTCCGCCTTCGGGCTCGCGGCGTGGAAGCCGACCGCCTGCTCGAAGAGCGGGCAGGAGGCCCGGCTGATCCGCAGCGAGTGGGTCGGATGCGGCCGCGCCGCCGTCGCCTCGGCGAGGCGGGTGTCCTCGTAGAGCCGTGCCTTGATGCCGAAGGCGAGCAGCAGGAGCTGGGTCTGGCGCAGCAGCTCGAGCGAGGTCGAGTCGAGCGAGATGTAGCGCGACTGCTCGCCGTAGTTGGCCACGGTGGCATCCGCGGTGAACAGGCCGCGGAGCACCCCGGCCAGGGCCGGCCGGTCCAGATCGAAGACGGCGGGGGCGAAGCGGATGGCCGCGGCGCCCTCGTCGAGGATCGCGAGCTCACGGAAGAGCGCCACCGCGGAAGCCTCGGTCAGCATGAGGCGGGCGGTGGCGGCGCTGCGGGTGATCACGCCGGTGCCGGCCTGCCGTCCCACCCCGCCCACCGCCTGGAGCGCGGCGCGCCCGGCGTGGACCGCATCCGCGACGGCGGCCAGCACCGGGGCCTCACCGGCGTCGGTGGTGAGCACGAGGGACTCCTGCGCGCGGCCGTTGATGACCGACTGCGTGAGGTAGCCTTCCGCCACCGCCACCCCGATGCCCAGCGCGAGATCGGTGGCGAGGGCGCGCCGGCCGAAGCCGGGGCCCCGGAGCACGAGGCGGTTGCCCACCGTCAGGTCGGCCACCGCCACGTCGCCGCGGCCCACCGTGAGCACCCGGTGGTCGCCGGTGATCCGCACCTGGTAGCCCAGG
Organism: Candidatus Deferrimicrobiaceae bacterium; assembly: GCA_035463855.1. GTDB lineage: Bacteria > Methylomirabilota > Methylomirabilia > Rokubacteriales > CSP1-6 > CAMLFJ01. The sequence goes on along the minus strand of DATHSW010000362.1, from coordinate 12,280 downwards.
CGGGTCCGCAGGTCGAAGACCGGCTTGTGGCCGGTGGGGAAGATCCGGCTCACCAGATGGGGCTGGCCGTCGGCCCCGATGATCCGCGCGGTCTTGCCCACCAGCGCGTCGATGCGCTGCCAGCCTTCCGCGGTGGCGACCAGGGTGTCGCCGGTCACGCAGGGGTTGCTCGCGTTGATGCGCCCGTCCTCGGGGCAGGTGTGCCACTCGTTGATCGTGGTGTCGTACTGCACCCCGGGGTCGGCGCAGGCCCAGGCCGCGTGCGCGATCTCGTCCCAGATCTGCTCGGCGGGGATGGAGCCCGCGCTCCTGCCGTCGGTCCGGCGCTTGAGCTCCCACTGGCCGCGGCGCGCCAGCACGTCGAAGAAGGTGTTGGGCACCCGCACACTGTTGTTGGAGTTCTGCCCGGAGACCGTGTAGTAGGCCTCGCTGTCCCAATCGGTGTCGTACTCCGGGAAGTCGATCTCGCGCACGCCCTGGGCCGCCAGGAGCAGCACGCGCTGGACATAGCCCTCGGGGACCAGGGCCGCGCGCGCTTCCCGCACCGCCGAGCGGAGGGCCGGGTTCTTGCGCGGGTCGGCCTCGAGGCCGGCCGGCGTGCGCACCGCGCTCAGCACCGCCTGGAGGCGCCGCTTGGTCATGCGCGAGCCGCTGACCAGCGCGGCCACCTTCTGCTCCTCCACCACCTTCCACCGGATGAAGGTGAGGATGTCCGGGTGGTCGAGGTTGAGGATCACCATCTTGGCGGCGCGCCGGGTCGTCCCCCCCGACTTGATGGCGCCCGCCGCGCGGTCGCCGATGCGCAGGAACGACATCAGGCCGGAGGACTTGCCGCCGCCCGATAGCGGCTCGTTCTCGCCGCGCAGGTTGGAGAAGTTGGTCCCGCTGCCCGAGCCGTATTTGAAGATGCGGGCCTCGCGGGTCCAGAGGTCCATGATGCCGCCGTCGTTGACCAGATCGTCCGATACGGACTGGATGAAGCAGTTGTGGACGATCACGTTGTTGGACAGGTACTGCCCGCTCTCGGTCTGGATGTCGAACACCGGCTGCACGCCGACGCACTCCACCCGCACCACCGTCTCGTCCCGCAGCGAGGCCAGTCGTCGGCCCGCGAACTGGTCGGAGCAGGCGGTGTCGAGCTTCTCGCGCTTGTCGTCGGAGACGAAGCCGATCAGCTCCCGGAACCGGGCCCGCGCCTCCGCGTGGACGATGGAGATGACGTAGGGGGTGCGGCGGCTCTCCCGGGTCTCCGGGCCGCGCCCGACCCTCGAATAGACGCCGAGGTTGAGCAGCAGCGCCTGCACGCCGTGCGCCAGGGGAGCCGAGGTGGTGCTGAGCGTGACATCGGCCAGACGGGTCCAGTACGACCGCAGCCGCACCGCCCCCTGGGCCTGGAAGAGGGCGCGCAGGTAGGCGGCCTGGGCCTCACGGCCGCTCCGCAGGATGGTGCCGGGCACCGCGTGGTCCGCGCTCGAGCGGAGCAGGCCGTACTTGTCCACGAAGGGCCGCAGCCGCTCGCCGTAGAGGCGGATCCGGTGGATGTCGAGGCCCGGGGTGCGCGTCTCCATGGAGCGGACGTGGTAGTGCACCCCGTCGAAGACGCGGTGCACCCGCTCGACGATGAAGTCGAGCTCGTCCTTGTCGATGGTGGTGAACTCGATGGCCAGGCTGTGATCGGTTCCGAGGCCGTCCTGGCCCACGAAGCCGTCGCCCTGCAGCCACCCGACCAGCGCCGCCTCGTCCACATCTGGCTCCTGCGAGGCCCGGCGGACCTCGGTCCGGGTGGACAGCCGGAGCGCCGCGCCCGGCTCCACTTCGTCCACCCGGCGCCACGCGCCCACGCCGTTGGCGATCGCGTACACCAGGTGGTCGCCGGTGGCCTCGACCGTGACGCCGTTGCGGAGCTCGATGCGGAACACGGCCTTCTCGCCGTTCTCCTTGACCGCCACCACCCGGGTCGTGCCGGCGCCCTCGTCGCGGCCGTCGTAGACCTCGAGCCCGATCTGGTTCTTGGTCACGATCTGGCCGATCGCGATGGGCCCGTCAGGCGTCGAGACCAGGGCGTGATAGGGCTGGCAGGCATGCGGCTGCGGCCGCTCATACGCGGAGCTGGCCCGCGTGAGGATCCCGGTGTCCGGGTCCACGAAGTGATGGCCCTGGGCCGGGCCCGAGAGCCCGTAGGCGTAGTGGAGCCCGGTATTGAACCACTGGGGCGAGTTGGGAGCCGCGATCTGGGCCGCCAGCATGTAGCACAGCTCGTCGTAGAAGGCCCGCGCGTCGGACGGGGTGTCGAAATAGCCGTACTTCTCCCCCCAGTGCATCCAGCAGCCCGCCAGGCGGTGGAAGACCTGCCGGGCATCGCGCTCACCCCCCAGGACCGGCCGCCCGTCGCGATCCAGGAGCGGCTTGCCGTCCGGGGCATACTGCGGCACCCCGGACTTCCGGAAGTACTTCTGGGCGAGAATGTCCGTGGCCACCGCGGACCACCCGGCCGGCACCGAGATCCCCTCCTGGCGGAAGACCGTGGAGCCGTCGGGATTCTTGATCTCCGACACTCGCTGGTCGAATTGCATGCCCGCGTAGGGACTCTGGCCTTCTCTGGTGAACCGCCGGCCTACTCTCATGATCTCCTCCTAAGAAGTGCTGAACAACGCTGGCCAAACCACGACCTTGCTCGATCCATGGACACGGCCTGCGTCAGACGGGGAAGGCGGGCTGCAGAGACGCGAGAGCGTCGGTGCTGGGGACCGCGTGCTGTGAACTCTTGTGCATATATAGTGTGTGTACCGAAAGCGGACCCCAACATATTGCGGCCCGTCGAATCCTGTCAACAAAAAAAGACTCCGGGATTCTGCACGCGCCGCGTCAGCGGATGGGAAAACTACGGGGAAGGGTGCTGCAGGTGGAGCGCCGGCTCAGCTAATACGGTGCGGGGCCCTTGATCATGTTCTCGCGGCGCTGGAGATAGCCGTTCCGCACCGCGCTGTAGAGATCGACCGTGGTCTCCTCGAAGCCCTGGTAGAGATCCAGGTTGAGCGACCGGTCGTTGATCGTGCTCCCGACCTTCATCCCGAGCCGCGTCCAGATGAACGGCAGCACGTAGCTGAGCGGATCCATGGCCCCGTCCACCGCGGTGCCGATCCCGTCCCGTACGGTGAGCGGCGGCATGAACGGCAGGACCAGGAACGGCCCGGGCCCGAGGCCCCAGATGCCGAGGGTCTGGCCGAAGTCGGTGCGGGTCTTCTGCAGACCGAACTCCTGCTTGGCGATGTCGAAGAGCCCGCCGATGCCAAGCGTGCTGTTGATCAGGAAGCGGCCCAGTTCGGCCCCCGCGCCCTTGGGGCGCCACTGCAGCATGTTGTTGACGACCCGCTGGACGACCAGCAGGTTGTCGAAGCCGCTGTCGATCATCTGCTGGGCCCGGTCGGGCATCACGAAGTTGTAGCCCTTCGCGACCGGCTTGAGCACGTACTTGTCCATGTTGTAGTTGAACGTGAACATCTTCTCGTTGAACGGCTCCCAGGGATCGTATTCCTCGAGGATGCCGTCCGCGGGCACCACCGGATCGGCGGCGCGCGCCTGGGCCATCATCCACGCCGGCGCCTGCGCGACCACGAGCGGGCCGACCGAGGCCACCATGTACGAGGGCTGCGCGCCGGGCTGGAGCAGCTCGAAGGAGGCCGGGCGGAACGCCACCGTCGCCACCATCACCTGCTCGCCCGCGCGCGGCTCGACGGCGACGCCGGTCGGCTGCTGCTCGGGAGCCAGGGCGGCCGCGACCGGCTGATCGGGATCGGTCGGCGCGACGAGGCCGGCGGTCGCGGCCATCAACGACTCGCTGTGCAGCCCACCGGACAGGGTGCCGCAGCCCGTCAGGGCCAGGGCCGAGACCGCCAACAGCATCGCCGCCGATCGCATCCCGAATCCGAAGCGCACGATCCGTGTTCCTCCCGAGTTGCGGCTGGTGTCGCTCAGGGCGCGCTCGTCGCGGCCGACGCGCGCCGGCACCAAGCGGAGCAAGGCCAGTGCCATGGCGCGTCACTCGTGAGCATAGGATACAGAGCCTCGTTCTTTCAAGCACTTTCCCTGCGGCCCGGCCACCCGCGCGAGCCCCACCTATAGTCATGCGCCCCGTTATGGGCCGTGCGGGCCCCGGGATTTGTCACTCGCCGGGTTCGACCGGCTCCCCGAGCCCGGGAGACGTTGACAGCGCGCGGCGGTCGGGATTCAATGCGGGCGCGATCGCAGGATCTCCTCGTCCCTGATGCGAGAAAGGTGGCCGGCATGATCGAGCTCACGCTGGAGATGGCCGAGCGCGCGACCCGCGCGGCGCGGGAGAAGGCCAAGACCCTCGGGACCCCGATGACGATCACGGTGGTGGACGAGGCGGGACGGCTGGTGCTGTGCTCGCGCGGGGACGGGACGGGGTTCTTCACGCCCGAGACCTCGCGGGCCAAGGCGGTGGCCGCGGCCAACTTCCGCATGTCGACCGCCGAGCTGGCCGACCGCGTGCAGAAGGGCTCGGCGTTCTGGTCCCAGGTGGGCAGCGCGATTCCCGGCCAGCTCCTGGCCAGTCACGGCGCGGTGCCCATCGTGGTGAAGGGGCGCGTGATCGGCGCGATCGGCTGTGGCGGCGGCACCGGTGAGCAGGACCAGGAGTGCGCGGCCGCGGGCGCGGCGGCGCTGGCCTGAGGCGCGCTAGCGTCGCACCAGCGCGTCGAGGACGGTGATACCCTCGCCGCGCCGGCCTACCAGGACCGGGTTCAGGTCGATCTCGCTGACCACCGCGCCGAGGCCGCGCGCGGCCTCGCCCAGGCGCTGCAGCAGCTCGACGGCGGCGGGCAGGTCGAGCGGTGCGCCGCCGCGCACCCCGTCCCAGAGCGGCCCGATCCGCAGGCTCCGCAGCGCCTCCTCGGCGGCGGCCGCGTCGATCGGGGGCAGGAGCAGCCGGAAGTCGCGCAGCACCTCGATGAGCACGCCGCCCGAGCCCACCAGCACGACCGGGCCGAAGATCGGATCCGTCTTCACGCCCAGCGCCAGCTCGAGCGCGCCGCGGGCCTGCCGCTGCACGAGGAAGCCTTCGATGCCGGCGCCGGGCGCGGCGGCGCGCACGTTCGCCTCGATGCGGCGGCAGGCCTCCGCGACCGCCGCGCGGTCCCCGAGCCCGAGGGCCACCCCGCCCACGTCCGACTTGTGGGGCAGGGCGGCCGCACAGATTTTCACCACCACCGGGTAGCCGAGCTGGTCGGCCGCGTCGGGTGCGGCCGCGGCGGCGGTGACGAAGACGGTGTCCACCAGCGGCAGCCCGAACGGGGCCAGGAGCCGCTGGCTCTCCCACTCGTTGAGGAAGGCCTCGCCGGGCTTGCCGGCCGGCAGGGTCGGCGGCGCGGGTGGGGCGGGCGCCTCGCGGGTCGCGCGATCCAGCCAGCGCGCGCGCCGTACCGTGGCCTGGGCCAGGCAGGCCAGCGAGCGAAGCGCCACGCTGGCGTCGTCGAAGGCGAGCACGCCGCCCGCGCGAAACGCCTCCACCACCGGGCGCTGCGGGCAGCTCACCGCGACGACTTTGCCGGTGGAGCCGGCCACCCGGGCCACGTCCGCGACCAGCCGGCCCAGATCGGTCGCCGCGCCGAGCAGCGCGATCTGGAAGACGATCGCGTCCACGCCCGGGTCGGCCTCGAGCGCGGGCAGCACGCGCGTGAGCATGCCGGGGTCGGTCAGCATCTGCGCGGTGAGATCCACCGGGTTGGCCGCGGCCGCGAAGTCCGGCAGCGCCCCCCGCAGCGCCGCGGTGGTCTCCGGGGAGAATTCCGCCGGGACCAGGCCGAGATCCACGCAGAGATCCACGGACAGCACGCCGAGACCGCCCGAGTTGGAGAGGATGGCGACGCGCCGGCCGGCTGCGCGATAGCGCAGGAAGGCCTGCGGCAGCGCCAGCAGCTCGGCCGGGTCGGCGCAGCGGATCGCGCCCCAGTCGGCGAAGACCGCGTCGTAGACCGCGTCCTCGCCGGCGAGCGCGCCGGTGTGCGAGGACGCCGCGCGTCGGCCCACCGCGCTGCGTCCGGACTTGAGGACGAAGACCGGCACGCCCCGGCGATGCGCCCGCGCCAGGGCCCGGCGGAAGCGCCCCGCGTCCTTGACGTCCTCGAGATAGCAGCAGGCCACCCGCGTCTCCTCGTCCTCGACCACCTCGGCCAGGATCTCGGCCGCCTGCACGTCGGCCTCGTTGCCGGTGCTCACCCAGTAGTTGAGCCCGAGGCCGGCCGCGCGCGCCATCTCGTAGATCATCCCGGCCATGGCCCCGCTCTGGCTCACCATGGCGATCGGTCCGGTGGCGAGGCCGGGCTCGAGGAACGGCGAGGCGAAGGTGGCGACGAGCCGCGAGGGCAAGTGGGCGAAGCCCTGGCAGTTGGGCCCGATGATGCGCAGGCCCGTGCGCTCGGCCAGCTCGCGCAGGCGGGCCTGCGCGACGCGCCCGGCCTCCCCCACCTCGGCGAAGCCGCTGCTGAACACGATGGCGGCGCGCACGCCCTTGGCCGCCGCCTCCTCGAGCGACTCGAGCACGCGCTCCGCGGGCACCACCACGATCGCCAGGTCCACCGGCTCGGGGATCGCGGTCACGGACGGGAAGGCGGGGAGGCCCTGCACGGTGGCGCGCGCCGGATTCACCGGGAAGACGCGGCCCGGGTAGCCGTGGCGCAGGAGGAAGGCGAGGGGCCGCCCGCCGATCTTGACGGGATCGTCGGAGGCGCCCACCACGGCGATGGCGCGGGGCCGGAACACGGCGCTGAGCCCGGACACAGCGTCGCAGTATAGAGTACTCGCATGGCGCGCCGCTGGGATCTGCGCTCCACGCTCCTGGTCGCGGCGAGCCTCGCGCTGGTGGCGGGGTTGCTGGGCGGCCTGGCCGCCGACGCGGGCCGGCCCTATCCGGGCTTCTTCGCCACGCCCGACTACCACGTGGTTCCCGTCGAGCCCGCGGCGTGGGCGGCGGGCCTGCGCCCGGGCGATCGCCTGGTGGCGGTGGACGGCGACTCGCCGCTTGCCCTGGCCGCCGCTGCCGGGCGCGCGGCCGCCGGCCCCATCCGCTACGAGGTCGAGCGCGCCGGCCGCCGCTCGATCGTGGAGCTGGCCCCCCAGACGCTCACCTGGAGCCGCCTCGCGGACCGCTTCGCGGTCTACTTCGTGGCCTCCGCCCTCATGCTCGCGGTGGGCGCGGCGGTCTACCTGCAGAATCCCGCGGCGGCGCCCAACCGCCGCTTCCTCCTCTACATGTGCCTCTGGGCGGTCTCCAACGTGGCGGTGCCCGAGGCGGTGCTGGGCCCGCGCGCCTACGCGGCGGTCCTGGTCGCGCTCCTCGCCCCGCTGCTCTCCATCCACGGCTGGGTGTTCTTCCTCACGTACCCGGCGAACGCCGACCGCGAGCGGTGGCTCGAGCGGCACCGGGTGATCCCGCGCCTCTACCGCGTGGCGGCCGTGCTCGGGCTGGTCGGCGCGCTCGCGTTCGTCCTGATATGGGCCTTCGCGCCGGCGCTCCTGGTGAACGGCTGGGCGTATCCGGCCTCGGCGGCGGTGCTCTCGCTGCTCAGCACGCTGTCGTTCCCGATCAAGGTGGGCGCCCTGCTCGACACGCGCCGCCGGGCCGCCTCGCCGCTCATCAACCAGCAGACCACCGTGCTCCTGCTGGGCATCGCCATGGGGTTGGGCGGCTGGCTCTGCCTGATGCTCTGGCCGCTCCAGCAGCTCTACCAGAGCCCGGTGGATCCGCAGGTCGGGTCGGCCCTGATGCTGCTCTACCCCGCCGCGATCGGCTACGCCACCGTGCGCTACCGCCTCTTCGACGCCACCGTGGTGATCCGGCGGTCGATGATCTACACGGGCCTGGCCGGGCTCATCACCGGCGCCTACGCGCTCCTCCTGGCCGGGGCCAACGCGCTGCTCGCGCAGGCCGACCTCGCGCGCTCGCCGTGGTTCTCGGCCGGGTTCATGTTCGTGGTGGTCTTGCTCTTCAACCCGCTGCGCGAGCGGGTGCGGCGGGCGGTGGACCGGACGTTCTTCCGCGAGCGCTACGACTACGCGCAGGCCATGCGCACGCTGGCGCGCTCGATGTCGACCCTGCTCGATCTCGACGAGATCACCCGGCGGCTCACCACCACCATCGAGTCGTCCATGCACGTGCGGGCGGCCCGGCTGCTCGTGGACGGCCTGCCGCACGACGTGCTGGCCGCGCTCGAGACCGCCCCGGGCGCGCTCTCGCGCTACCAGCTCGCCGCCGACCCGCGCTTCGGCGGCGACGCCGGCGCCGCGCTCGGTGCCTATCGGGCGCTCGGCGCCGAGGTGGTGGTGCCGCTCCGCTTCCAGGCGCGGGTCCGCGGGCTCCTGATCCTGGGGCCGAAGCGCTCGGAGGCCGCCTATACCGGTGAGGACCTCGAGATGCTGGAGGCGCTCGCCGATCAGGCCGCGGTCGCGGTGGTCAACGCGGAGGTGCACCGGCAGGTGCTCGACTACGCGCAGCAGCTCGAGCGCAGCCTGCTCATCCGCGGCAGCCTCGCCAAGTTCGTGCCGCGCCGGGTGCGGCAGCTCATCGAGGAGGCGCCGGAGGCGCCGTCGCTGGAGAAGCGGGAGACCGACGTCAGCGTGCTCTTCGCCGACATCAGCGGCTACACGCGGCTGTCCTCGCGGCTTCCGCCCGACGACCTGGCCTCCCTGGTCGAGCGCTACTTCGGGGCCTTCCTCGACGAGATCGTCGAGCACGGCGGCGACGTGAACGAGACCGCGGGCGACGGGCTCATGGTGATCTTCCACGAGGGCCCGCACGCCCGCGCGGCGGTGGAGGCGGCGCGCGCCATCCACCGGCGCGCGGCCGAGATCGGGGCCGAGCTGGCGGATCGCTTCGAGCCGGTGGCGATGCACGTCGGGGTCAACACCGGGCCCGCGCTGCTCGGGGCGACCAAGATCGAGGGCAGCGCGGGCACCCGCTGGACCTACACCGCCTCCGGCATGACCACCAACATCGCGGCGCGGCTGGCCGCGCAGGCGGGCGACGGGGAGATCGTGATCAGCGAGACCACGCGGCGGCGGCTCGGCTCGGATCTGTCCGTCGAGGACCTGGGCGTGCGCGAGCTGAAGAACGTGGAGACGCCGATGCGGCTGTTCCGGCTGCGGTAGCGGACCGTGTAGGCACACAATCGGATTGACGCCTGTCCGGTGGCCGACCTACGCTCCGGTCCGTCCCGGCAGTCTCCTGCCCGAGCAAGGGGGGCGTATGCGAAAGAAGGTATCGGGGCTCGTCACGGTCCGCGCGATCAGCGGGACGCACGTCGTTTTCCTCGCGTTGAACATGAAGGAGTCCGACGCGAAGGGCCTGATGGGGTTCGCGATCCAGCGGACCGACCTCACGGAAGAAGAAACCATCTGGCTCCGAGGCAACAAGACGTTCGCCAGCGTCCGGCCGTCCACCGGCATCGAGGACGCCAGGAGTCGTGAGCATCCGTTCCAGGCATTTCAGTGGGCGGACTACTCGGCAAAGCCGGGCTATCGGTATAGCTACCGCGTCATTCCCCTGTACGGCACGGCGGGCGCGTTGACGGAGAAGGCGGGGACGACCGTCGTCATCGATACCGAGCCGCTGTCGGGCGGCAAGCACGAAGTGCACTTCAATCGTGGCGCCATTGCCTCTCAGGCGTTCGCGAAGCGCTTCCCCGGGCTGTCCCTCGACGAGGCCGGCGCCCCCGCGTACGCGTGGCTGGCGCGTGATCTCCTGCCCGGGTTGCTCGCGTTCATCGCCAGGGCCAAGGACGACTCCTACAGTCTCCGGGCGGCGATCTACGAGATGAAGTGGCCCGAAGTGCTCGCCGCCTTCAAGGCGGCCTCCCGCGCGGGTGCCGACGTCAAGATCATCTATCACGCGAAGGCCGACGACACCGGCAAGGCGAACAACAAACAGATCGACGATGCGCAGATACGGTCGCTCTGCGTGCCCCGCAAGAACGCCAAGCTGATGCACAACAAGTTCATCGTGCTCAGCAAGGGCGGGAAGCCGGTGTACGTGTGGACCGGCTCCACGAATTTCAGCCGCAACGCGCTGCACGGCCAGCTCAACGTCGGGCACGCGATCCACGACCGGGCTCTCGCCGACCGCTTCCTGGCCTACTGGACCGCGTTGAAGTCGGATCCGGCGTCCGGTGAGCTGAAGGACTGGGCCGAAGCCGAGAACCCCCTTCCGCCGACCGGGGAGTCCGAGGCGCTCACCCCCGTCTTTTCGCCGCACCGCGGCCGGGGCGTGTTCGACTGGTGGATCGATCTCGCCAGCGCGCCGGGCCGGCCGCTGTTCATGACGTTCCCCTTCGGGATCGTCACGGACTTTCGGCCGGTGTACGACAAGAACGACGGGGTGCTGCGGTTCGCGCTGCTCGACAAGTACGTCAATGGCGGTACCAAGGCCTCGCGGGCGGCGGCCATCGCGGACACCGAGCGGATCCGGCGGCATCGGAACATCGGCATGGCGCTCGGGAACCGCATCTTCGTGGACTGGATCGACGGCTGGCACCTGGAGTCCGATCCCATCGGGGTCAACGTCAATTGGGTGCATACGAAGTTCATGCTGATCGATCCCCTCGGCTCGAAGCCGGTGACCCTCGCCGGGTCCGCCAACTGGAGCGAGGCGAGCGTGAACACCAATGACGAGAACATGCTCGTCATCCGCGGGGACAAGCGCGTGGCGGATATCTACTTCGGCGAGTTCATGCGCATCTTCGCCCACCATCGATTCCGCGAGTCGGTTGCTCGGCATATCAAGGAGTTCGGCTCGGCGGCCTTCAACACGTGGAAGCCGCAGGACCTCTTCGAGGACTGGCGCGAGTGGGTGCCGACGCACTTCAAGGCGGGTTCGGAGCACGAGATCAAGCGGCGCTATTTCGCCGACCAGTAAGGACAGGGAGAGCCCCTCACCCTGCCCTCGCCCCAAAGGGGAGAGGGCTGGATTCCTCATGTTTGGCGCGGGTTCGCCCCCGGGCGCCCGGCTTGACACGCTGGGGGAAACCCCCTATAAATGTCGCACCGCACACAGCCCTTCGACCGACGCCGCTCGAACCGAGGAGGAGTCACCACCATGGAACTGACCCGACGTGACCTGCTCAAGGGAGCGGCCGCCCTCGGCGCCGCGGCCGGCGTGCCCCTGACCACAGGCGGACCCGCCCAGGCCCAGACCACCCAGAAGAAGGAGCTGGTCGTCGCCCAGGGCGGCGACATCTCGAAGTTCGACCCGCACTTCAGCACCTCCTCGAACGACATCCGGATCTCGTTCAACCTCTTCGACAACCTGGTCAGCCGCCATCCGGACGGCAAGCTCCATCCGGGTCTGGCCACCGAGTGGAAGACGCAGGGGCCGACCGCGTGGGCGTTCAAGCTGCGCCAGGGCGTGAAGTGGCACAACGGCGATCCGTTCACCTCGGCGGACGCCAAGTACAGCCTCGAGCGCACGTGGGACCCGAACGTGAAGACCCGCGTGTCCACCGTGTTCACCACCATCGACCGCATCGAGGCGCCCGACGCCGCGACCCTGATCATCCACACCAAGAAGCCGGACCCGCTGCTGCCCGCGCGCCTGGCGTTCTACGGCGGCCAGATCGTCCCCAAGAAGTACCTGGAGGCGGTGGGCGGGGACACGTTCAACGCCAAGCCGGTGGGGACGGGACCGGTGCGGTTCGTGTCGTGGACCAAGGACGACAAGGTGGTGCTGGACGCCAACCCGGGCTACTGGGGCGGGCGGATCAACGTGGACCGCGTGATCTTTCGCGCGATCCCCGAGATGGCGCCGCGGATCGCGGCGCTCCTCAAGGGCGAGGTGGATGTGATCACCCAGCTGCCGCCCGACCAGGGGGACCGCGTCAACGCCAACGCCTCCACCCGCGTCGTGGGCGCGCTCTACGCCGGGCTCTACGTGCTCGCGGTCAACAGCAAGGTCCCGCCGCTCGACAATCCGCTCGTCAAGCAGGCGCTGTCGCTCGGCATCGACCGCGAGGCCATCGTGAAGGAGCTGTGGAAGGGGCGCGGCATCGTGCCGAGCGGGCCCATCGCCAAGGGCGACAACCACTTCGATGCTTCATTGCCGCCGATGGCCTACAACCCGAAGGAGGCGCGGGAGCGGCTCAAGAAGGCCGGCTACAAGAACGAGGAGGTCGTCATCGAGACCACCTCGGGGTACACCGCCAACGACAAGCCCATGTCCGAGGCGATCGCCGCGATGTGGAAGGACGTGGGGGTGAACGCCAAGGTCGAGATC
>DATHSW010000361.1:0-8693 GCA_035463855.1 Candidatus Deferrimicrobiaceae bacterium | reverse complement strand
ACGTACTCGCGCTCGAAGTAGCCGAGGACGGTGTCCCGGTCGAACTCCTTGACCACGTCCCAGCGCCCGAGGATCGGCCGCCCCAGCGGGTGATCGGCCCAGATCCGCTCGGCGAAGAGATCGTGGATGAGGTCGTCGGGGGTGTCCTCCACCATCTTGATCTCCTGGAGAACAACCGCCTTTTCTTTCTCGATATCGGCGGGGGCGAACAGGGGCTGCCGCAGGATGTCGGTGAGCACGCTCACCGCCAGCGGCAGGTGCTCGTCGAGCACGCTCACGTAGAAGCAGGTGTGCTCCTTCGCGGTGAACGCGTCCATCTGGCCGCCCACCGAATCGATCGCGCGGGCGATCTCCTCGGCGGAGCGGGTGGCGGTGCCCTTGAAGACCAGGTGCTCGATCAGGTGGGAGATGCCGCCGAGCGGCTCGGGCTCGAGCCGCGAGCCCGTCTCCACCCAGATGCCCACCGCCACCGAGCGCACATGCGGCATCGTCTCGGTGACGAGACGAATGCCGTTGGGCAGCGCGCTCTTGCGATACCCCACTAAGCGGAGCCCGTCCCCGGCGCGATCTTGAGCTTCTCCTGCTCGGCGATGGCGGGCTGGTCCCGATGGGCCGCCTTGCGCGAGAGCCGCATCTTGCCGCTGCTGTCGATCTCGATCACCTTGACCGCGACGATGTCGCCCTCGGAGAGCACGTCGCCCACCGAGCGGATGCGGCTCTCCGCGATCTGCGAGATGTGCAGCAGGCCCTCGTTGCCGGGGATGATCTCCACGAAGGCTCCGAACTCCTTGATGCTCTTGACCTTGCCCACGTAGATGCGATCCAGCTCCGCTTCGCGGCAGATGTCCTGGATGATGCCGATGGCCATCTGGGCCGCCTCGCTGCTCGGGGAGAAGACGGTCACCTTGCCGTCGTCCTCCACGTCGATCTTGGCGCCGGTCTTCTCCTGGATGCCGCGGATGACCTTGCCGCCGGGGCCGATGATCTCGCGGATCTTTTCCGGCCGGATCTTGATGGTGAGGAAGCGCGGCGCGTGCGGCGAGAGCTCGGTCCGTGGCCCCTTGATGGCCTCGGCCATCTTCCCCAGCACGTGCAGGCGCGCTTCCTTCGCCTGGGCGAGGGCCTGCCGCAGGATGTCGATGGAGACCCCGCCGATCTTGATGTCCATCTGCAGCGCGGTGATCCCCTTCTCGGTCCCGGCGACCTTGAAGTCCATGTCGCCGTAGTGGTCCTCGGTGCCCATGATGTCGGTCAGGATGCCGACCTTGTCGCCTTCCTTCACCAGCCCCATCGCGATGCCCGCCACCGGCGCCTTGAGGGGAGCCCCCGCGTCCATGAGCGCCATGGAGGCGCCGCAGACGCTCGCCATCGAGGACGAGCCGTTGGACTCGAAGATGTCGGACACCACCCGGATCGTGTAGGGGAACTCCTCCTTGGTCGGCAGCACCGCCTCGACCGCCCGCTGGGCGAGCGCGCCGTGGCCGATCTCGCGCCGGCCCGGAGTCCCGAAGCGCTTCACCTCGCCGGTGGAGAACGAGGGGAAGTTGTAGTGCAGCATGAAGCGGCGATACCCGTTGCCCTCGAACGACTCGATCTTCTGCTCGTCGTCCTTGGTGCCGAGCGTGGCCGAGACGAGGGCCTGGGTCTCACCGCGGGTGAAGAGGGCCGAGCCGTGGGCGCGCGGCAGGTACGCCACCTCGCTCCAGATCGGGCGCACTTCCTTGATGCTCCGGCCGTCCACCCGGATGCCCTTCTCGACGATGAGCCGGCGCACCTCGGCCTTCTCGACCTTCTCGAAGTAGCCGCGGGCCTTCGCCCGGACCGCCTCGTCGCCGCCGATGGCCGCGAACACCTCTTCGAAGATGGCGTCGAGGCCCTGGGCGCGGGCCTGCTTCTCGTGAACGGACAGCGCCTGGGCCACCTTGGCGGCGGCCAGCTCCTTCACCCGGGCCTCGAGCGCCGGGTCGGCGCCGGCCTGGGCGTCGAAGGCCCAGCGGGGCTTGGCCGCCTTGGCGATGAGGTCCTTCTGGATCCGCGCCAGCTCCTTGCAGCGCTCGTGGCCGAAAGCCAGGGCTTCCAGCATCTGCTCCTCGCTGACCTCCTTGCCCCCGGACTCCACCATCAGGATGGCGTCGTCCGTGCCCGCGATGACCAGCTCGAGCGGCGAGGCCGCCACCTGCTTGTAGGTGGGATTGGCCACCAGCTTGCCGTCCACCAGGGCCACCCGCACCGCCCCCACCGGACCCGAGAACGGGATCCCGGACAGCGCCATCGCGGCCGAGGAGCCGATCATGGCGAGCACGTCGGGGTCGTTCTCGGAGTCCGCGGAGATGACCAGATTGATGATCTGGATCTCGTTGCGGAAGGTCTTGGGGAAGAGCGGGCGGAGCGGGCGGTCGATGAGGCGGCAGGTCAGCGTCTCCTTCTCGTCGGGTCGGCCCTCGCGCTTGAAGAAGCCGCCGGGGATCCGGCCGCCCGCGTACGAGCGCTCGCGATACTCCACGGTGAGGGGCAGGAAGTCCCGGCCCTCCATGGCCGACCTCGAGGCCACCGCGGTGGACAGCACCACGGTTCCGCCGCAGCGGACGACCACCGCGCCGTCGGCTTGCTTCGCGACCTTGCCGGTCTCGATCGACAGAGGCGTGTTGTTGATCTGAATCTGCACAGAGTGAGGTGTCATACGGTCAGCGTCCTCCAGCTAGGATGGTTGCGACTTCGAGAGGGGCCCGGGCGAGCCGGGCGAAGCGGAGATCGATCCAATCAGGATCCGCGATCACTTGCGAATTCCGAGCTTTTCCGTGACAGCTCGGTAGCGCTCCGAGTCCTTCTTGCGCAGGTACTCGAGAAGGCCCCGGCGCTTGCCGATCAGCATCAGCAGGCCGCGACGAGAGTGGTGGTCCTTCCGGTGGGTCTTGAAGTGGTCGGTGAGCCCGTTGATCCGCTCGGACAGCAGCGCGATCTGGACCTCGGGCGAGCCGGTGTCGCCCTCGTGGACCTTGAACTGCTCGATCAGACCCTTCTTCTTGTCCTGGGACAGCCGCATACGGAGATCCTCCCGGGGGCTCCCCCCCCAATCGCCACGCCCCCAGAGCCCCGCCTGCGGCTCCGTTGGGACGGGTTCGTTAGACGACTCAAACCCGCGTCAAGACGAGCGGAGTGTACCACGCGGGGGTGAGGGGTTCAAGCGATCACCCGCCCGGCCGGGCCCGGAGCAGCCGTCGGGCCTCCGCCATGTCGGCCTGGACCTGCGCCTTGAGCGCCTCGATGGCCGGGAACTTCATCTCGGCCCGGATCCGGCAGAGGAAGTCGAGCGTGAGGGTCCGGTCGTAGAGGTCTCCGGCGAAGTCGAACAGGTAGGCTTCGACCCAGTACTGCGACTCCTCGAAGGTGGGCCGGTAGCCGATATTGACCACCGCGTCGGCCCAGCGGCCGTCCCAGCCGGCGCGCGCCGCGTACACCCCCGCGGCGAGCAGCAGGGGCCGATCCGGCTTCAGGTTGGCGGTGGGAAATCCCAGGGTGCGGCCCCGGCCCGCGCCGCGCCGTACCGTCCCGGTCAGCGAATAGGGACGGCCGAGGAAGGCCCGCGCCTGCTCCACGTCTCCATCACGCAGGGCCTCCCGGATGGCGCTGGACGATACGGTGAGCCCGTTGACCTGCAGCGGCGGGAGCACGTGGGTGACGAAGCCGTGGCGGGCGCCCAGTTCCCGCAGGAGCGCGGCGGTGCCACGCGCCCCCCTCCCGAAGGTATGGTTGAAGCCCACGACGACCTCGCGGGCGCCCATCGTCCCGGCGAGCACCCGCTCCACGAAGGTCTCCGCCTCCATCCGCGAGAAGTCGAGCGTGAACGGGATGACGAGCGCGGCATCGAGCCCGCGCTCGGCGATGCGGGCCAGATTCTCCTCGAGGGTGGCGATGGGGGCGGGCGCGCGCTCTGGCCGGAGCACGGCCGTCGGATGCGGGTCGAAGGTGCAGGCGACCGCGGAGACGCCGAGGGCGCGCGCCCGCTCCACCGCGGTGTCGAGGATCTTGGCGTGAGCGAGATGGATGCCGTCGAAGGCGCCGAGGGCGGCCACCGAGGGCCGCAGCTCAGGCGGGAAGGACGGAAGGTCGCGCAGGATCCGCATGAAGGAGCCGTTCCGGCTTCACCCGGTCGCCGAGCCCCTGCCCCACCCCGAGGAGGCCGCCGTCGGGGCCGTACACCCGGAGCAGACCGGCGACCCGCTCGCCCGTCGCCACCGCCTGCCCGTGCGCGAAGGCGCGGGCCGCGCCCGCGTCGAGCCGGACCGCGCCCAGCGAGGCCAGTGCCGAGTCCGGCGGCAGGAGCCGCGGCCAGAGCCGCTCGCCGGAGCGGGCCTCGCGTACCTCGTCCCACGAGACGGCGGCCTCGAGCGCGTACGGCCCGACCCGGGTACGGACGAGCGCGGCCAGGGCCGCCCCGCAGCCGAGCGCCGCCCCCACGTCCGCGGCGAGCGTGCGGACGTAGGTGCCCTTGCCGCAGCGGATGCGGATCACGAAGTCGGGCAGCGCCACCGACTCGAGCCGGATCGAGTGGATGGCAACCTCGCGCGGCTCGCGCTCCACCTCCACGCCCTGCCGGGCCAGCTCGTAGAGGCGCTTGCCGCCGCGCCGCAGCGCCGAGAACATGGGCGGCACCTGCCGGATCACCCCGATGAACGGTGCGAGCGCGGCTTCGATGGCGGGCGTGTCGAGCGCGGGCACCGGGCGTGTCTCGAGCACCGCGCCCGAGAGGTCCTGGGTCTCGGTGGTGACGCCGAGGCGGACGGTGGCCAGGTACTCCTTGTCGAGATCCACGAGGTACGGCGTGAGCTTCGTCGCTTCCCCGATCAGGATGGGGAGCAGCCCGGTGGCGGCGGGGTCGAGCGTACCACCGTGGCCGATCCGCGGCGCCCGGAGCACGCGGCGCAGGTGGGCCACGACCTGGAACGAGGTGACGCCCGGGCCTTTCTCGACCGGCAGGATGCCGGAGCGGTGGCGAGCGCTCACGACGCCTGGCCGTCGAGGGCCCGCTTCACCGCCACGAGCAGCGCGGCCTTCGCGTCCGCAAGCGGGCCGGGAAGCGTGCAGCCCGCCGCGTTCTCGTGGCCCCCACCGCCGAACTGCCGCGCGATCCGGTTGACCGGCACGTCGCCCTTGCCCCGGAGACTCGCCTTCACGAGCCCGCCCGGCTCCGCGCGCAGGAGGACGGCGACCCGGACGCCCGCGATCGAGCGCGGGTAGGTCACGAGGTCCTCGGCCGCCATGAACGCCTCCGAGGTCGCGCCTTCCGGCACCGTCAGCACCGCGATGCGCCCGTCGGCGCTGACCTCGACCCGGCTCAGCAGCCGGCCCAGCGTGAGCAGCGCCTCCGGGGGGCGACGCTGGTAGAGCCGGTCCGTGACGAGCGCGGGCTCGGCGCCGGCCGCGGTGAGCGCGGCCGCGGTGTGGAAGGTGCGCGGGGTCGTGTTCGAGTACCGGAACGAGCCGGTGTCGGTGTGGACCGCGGTGTAGAGGCCGAGCGCCACGTCACGGCCGATCGGCCAGCCGAGGGCGGTGAGCAGGTCGAAGATCATCTCCCCGGTGGCCGCCGCCGACGGATCGATCCAGTTCAGCGTCCCGTAGCGGCGGTTGTCCGGGTGATGGTCGATGTTGAGCACCCGGCTGCCCGGGCCCCGCGCGCCCGCGAGGAGCCCCTCGGTGCGCCCGTCGTTGGGGCAGTCGGTCAGCACGATGGTGTCGAAGCGCGCGGGGGCGCTCCGCCACACCTGCCAGCGGTCGGCGCCCGGAAGGAAGTCGAGCACCTCGGGCACCGGGTCCGGGCCCGCATACGTCACCGCCCAGCCCGCCTTCTCCATGGCCAGGCCGAGGCCCAGCAGGGTGCCGAGCACGTCGCCGTCGGGGTGGACGTGCCCCAGCATGAGCGCGGGGCCGCGCGGGCGGGCCAGCTGGTCGAGGAGCGCGGCGGGCGGCTCCACCTGAACGACGGTGGTCATGGTTCCGGGTCCGGCGCGTCGCCCGCCTTCGCCTTGAGGTCGGCGAGGAGCGTCTGGATGTGCGCGGCGTGCTCCATGGATCGGTCGGGCCGGAACAGGATCTCGGGGGTGGCCCGCAGATCGAGGTGGCGACGCAGCCAGCTCCACACGAAGCCCCGCGCGCTCTCCAGGGCCTTGAACGAAGCGGCCCACTGCTCCTCCGGCCCCAGCACCGAGATGTAGACCTTGGCGTGCTTGAGGTCCGGGCTCGTGTCCACCTCGGTCACGGTCACGAACCCGAGCCGCGGGTCCTTGAGCTGCCGCTGGACGAGCATGGAGATCTCTTCCTTGATGAGCTGGTTGACCCGCTCGAGCCGCTTGCCTTGCATCGTGTCGCTCCGGTGAGCACCTTTCTCGAATGCGCTCGTCTCGCCTTCGGCTGCGCCTCGCCCTACAAGATCTCGACGTGGATGTCGGTGACCCAGCCGTCGACGTGGTCCTCGATGTAGTCCATGGCCTTGGAGATCACCTCGTTGGCGTGGCGGGAGTCGCCGGAGACACAGGCCAGCGCCAGGGTCGCGCGCTGCCACACGTCGTGATGGTCCACCTCGGCCACCGAGATCTCGAAGCGGCGGCGCAGCGTGTCCTTGAGCCCCTTCAGCGCGTGGCGCTTGCCCTTGAGCGATCCCACGTCGGGCAGGTGCAGCTCCACCGTGCCCACCGCCACCCTTGCCCCAGACATGTATGCTCGGAGGGGGGCTCTGCCCCCCTTCCGAATCCTCCCCCCGACATCGAATCGAGATCCACCCGCCTGTGGCCAGCGCCGGCGCAGCCCCGGTTGCACCTGGGGGAGGCTCGGAGGGGGCCCCCTCTTTGACTTCAGAAGGGGCCCTCTCCGACGTTACAACGTGCGGGCGACCTCTTCCGTGCTGAAGGCCTCGATGACGTCGTTGGGCTGCACGCCCTTGATCCCCTCGATGCCGACGCCGCACTCGAGCCCCTGCAGCACTTCCCGCACGTCGTCCTTGAAGCGCTTGAGCGAGCTGATGACCCCCTCGCCCAGCAGGGTCTCACCGCGCTTGATGCGGGCGCGGGCGCCGCGCACCATCTTGCCCTCGGTGACCGACGACCCGTAGATGGTCCCGACCTTGGTGATCGGGAAGAGCTGGCGCACCTGGGCACGGCCCAGCACCATCTCGCGGATCTCGGGGGCCAGCATCCCGGACAGGGCGGCCCGCACGTCGTTGATCGCGTCGTAGATGACGTTGTAGCTGCGCATGTCCACCCCGTTGGCCTGGGCCTGGGTGGCCGCCTTGGGGTCGGCCTTGACGTTGAAGCCGAGCACGATCGCGTTGGACGCGGAGGCCAGCATGACGTCGGACTCGGTCACCGCGCCCACCGAGCTGTGGATGACCTTGAGCTTGACCTCGTCGGTGGAGAGCCGCTCGAGCGACTCGGTCAGCGCCTCCACCGAGCCCTGCACGTCGGCCTTGATCACCAGACGCAGCTCCTTGACCTCGCCCGCCTCGATCTGCTTGTGTAGATCCTCGAGGGTGATCCGGGCCGCGCTCTTGCCCTTGAGCCGGTCGCGCTCGCTGCGCACGGTGGCGATCTGCCGCGCCTTGCGCTCGTCGGCGACCACCAGGAGGGTGTCGCCCGCCTGGGGCACGCCGGAGAGACCCAGGACCTCGACCGGATCGGACGGTCCCGCGCTCGTGACCTTCTTGCCCCGGTCGTTGAAGAGAGCGCGGACCCGGCCCGAGTGCGAGCCGACCACCACCGCGTCGCCTTCCTTGAGGGTGCCCGACTGGATCAGCGCGGTGGCCACCGGCCCGCGGCCCCGGTCGAGCCGCCCTTCCACGATCACGCCACGCCCGGCACGGGCGGGGTTGGCGCGCAGCTCGAGGATCTCGGCCTGGAGCGCGGTCATCTCGAGGAGCTGCGGGAGGCCGTCGCCGCGCTTCGCCGAGGTGTGGATGAAGATGGTCTGGCCGCCCCAGTCCTCCGGCACGAGCCCGTAGTTGGACAGCTCGCGCTTGACGCGATCGGGATCGGAGCCCGGCTTGTCGATCTTGTTGACCGCGACCAGGATCGGCACGCCGGCCGCCTTGGCGTGGTTGATGGCCTCGACCGTCTGGGGCATCACGCCGTCGTCGGCCGCGACCACCAGGATCACCATGTCGGTGGCCTGAGCGCCGCGGGCCCGCATCGCGGTGAAGGCCTCGTGGCCCGGCGTGTCCAGGAACGTCACCTTGCCGTGGCTCGTGTCCACCTGATAGGCGCCGATGTGCTGGGTGATGCCGCCGAACTCGCGCTCCGCCACCTTGGTGGTGCGGATCGCGTCCAGCAGCGAGGTCTTGCCGTGGTCGACGTGGCCCATCACGGTGACCACCGGGGGCCGCGGCCGGAGCTGCGCCGGCTCGGTCTCCTCTTCCTCGAGCACGTCGCCCTCGATCGAGCGGACCTGGACGTCGAAGTGGAACTTGTCGGCGACGAGCTTGGCCGCGGTGGGATCGAGCACCTCGTTGACGGTGGCCATCACGCCGAGGTCGAGCAGCGCCTTGATCACTTCCGTCGTCTTGTGCCGCATGGCGGCGGCCAGCTCGCCGACCGTGACGGACTCGGGCAGCTTGATCAGCTCGCGCTTGATCTCCTCGGGCGGCTCCGGCGGGGCCGGCGGCGCGAGCGGCGCCGCGACCGGCGCCGGCTTGGGCGCTACCGGGG
>DATHSW010000360.1:0-4031 GCA_035463855.1 Candidatus Deferrimicrobiaceae bacterium | reverse complement strand
CCCCCACTCGTTGTCGTACCACGCCAGCACCTTGACCAGGTTGCCGTCCACCACCGCGGTGGACGGCAGATCCACGATCGAGGAGTGCGGGTTGCCGTTGAAGTCCACCGACACCAGCTCCTCGTCGGTGGCGTCCAGGATACCCTTGAAGGGGCCGGCGGCCGCGGCGCGGAACGCGTCGTTGACCGCGGCCGGGGTCGCCGCCTTGCCGAGCTCGACCGTGAGGTCGACCACCGAGACGTTGGCGGTGGGGACCCGGATCGCGATGCCGTCGAGCTTGCCCTTCAGCTCGGGCAGCACCAGGCCCACCGCGGTCGCGGCGCCGGTAGTGGTGGGGATGATGCTCACCGCGCCCGCACGGGCCCGCCGCAGATCCTTGTGGGGGAAGTCGTGGATCGGCTGGTCGTTGGTGTAGGAGTGCACGGTGGAGGCGAAGCCGCGCTTGATGCCGAAGTTGTCGAGGAGCACCTTGGCCACCGTGGCCAGGCAGTTCGTCGTGCAGGAGGCGTTCGAGACCAGCTCGTGCTTGACCGGATCGTACTTGCCCTCGTTGACCCCCAGCACCACCGTGATGTCGGGATCCTTGGCGGGCGCCGTGATCACCACCTTCTTCGCCCCCGCCTGCAGGTGCTTCGAGGACGTGGCCCGATCGCGGAAGATCCCGGTCGACTCGACGACGATGCCCACCCCCATCTCACCCCAGGGGAGCGTGGCCGGGTCCTTGGCGGAGCAGACCCGGATCTCCCGGCCGTTGACGAAGATGGCCTCGCCCTTGGCCTTCACCTCGGCCTTCAGGGTACCGTGGACGGAATCGTGCTTCAGCAGGTGGGCCAGCGTCTTGGCGTCGGCCAGGTCATTGACCGCCACCACCTCCAGCTCCGGGTATTCGAGCGCGGCGCGAAAGAAGATCCTCCCGATGCGTCCGAACCCATTGACTCCAACGCGCACTGCCATGGGCGCCCCCCTTCCTGTTTGTCTCGGTTTGTCGAATACTTCCGGTCCGCGGAGGTCTTTGATTATAGCGAGCCCGGGCGGTGGGGCGCAAGATCGCCTCGGACGGCCCTTCCCGCAGCGGGCTAGACGACCCTGGCCACCGTCAGCGCCCCGACCAGCGCGGCGCCGGCCTCCCGAAGGCAGCGGGCGCATTCCGAGAGCGTCGCGCCCGTGGTGAGGACGTCGTCCACGAGGAGCACGTGGCGCCCCGCAACGGGCGCGGACCGCCGGAGCCGGAAGGCCGTCCGGACGTTGGCCCGCCGTGCCACCGCGTCGAGCTCGGTCTGCGATTGGGTCGGCACCGCGCGGGCCAGCACATCCTCGCGGACCGGACACCCCCACGACCGACCGACCCGGCGCGCCAGCAGCGCCGCCTGATTGAAGCCCCGCTCGTGCTCGCGACGGGGGTGCAAGGGCACCGGCAGCAGGAGATCCGGGGGTCCGGTCGGCAGCCCGCCGGCTACCTCGACCAGCAGGTCTCCGAGCGGAGCCGCCAGGGCCCGGCGCCCTCCGAACTTGAACGCGTGCACCGCTTCCCGCACCACGCCGTCGTACCGGGCGGCGGCCCGCGCATAATCGAACTCCGGCGCGTGCCGCCGACAAGAACCACATAGAAACTCTTTCACATGCGGGGGCCCAGAAATGGCCCCCGCACTCCCCCAATCCGCGGACACCCCGAGGTCCCCCGCGTTCCCCGCTCCGGCAAACCCCGTGAGGGGCATACCGCAGCGGCGACACCACGGTTGTCCTATCCGCCCAATCGCCCCCCAGCAGTCCCCACACAACGGATCCCGCCGCCCCTCGTCGAGACGCGTCTGGCATACCGGGCAGAACGGAGGGAAGACGAGGTCCAACAGCGCACCGCCCCACCGGCCCCAGGGGCCGGGGTCGGGACGGCTGACGTCTAGGGCCGGGACGTGTTCCAGCGGCGGCAGGCGGAACACCGGTCGACCCAGCGCGAGTGAGCGGCGCCGCACGCCGCGCAGCGATGCGGCCACTCGATGCGATCGCTTTGCTTGAGCGCCCGCCGATACTCCTCCATGGCCTCGCGGAACTGGCCGCGCCGCTCCAGGATCGCGCCGAGATAGGCGTGGATGAGCGGCAGCTCGGGGGCGCGCACCTCCATCTTCTGAAACTGCTCCGCCGACTCGTCGAGCATCGCGAGCTCGAAGTAGACGCGGCCCAGCCCGAATGCCAGCGCCAGGTTGTCGGGCTGGCGGGCGAGCGCCTCCTGGTAGAGCGAGATCATGCGCGTGGGCCGGCCCTCGGCGCGGTGGAGCTGCTCGATGCGCGCCAGCACCGGCAGGGCGGGGTGCGCCCCCTGGGCGGCCCGCTCCCAGACCCGGAGCGCGTCGCGCGGCTCGCCCGCCTTGAGATGGGCCTCGCCCAGCAGGAGCGCGGCGGGGACGAAATCGGGATCGGCCCGCAGGGCGTCCTTCAGGTGCGAGATCGCGGCGGCGCGATCGCCCTTGTCGAGGCGCTCCCGACCGATCTCGTAGTGCAGGCCGGCGAGGACGGTCTCCTCGGCGGCGCGCTCGCTCCGCGGCGCCGCCTGCACCATCCGCGCCTGGATCGGGAGCGCGTCGGCGAAGCGGCGGCGCTCGATCAACGCGTCGCGCTCGATCTGGAGGCCCGCCGGGCGC
Organism: Candidatus Deferrimicrobiaceae bacterium; assembly: GCA_035463855.1. Classification (GTDB taxonomy): domain Bacteria; phylum Methylomirabilota; class Methylomirabilia; order Rokubacteriales; family CSP1-6; genus CAMLFJ01. The sequence continues at coordinate 1,395 of DATHSW010000360.1, read as the reverse complement.
GCGGCCTCGCGCGGAGTGTCGGCCGACCCGCGGGAGGCGTCCGGCGAGACGGCCCGGGGCGCCGGCGCGAGCGAATCGGGCCGGCGCGCGTAGGAGCGGGTGACGTCGCGGAGGATGCCGAGCACGAGGGCCAGCCCGGCGCCCGCGCCGAAGACGACCGCGATCAGGGCCATCAGCGGAACGTCGAAGGCCCAGTCGCCGCCCAGGGCGATTCGCACGCGATTCGGGTTGATGGAGGTCAGGTAGGTGACGACGATGGCGAAGAGAAGCCCGACGACCAGCCCGAAGCGGATCGACACGGAGGGGAGCGGGCGCGCTACCGGGCGGCGGTGCGCTCTTCCTCTTCGACGGCGCGCTGGCACTCGATGCAGTAGCGCGCGAACGGGAGCGCCTCCAGGCGCTTCTCGGCGATAGGCTCGCCGCAGCGCTCGCAATCGCCGAAGCCGCCCTCCGTGATCTTCTGGAGCGCCAAGGCCACTTCCTTGAGGAGTCGGCGGTCACCGTTGCCCAGCTCGAAGAGGAACTCGCGATTGTAGGCGGAAGAGGCCTGGTCACCCAGGTCCTTGATGGAATCGTCTTCGGGACCCTTACCGTAGAGGACGTTCCGGCCCACCTCCTCCACGAGCTGGCGATGCTTCTCCTCCAGCTTCTTGCGGAACTGAGCCAAACGGTCTTTCTTCATCGGTGGCCTCCTTCGTCGTCGCGAACACCGCCAGATACTCCATGCGGCGGCGCCGGTAGTCGCGCAGGCTACCATGGGGTCCCACGCAAATCAATCCCGCGCGCGGCCTCCTTCGACCGAGACGAGCGGCGCGTCGCCCCACAGCCGCTCCAGCGCGTAGAACTCGCGCGTCTCCTCGAGGAACACGTGCACCACCACGTCGCCGTAGTCGAGCAGGAGCCAGCCGCTCTCCGCGCTGCCCTCGCCGTGGCGCGGCCGCACGCCCTCCGCACGCAGCGCGCCGCGGACCGCCTCCGCGATGGTGTCGGCCTGCGGCGTGGACCGGGCGCTGCACACGAGGAAGAAGTCGGCGACGCTCGACAGCCCCTGCAGGTCCAGCACCACCAGGTTGATCGCCTTCTTCTCCAGGGCCGCGTGGGCGGCCACGCGGACGGCGGCTTCGGCGGACAGGCTGGCCATCACACCTCCGGGCGGTAGAGTTGGTGCTCGCGGATGTAGGCCACCACCGCCTCCGGCATGCGAAAGGCGAGGCTGCGCCCCTCGCGGGCGCGCCGGCGCAGGTCCGAGCCCGAGATGGGCAGGGACGCCGCCGGGAGCAGGATCGGAGCCGCGCCGTCGGAGACGTCGGCCGGGACGTGGGCGAAGCCGGGCAGGCCGAGCTCGCGGAGCACCTTGAGCGCGGCGGGCATCTCGGGATCGAAGCCGCCCCCGTT
>DATHSW010000359.1:0-3314 GCA_035463855.1 Candidatus Deferrimicrobiaceae bacterium | reverse complement strand
GAGAACCGGGACATACTGCTTCGGGCGGTCGTCGCCGCAGATCCGCTGGGCCAGCACCCTCAGCCTCACACCCCCGCCCCCGGCGAGCACAACACCCCACAAGTGATTGTCCATCTCACGTCCCCGGTGCGGTCGGGCACCGTATCATTGCTGGTGAAGAAGGCGGAGCGGCAACCAGGGCGAGCATCGCCCGTGCCAGCGCGCCTTCCCTCTCGTGACGGATGTGATATCTCTGCGCTTGCCGCGACTTGTCCAGCGCGGCCGAGCGCGGGCTCTCGTGGAAATGAGGCAGGGCCGCCACACATGGGGCACGCCTGCCAGGTCTCCAGCCGCGCGGCCAGGCCCGGCTCGTTCGCGTAGCAAGAACTTGCCGAGAGGCATGGAGCTTGCTCGACAACCGGGCGTGGTCATCGCTGCGAACCTCGGTTTCCCGCGCATCGGACCGAACCGCGAGCTGAAGCTGGCGCTCGAGCGGTATTGGTCCGCCGATGCGACGGCGGGCGATCTGCTGGCCGCCGCGCGCGCCATCCGGAAGGGGAGCTGGGCGGTTCAGGCGGGCAGCGGGCTCGATCATGTCCCCTGTAACGACTTCTCGCTCTACGACCACGTCCTCGACATGGCCGTCACGGTCGGAGCGGTGCCGGAGCGGTACCGGCGGCTCGACCGGGAGGCCGCCGGGCTCGCCGTCTACTTCGCGATGGCTCGCGGAGGCCCGCCGGAGCGCCCGCCGCGCGCCGGGACCAGGGACCTGCCGCCGCTCCGGATGACGAAATGGTTCGACACGAACTATCACTACCTGGTTCCGGAGCTCCGGGCCGGTCAGGCGTTCGCGCTCGAATCCACCAGGCCGATCGATGAGTTCCTGGAGGCCAGGGCCGGCGGCATTCTCACCCGCCCGGTTCTGCTCGGCCCGGTGTCCTTCCTGCTTCTCGCCGAAAGCCCGTCCGGAGGTGGGCCGCCTCTCGATCTGCTGGATGGCCTCCTGCCCGTCTACGAGGCGCTCCTCGGCCGGCTGGCCGCCGCGGGCGCGGAGTGGGTCCAGCTGGACGAGCCGTGCCTCGCGCTCGATCTGGCCCCGGGCACGCTCCGCGCTTACGAGAGCGCGTACACGCGGCTGGCACGCGCGGCTCCCGCGCTTCGCCGGCTGATCGCCACCTACTTCGGGGGGCTGGGCGCAAACCTCGGGCATGCCCTTCGCCTGCCGGTTGACGCGCTGCATCTCGACCTGGTGCGGGCGCCGGAGCAGCTCGAGGCCGCCCTGCCGGCTGTCCCCGAGACGCTCTCGCTCTCCCTCGGGCTCGTCGATGGACGAAATGTCTGGCGCACCGACCTCGATCGCGCCCTGGCGATCCTCGAGCGGGCCGTGGACCGCCTCGGCCCGGACCGCGTGCAGGTGGCTCCTTCCTGTTCGCTCCTCCACTGCCCGCTGGATCTCGACCTCGAGAAGCGGCTCGACCCCGAGATCCGGCGCTGGACGGCCTTTGCCAGGCAGAAGCTCCAGGAGATATCGATCCTCGGCCGCGCCCTCCGGCACGGCCGCGAATCGGTCGAGGGCGCCCTCGCCCAGAGCCGGCAGGCCCTGGCGTCGAGAGCGGTCTCGCCTCGCCGACTCGACCCCGCCGTCCAGGCGCGGGCCTCGGCCGTCCCCGAGGCGCGGCTGCGGCGGGCCGTGCCCCGCGAGGAGCGCCGGCACCGCCAGCGCGAGACGTTGCGCCTGCCGCGATGGCCCACGACGACGATCGGGTCCTTCCCGCAGACCATCGAAGTGCGCCGCGCCCGGCAGAGAGCCCGGTCCGGCGCCTGGGCGCCCGCCCAGTACGACCAGTTCGTCCGTACCGAGATCGAGGCCGCCATCCACTTCCAGGAGCAGCTCGGCCTGGACGTGCTCGTCCACGGGGAATTCGAGCGAAGCGACATGGTGGAGTACTTTGCCGGGGAGCTGAACGGGTTCGCCCTGACCGAGCACGCCTGGGTCCAGAGCTACGGCTCTCGCTGCGTCCGGCCGCCGATCCTGTACGGCGACGTGTCGCGGCGCGGCGCGATCACCGTACGCTGGGCGCGCTTCGCACAGTCGCTGACCGAGAAGCCGGTCAAGGGCATGCTCACCGGACCGGTGACGATGCTGCAGTGGTCCTTCGCACGCGACGATCAGCCGCGCTGGCTCACCTGCCGGCAGATCGCCCTCGCCCTGCGCGACGAAGTCGCGGATCTGGAGCGCGCCGGCATCGGAGTCATCCAGATCGACGAGCCCGCCATCCGGGAAGGTCTCCCGCTCCGCAAGGGCGATCGTGACGAGTACCTGAGCTGGGCGGTCGAGGCCTTTCGCCTGGCCTCCGCGGGCGCCCGCCCCGGCACCCAGATCCACACGCACATGTGCTACGGGGACTTCGACGATATCATCGAGGCCATCGCGGAGATGGACGCCGACGTCCTCCTGGTCGAGGGGGCCCGCTCCGGCATGCGCATCCTGGACGTCCTGAGTCGAGGCCCGTATCCGGGCGACGTGGGGCCCGGGGTCTACGACGTCCACTCTCCCCGTGTGCCGAGCACCGAAGAGATCGGGGCGCTGCTCCGCCAGGCCCGCCGGGTCGTCCCGGCGGATCGGCTGTGGGTCAATCCCGACTGCGGCTTGAAGACCAGGCGATGGGAAGAGGTACGGCCGGCGCTGGCCGCGATGGTCGCCGCCGCCCGGCGGCTGCGCGCGGAGCGCGACGAGTCGGTGGCCGCCCGACCATCCACCCTAGCCGACACGGAAGGACACTGAGATGAACAAACGCGATTTCCTCTCGAGAGTACAGGAATCGGCCGGCCTCGAAAGCGCCAAGGAGGCCGAGCGGCAGAGCGTGGCGGTGCTGACCACCCTCTCGCATGTCCTGCCGGACTCGGAGACGCGGCGCCACTTCGCCTCTCAGCTGCCCGGGTTCCTCAAGTCACGGCTCGCCGAGGAGCGCCCCCGCGCCCTCGTGCTCACGCGTGATGCCTTCCTCCAGCATCTCGGCAGGGCCCTGGGCGTCCACGCTCCCGAGGCGGAGCGGACGCTGACGTCCGTCGTCGGCGTCTTGCGGGAAGCCGTGTCGGCCGGCCAGGTCGGCGATCTCGAGGCGCATCTCCCGAAAGAGATCGCCGCCCTCCTCGAGCGGAAGCTGCCCCCGTCCGCGACTTCATGAAAGGGCTCAGCGATGATAAGGAAGATCAATGGCAAGTACGTGGTGCTGTCGGAGACGACCGGACGGAGGTTCGGCACCTACGACACGAGAGCCGAGGCGGAGCGGCGGCTACGCCAGATCGAGTTCTTCAAGCATCTGAGGGGCCGA
>DATHSW010000358.1:0-6142 GCA_035463855.1 Candidatus Deferrimicrobiaceae bacterium | reverse complement strand
GGGGGCCAGGCGCGCGTTTTCTGGTAGGGTAGCGGCGTGGTCATCCTCGGCGTGATCCCCGCGCGGCTCCGGTCCACCCGCCTGCCCCGGAAGGCCCTGCGAGAGATCGCCGGCGTGCCGATGGTGGTGCAGGTCTTCAGGCGAGCGTGCCGCGCGCCCGTTCTCTCTGATCTGCTCGTGGCCACGGACAGCGACGAGATCGTCGAAGCCTGCCACGCCCATCACGTGCCCGCGGTCATGACCCGCGCCGATCATCCGTCGGGCACCGACCGCCTCTGGGAGGTATCGCGGGCGCGCGCGGCCGACGTCTACGTCAACATCCAGGGCGACTACCCGACGATCACTCCGGGCCATATCGAGCGGCTCGTGAGCCCATTCCTCAACGAGCCGGAGGTTCAGGTGACCACGCTCAAGATCCGCGCCACGCGGGAAGAGGTCGAGAGCCCCACCGTCAACAAGGTGGTCACCAACGTTCACGGCGACGCGCTCTATTTCTCGCACCTGCCCATTCCCTTCGACCGGGACAACCGCGGCGGGATCACCTACTGGAAGCACATCGGGCTCTACGCCTACCGCCGTCCGGTTCTCGATACCTTCCACTCGCTGCCGCCGTCCTCGCTCGAGCGGGCGGAGCAACTGGAACAGCTACGGCTTCTGGAGGCCGGCATCCCGATCCACGTGCTCGAGACCCACGAGCCCATCATCGGAGTGGATACCGAGGAGGATCTCCGCGCGGCAGAGGCCCTGCTGTCGTCGCGCCCCCGGTGACCAACCGCTGGGCCGTCCTGGCCCTCATCATGGCCGCCCAGATCATGGCCAACGTGGGGCCCCTCGGCATCCCCTCCATCGCTCCGCTGATCCGCGAGAATCTCGACCTGTCCGTGACCCAGGCCGGCTCCTTCCTCTCCGCCTACTACATCGGGCCGGTCCTGATCTCGCTGCCCGCGGGCTGGCTGGCCGACCGGTGGGGCGTGCGCGGGGCCATGGTCCTGGGGCAGGCCCTGATCGCGATCGGGCTCTTCGCCGCCGCGCTCGCGCCGAGCTTCTCCTTCCTGGTCGTCATCCTGGTACTGGCCGGGGCCGGCTACGGCGTGCTCAATCCCACCACGACCAAGGCGGGCATGGCGTGGTTCCCGCCGCGGCAGCGCGCGACCGTGGTCGGCCTCAAGCAGATCGGGCTGCCCGGCGGCGGAGCGCTGGGCGCGCTGGTGATGCCGCCGGTCGCGCTGGCCTTCGGCTGGCGCGCGGCGGTGGCGGTCTCGGCGGTCGCGATCGGCGGGCTCACGCTGCTCACGTGGGCCCTCTACCGCGATCTCCCGGAGCCGGCGCGCGCCGCGCCCGCGCGCGCCGCGCGCCCGTTCCGGGACGTGCTCGTCAACCGCGACCTCTGGCTGGTCGGCGTCAGCACGCTGATCTTCGCGGGCGTGCAGACCGTGTTCCTCTCCTTCCTGGTCCTCTACCTGCGCGACGTCGTGGCCCTCGAGCTCGTGGTGGCGGCGAAGTATCTGGTCGCGGCGCAGGTGAGCGGGGTGGCCGGGCGCGTGCTGTTCGGGCTCCTGTCCGACCGGCTCTTCGGCGGGCAGCGGCGGATCGTGCTCGCCATCGCCGGCGTGGGCTCGATGGGCTGCGGGCTGCTGCTCTCGACCATTGCGCCGGGCACCGGCCCCGGATTGCTCGCGCCGCTGGCCGCCGGGATCGGCTTCTTCGGCGTCGGATGGAACGGCGTGCAGCACACCCTCATGGCCGAGCTGGCCGGGCCCCGCGCGGCGGGCACCGCGGTCGGGCTCGGGCTCGCGATCTCCTCGCTGGGCGTCACGGTCTGTCCGCCCGTGTTCGGCCTCGTGGTGGAGCGCCTCGGCGGCTACGGCGCCGCGTGGGTGGCGCTGGCCGCGAGCATGGTGGTCGCGCTACTGTTGCTCATCCCGGTCCGGGAGAGGGCGATGGCGACCTCATGACGCAACGATTCTTCTACGGCTGGGCGGTGCTGGCCGCGGCCTTCGTGATCATCACCATGTCCATCGGCACGCTCTTCACCCTCGGCGTCTTCCTCCGGCCGATCGAGGATTCCATGGGCTGGAGCCGGTCGGGCATCGGCGCGATCGGCCTCTTCAACTGGGTCGTGATGGGCGTGGGCGGCGTGGTGTCGGGCTTCGTCTCGGACCGCCTGGGCACGCGCCGCGTCGTGCTGGTGGGCGCGGCCCTGCTCGGCCTGGGCCTGGTGCTCTCGAGCCACGTCCAGGAGGTGTGGCAGCTGTACGTGACCTTCGGGCTGCTGGTGGGCGCGGGGGTGAGCGCCTTCTACGTGCCGCTGACCGTGCTGGCCATCAAGTGGTTCGATGGCCGACGCGCGATGGCCGCCGCGGTCGTCTCGACCGGCAACGGGCTGGGCATCCTCGCCCTGGCTCCCCTCACCCGCTGGCTCATCAACGAGTTCGACTGGCGCGTGGCGTTCCTGGTCCTGGGCAACCTGGCGTGGGTGGTCGTGCTGCCGAGCGCGTGGCTGCTGCGCGAGCCGGCCGGGGAAACGAGCATCCGCGGTGGGGAGAGTACGGGGACCCGGCCGTCCGCGGACCGGGAGAGTGCGGAGGCCCGGTTGTCCGCGGACTGGGGGAGTGCGGGGGCCATTTCTGGGCCCCCGCATATGAAAGAGCCTTGGAGAACCTGGCCCTTCTGGGCGATCGCGCTGACGCATTTCTGCTGCTGCGCGGCGCACTCGGGGCCGTTGTTTCATCTCGTCAGCCATGCCATGGACCAGGGCGTGGCCAAGATGGCGGCAGCCAGCATCCTCGGAGCGTCGGGGCTGACGTCCATCCTCGGCCGCATCGGGGCCGGCATCGTCGCCGATCGAGCCGGCGCCAAGCCCACCCTTCTGGCCGCCCTGACGCTCCAGGCCGCGCTCGTCCTCCTCTACCTCTTCGCCACGAGCACCGGCGGGCTCTACGCGGTGTCCCTGGCTTTCGGGGTCGCGTATGGCGGCGCCATGCCGCTCTACGCGGTGGTCACGAGGGAGTACTTCGGTGAGCGGGTTCTGGGCACGGCCTACGGCGGAGTCTTCTTCATCTCCTGCATCGGCATGGGCCTGGGCTCCTATGCCGGCGGGGCCATCCACGACGTCCTGGGCACCTACCAGTGGCTGTTCCTCGGCTCCTTCGCGATCGGGGCCATGGCGATCATTCTCGGCGTGGCGCTCAGGCCTCCGGCCGGGATCCCGGCGGCCCGCCCGAGCCCCGCGCTGGGAGGCTGAGCGGCCGTTTCCCGTTGACAGGTCGGAGGTTCTTTGTTAACAATCTGCCACCATTTAGCGTGTGGTCTCACCATCCAACCGCACTCTGCGTGATGGCCTTCGCGAGGTCTCGATCTCACCGCCGGGGTTCCCGCCCGGATCGGGAAAGCCCGCGCAGTTGAGGCTCGGCGGAACGCCAGCACGATACCGACGGTTCACCCGGTCTAAGGAGGACTGACAACCCATGAACACGCCAGACCCGAAGAAGACCATTCCCACGCAGGTCGACCGCCGTACCTTCATCAAGACCGCGGGGGCCGCCGCGACGGTCGCCGGCGGTATCGAGGGGATCCTGGCGGCCCGGCGCGCGCCCGCCCTGGCCCAAGGCACCAAGCTCCACCTCGTGCGCTGGGTGGACTTCATCCCGGAAGCCGACGTCGAGCTGAAGCGCCAGATGCCGGAAGCCTCCAAGGCCCTCGGCGCCGAGGTGGTGTTCGAGTTCATCAACGCCAACGATCTGCAGGCCCGCATCACCGCCGCGGTCCAGTCGGGAGCGGGCGCCGACATCTTCATGATGGCGTACAACTGGCCCCAGCTCTACCAGAGTGCGCTCGTCGACGTCAGCGACGTCGCGGAGCCGGTGGGCAAGGCGCAGGGCGGCTTCTACGGGGTCTACAAGCCGTCGTTCCAGGTGGGAGGCAAGTGGCTGGGCGTGCCACATTCCATCGTCGGCAACGCGATCGCGTACCGGAAGTCCTGGTTCAAGGAGGTGGGCTTCGACGGCTTCCCCAAGACCTGGGACGAGCTGCGCCGTGCGTCCTCCGCGCTCAAGAAGAAGGGCAAGCCCTACGGCCAGACCCTCGGCCACACCTTCGGCGACGCCCCGACCTGGGCCTATCCCCTGCTCTGGTCCTTCGGCGGGGCCGAGACCGACCCGAGCGGCAAGAAGGTGGTGATCAACTCCAAGGCAACGGTGGAGTCGGTCAAGTACATGAGCGCGCTCTGGAAGGATGGCTGCGACGAGGGTGGGCTGGCCTGGGACGACACCAACAACAACCGCGCCTTCCATGCCGGCGAGATCTCGGCCAGCCTCAACGGCGCCTCGATCTACATCGTGGCCAAGCGCCAGAAGGACAAGATCAAGGACGACAAGGGCGAGCCGCTCTTCCTGGACATCGACCACGCGATCTACCCGCTCGCCGGCGGCAAGGGCATCTACCCCCTCTACTTCAGCAACGGCCACTCGATCATGAAGTACTCGAAGAACCAGAAGCTGGCCAAGGATCTCCTCCGCTGGATGCACAAGAACGAGAACTTCGAGAAGTGGTTCCAGGTCTGCGAGGGCTACAGCGTGGCCCCCACCACCGCGTGGGAGAAGCACGCGATGTGGGGCAAGATCGACAGGCCGCTCCAGATGTTCCGGACCGCGGCGCGGGACACCCGCATCTTCGGCTACGCGGGGCCCTCCACCGGCAAGGCCACCGAGGCGTTCTCCAAGTACATCGTGGTGGACATGTACGCGAAGGCCGTCCAGGGCATGAAGCCCGAGGACGCGGTGAAGTGGGCGGAGGGCGAGCTCAAGAAGATCTACGAGGCCTGACCGGAGGGGCCCGACCGGCGGGCCCGAGGAGGGGTCGATGACGACTCCGGAGCGCAGCGCGAACGCGGGTTCACCGACCGTCAGCCGTCGCACGTTCCTGGCCGGATCCGCCGCCGCGGGTGTCACCGCGGCGGCGGGCCTGGAGGGCATCCTGGCCACGCGCCGTGCGCCGGCCTACGCCCAGGGCACACGGCTCAACATCGTCCGCTGGGTGGACTTCATCCCCGCGTGCGACGTGGAGCTCAAGCGTCAGGCGGTCGACGCGAGCAAGGCCCTCGGCGCCGAGGTGGTGTTCGAGTTCATCAACGCCAACGACCTGCAGGCCCGCATCACCGCCGCCATGCAGTCCGGCGCGGGCCCCGACATCATCCAGATGCTGCACAACTGGCCGCACCTCTACGCCAACGGGCTCGTGGACGTGAGCGATCTCGTCGCGTGGCAGGTGAAGGAGCAGGGCGCCCTCTATACCCAGTCCGAGGTCAACGTCAAGGTAGGCGGCAAGTACCTCGCCCTCCCGCACGGCATCGTGCCCGGCCTCATCGCCTACCGGAAGTCGTGGTTCGACGAGGTCGGCGCGACCACGTTCCCCAGGACCTACGAGGACCTGCGTCAGGTCGGGGCCAAGCTCAAGAAGAAGGGCCATCCCATCGGCCAGACGCTCGGGCACACGTTCGGCGATGCGCCGGGCTGGGCGTACCCGCTGATGTGGAACTACGGCGGCATGGAGACCGACAAGAGCGGCAAGACCGCGATCGACGGCAAGGGCACCGTCGATTCCGTGAAGTTCATGATCCCGTTCTGGAAGGAGGCCTGCGACGAGGGCGGGCTGGCCTGGGACGACACCAACAACAACCGGGCCTTCCTGGCCGGCGAGATCTCGGCGAGCCTCAACGGCGCGTCGATCTACATCGCGGCGAAGCGCGGCCAGGACAAGATCAAGGACGACAAGGGCGAGCCCATGTTGCGTGACATCCAGCCCGCCCGGCTGCCGGCCGGCCCGGCCGGCTCCTGGAGCTATCACGCCGCCTTCGCGCACGGGGTCATGAAGTACGGGAAGAACCAGAAGCTGGCCAAGGACTTCCTCAAGTGGCTCCACGGCAAGGACCAGTTCGGCAAGTGGTTCGAGGTGATGGAGGGCTTCTCGGTCGGCTCCACCAAGCACTGGGAGCAGCACGCGCTGTGGGGCAAGCTGGACGACGCCATGAAGCTCTACCGGACAGCGGCCCAGGCCTCGCGTATCATCGGCTTCGAAGGGCCCCCCAACGCCAAGGCCAGCGAGGTGTACTCCAAGTACGTCCTCACCGACATGTACGCTAAGG
>DATHSW010000357.1:0-29471 GCA_035463855.1 Candidatus Deferrimicrobiaceae bacterium | reverse complement strand
CTCGGCGCGGCCCCGCTCCCGCCGGCCAGGTCCAGCGTGAGCTCGGTCTGGGCGATGCCGGTGAACTGCAGCGGGAGCTCGAGATAGGGCAACCAGAAGGCGAGGTCCACACGGCTGACGCGCGCGCGCAGCTCGGAGGCGAGCGGGGTCGGGCGCGCGGTGCCCCGCACGTCGAGCTCGCCGCCGCCCGGCAGCGCGGCGGTGAGAGTCACCCGGGCCGGCGCGCGGCCGGAGGCGTCGAGGCCGTCCACCAGCAGCTTGAGTCGCTCCAGCTCGAAGCGGTTGGTCTGGCCCGGCCGCGGGTCGTGCACGGTGGCGCGGCCCGTGACCTCGACGCGGCCGCGCGGCCGCCCGTCGGGGCCTTCGACGGTGGTGAGCCCGAACTGCAGTGATGGCACGGTGACGAGCGAGGCGTCCGCCCCGCGCCGCCGGATCACCAGATTGTCGAGCCGGGCCTGGCCCTCCAGGCGGAGGCCGTTCTCGGCGTCCGCGGTGGCGGTCAACGCCGCGCCCACCACGGCGCGCTCCAGCACCACCGCGGTGTCGGGCGGCAGGTAGAGGTTGGCCAGCGTCGCGTCCATGTCACGGAGGGTCAGCCGCGTGCGCCCGTGCGCGGGGGCGAGACGGACCTCCGACATCTCCACGACGAGAGGCGCGCCGGCGACGGTGGTGGTGAGGCGGGCCCGGCCGCGCGGCTCCGGGTTGACGGTGGAGAGCAGCGCGGCTTCGATGGTGAGCGTGTCGGCCCGCCAGGTGCGCGGCGGGGCCAGCGTGCGGTCCTCGAAGAGGACCGTGCCGCCGGTGACCGCGAGCCGGTCGAGGGTGAAAGCGGGCGGGCGCTCCCGCGGCGGGGCCGGGCGGAGCAGATCGGCGATGTTCAGCACGCCGCGCTCCGTCCGCACCACCCGCACCCGGGGATTGGCGAGCGCGAGATCCTCGATCCAGAGATGGCCGCGCAGGAGCGCGCCGGGCCGGAAGCGCACGTCCAGCCGGTCGAACTCGGCCAGCGGGGGGCCCGGCTCGCGGTCGGCGAGGCGGAATCCCGCGATGCGGAGGCGGCCGCCGCGCAGATCGAGGTCGAACTCCTGCACGGTGAGGCGGCGACCGGTCTGGGCTTCGACCTGCCACACCATCGCCCAGCGGGCCAGGCGCGGCAGCGCCAGCCACACCGCGGTCGCCGAAGCGATCAGGATGGCGAGGACGACGAGGACGAAGACGCGGCGGCGGGTCACGTGCTCAGTATGCCTCGCCGCCGGCCGTCAGCCTACCCGGGATCGCTCAGCGGAAGGCGGGGGCGATCTCCGCGATGAAGCGGTCCAGGTCCCGGCGCAGCTCCGGCAACGGCCGGAACAGGGTCGGGACGAACAGGGTGTCCACCTTCGCGGCCCGCAGCTCGGCCAGCGTGTCGCGGATCTGCTGGGGCGAGCCGGCCAGGCAGGTGTCGCGCGCGTCGGCGGCGTGCCGCCCCATGCGCGAGCCGATCGTCTCGGCCAGGGCGTCCACCTCCGCCTTCCTGTCGGTGATCAGGAGCGCCATGTTGGCCGAGCGGCGGATGGCCCCGGGGTCCCGGCCGACCGCGGCGCAGTGCTCGTCGAGGATCCGGCCCTTGTGGCCGAGGACCTTGGGGCCGCCCCAGACGTTCCAGTGATCCGCGTAGCGGGCCACGGTGAGGAGCGTCACCTTCTCGCCGCCGCCGCCGATCATCAGCTCGGGGTGGGGGCTCTGCAGGGGCTTCGGCTGAAGGGGCGCGTCCGAGAGCTGGTAGTAGCGGCCCTTGAAGTTGCTGCGGTTCTCGGTCCACAGCGACTTGAGCACCTGGCAGGCCTCGTCGAGGCGCTCCAGCCGCTCGCGCATCGTGTAGAAGGGGATGCCGTAGGCCTCGTGCTCGTTCTCCTGCCAGCCCGCGCCGAGCCCGAGCAGGAGCCGGCCGCCCGAGATGATGTCCACCTGCGCGGCCATCTTGGCCACCACCGCGGGGTGGCGGTAGGTGTTGCCGAGCACGATGGTGCCGATCTGGATGCGCGGCACCAGCGCGGCGAGCGCGGCGAGCGTGCTCCAGCCCTCCAGCATCGCGCCCTCGCGCTCCTTCGTGTTCGGCATGAAGTGGTCGGTGACGCAGGCCACGTCCCACCGGGTGGCCTCCGCGTGCTTCCACAGCTCGAGGACGCCCGGCCACGTCTGATTGCCCATGCTCGTGAACATGCCGAACCGCATCGTCTCCTCCTTAGAAGGTCAAGGACCGCTCAGTGCTCGGTCTGGGACTCGCGGGCGGGCCCGACGAGGGTGGCGCCGCCGTCCACCACCAGCACCTGGCCGGTGATGTAGCGGGCGTGGCCCGACAGCAGGAAGCGCGCGGCCTGGCCGATGTCCCAGCCGGTGCCCTCGCGGGCGAGTACGGAGGCGCGCCGCCGCTGATCGCGGGCCGCGGGGGTCATGCCGCGCGCGTAGACCATCGGGGTGTACACGGGGCCGGGCGCGATGCAGTTGACGCGGATGCCGTCGGGGCCGTGGTCCACCGCCATCGCGCGGCTGAGCGCGATCACCGCGCCCTTGGAGGCCGAGTAGGTGGTGAGGCCGCGCGGGCGCAGGGCGGAGATCGAGGAGATGTTCACGATGGCGCCGCCCTTGGCGGTGCGGATCATCTCGGGGATCGCGGCCCGGGAGGCGAGAAACATGGTCTCGACGTTGACCTGCATGACCCGCCGCCAGGTTTCGGGCTTCTCCTCCACCACGCTGCCCTTGCTGCCGATGCCCACGTTGTTGATCAGGAAGTCGAGCCGGCCGTAGCGGCTCACCGCCTCGCGGGCCATGGCCGCGCACTGCGCCTCATCGGTGACGTCCACCGCGAGGGCCGAGGCCTTCCCGCCCTCGCCGCTGATCATCTCGACGGTGCGCTTGGCGAGGCCCTCGTCGCGGTCGACGACCAGGACCGCGGTGCCGCTCCTCGCGAGCAGGATGCAGGCGGCGCGCCCGTTACCGATGCCGTCGCCGGCGGCCCCCCCGCCGGTGACGATGGCGACCCGTCCCGCCAGTCCCAGATCGTCCTCGGGCCGTGTCGCGGTGGTCGCTGCGGTCGTCGTGTTCATGAGGGGCGAGCCTTTCGTGGGTGGTCAGGGGAGACCGGCGCCCGGCACGTCCACGCGGACGGTCTCGATGGCGCCATCGCGCTTGTCGGCCATGGCCGGCCCGCTGCCGGTGCTGGTGCAGACGAAGAGGGTGCGGCGATCGGCGCCGCCCAGCATGCAGGCGAAGGCGTAGCGCCCGCCGGTCGAGATGATGTCCTCGACCCGGCCGCCTTCCCGCACGCGGAGCAGCGCGGGGCCCCGGGCGTCGGAGACCCAGATCGCGCCCTCGGCGTCGAGGCACATGCCGTCGGGGAGGACGCTCTCATCGAGCGAGGCCCACACGCGCCGGTTGTCGAGCGTCCCGTCGGGCGCCACGTCGAAGGCGGTGAGGCGATGGGCCTGCGTCTCGCCGATGATCAGGGTGCGGCCGTCGGGGGTGATGACGGTGCCGTTGGGAAAGAAGAGGTCCTCGGCCGCGCGACTGACGCGGCCGTCCGGGTCCACGCGCGCCAGGCACGTGGTCCGCGGCGGCTCGCCCTTGTGCCGGTCGTAGCCGAAGTTGCCGACGTACGCGCGGCCCTCGCCGTCCACCACCATGTCGTTGCACGGGCCGGTGGCGACCGCGGAGAGATCGGCGTGCACCCGGAGCGTGCCGTCGTCCACGCGTAGCTTCAGCACGAGGCGGTCGAGCATGGAGACCACGAGCAGCGTCCCGTCGGGCGTCCAGCCGAGGCCGGAGGGCCGCTGGGGGATCTCCACGATCGTCTTTGCGGTCCCGTCGGGGGTCACGGTCAACACTCGATGGGTGTAGAAGTCCGAGAACCAGAGCCGGCCGTCGCGCCAGCGCGGGGCCTCGGGGAACGTCAGCCCGTCGAGCAGGGTCTCGAGCATCGGGGACCTCACGCTAGGCGATGGCCGCGGGGGCGTGCGGCGTGGCCCGCCACTGCTCGGGATCGTGGCCGAAGAACACGGTGGCCCCCTCCTGGTCCCGCAGGCGCCGCAGGGCGGCCAGCGACTCGCGCATGAGCGGCCCGTCCCACAGGATGCGCGGCAGCACGTCGCGGTCCATGTTCTCCCGCGTGTAGCAGGCGTCGGCGGCGCAGACCATGTCCGCGCCCTTGCCCAGGCGCACGCGCAGGGACTGGTGGCCGGGGGTGTGGCCGAAGGTGGGGAAGAGGATCACGCGGCCGTCGCCGAAGACGTCGTGCTCGCCGTCCACCACCCGGTAGTCGAGGGGATGGTCGAAGTCGATCGGGCTCGGGTTGTAGCCGGGGGCGAACCCGGGCCGCCGCGCCGCCTCCATCTCCGCCTTCTGCACGAGGAAGGTCGAGCGCGGGAAGAACTCGTTGCCGCCGCAGTGGTCGAAGTGCAGGTGCGAGTTCGCCACGTAGCGGACGTCGTCGGGTCCGAGGCCGAGGAGCGCGAGCTGGGGCACCACGTCCTCGCCCTCCCGGGACTTCACGATGAGCCGCTTGGCCCGCTCGGCGCCCATGCGCCCGATCGGGTCCACGCGGGCCTGGGCGTGGATGCCGGTGTCGAAGAGCAGCCGCCCGCGCGGGTGGGCGACGAGGAAGCTCAGGACCGGCACCGTCCAGGGCTGGCCCGCCGCCAGGTCGTCGAGCATGCTGGCCCGGTCCAGCTCGATGTAACCGCTGCAGAGCGCGAAGAGCCGGATCACGGCGGCTACGATAGCCCGTCTCGCGGCGGTTGTCAGGTGCAAATGCATCCGCTAGCATGGCCGCCGTGCGCGTCGAGACCCTGCTCCCGCTGGGCAAGCTCGACCCCGGCCTCCGCGCCGCCGAGACCCCGCTCGACCTCGGCCGCGTCGGCGAGGACGCGCGGCTCGTGGAGGATCTCGGCTACGACGGCCTCGCGGTGGAGGAGACGAAGGTCGATCCCTACGTGGTGATGGCGCTCGCCGCCGCCGCTACCACGCGCCTGCGCCTCACCACCGCGGTGGCGATGGCCTTCCCGCGCAGCCCCACCGTCACCGCGATGTCGGCGTGGACCATCCAGAAGCTGTCGCGCGGGCGCTTCGTGCTGGGCCTGGGCAGCCAGGTGCGCGGGCACATCACCCGGCGCTTCGGGCTCGCCTACCGGCCGCCGGGGCCGTGGATGCGCGACTACGTGCGGGCGGTCCGCGCGGTGTGGACGGCCTGGCAGCAGCGCGCCCCGCTCGCCTTCGAGAGCGCCCACTACCAGCTGAGCCTCATGGTGCCGCTCTTCGATCCGGGCCCCATCGAGCATCCCGACATCCCGATCCACGTGGCCGCGGTGAACCCCACCATGTGCCGCGTCGCGGGCGAGGTGGCCGACGGCCTGCGCCCGCATCCGGTGTGCACCCCGCGGTATATCCGCGACGTCATGCTGCCCGCGATGCGGGCGGGCGCGGCGGCGGCCGGCCGCGGCCCGGCGCTCGCGGTGGCGATGAAGCCGCTGGTGTGCGCGGCGCCCGACGAGGCGACGCTGGCCGCGCGGGTGCGCGACGTGCGGGCGCGGGTGGCCTTCTACGCCTCCACCCCGGGCTACCGCGCCGCCTTCGAGGTGCACGGCCTGGGCGACCTCGCGGCCGAGCTGGCGGTGCTGTCGCGCGCCCAGCGCTGGGAGGAGATGCCGCCGCGCATCAGCGACGACGTGCTGCACACCTACGCGGTGGTGGGTACCTACGCCGAGATCGGGCGGAAGCTCGTGGAGCGCTACCGGGGCCTCGTCACCGACGTGGAGTTCAGCATTCCCGCCGCCACCGAGCGCGAGCGGGGCATCCTGCGCGAGCTGGTCCAGGAGATCCGGCGCGAGAGCGGGTGAGGATGGCCGGCCCCGGGAGACCACCGTGCTATCGTCGGTGAGACCATGACGGATCCCGCGCCGCGGACCCCGGCCCGCCCGGCCGAGGAGGGCGAGCGGCTCTACCGAAAGGTCGCCCGCGCGCTCGCCGATCAGCCCCGGTAGTTCTCGTTGGGCCGCTTCATCTCGAAGATGTCGTGGACGTACGTGTACTGGTGGCCGGCGAGGCGGCCCACCGGCTTGAGCCGCGCCATGTCGATGCGCCCGGTGGCCGCGTCGTAGACGTCGTCGCGGACGTGGAAGTAGACGATCTCGCCCAGGACCAGGCTGTGCGGGCCGCGACCCACCGGGATGATCCGGGCCACCCGGCACTCGAGGCTGATGGGGGACTGGACCACGCGGGGCGAGCGCACCCGCACCCCGGGGGCGGCGGTGAGCCCGGTGAGCGCGAACTCGTCCACCTCGGGCGGGTACTCGCCGGAGGTGAGATTCATCTGCTCGGCCCGGTCGTCGTCCACGATGTTGACCACGAAGTCGCCGGTGTGCTCGGCGTTCCGGACGGTGTCCTTGCGATCCTTCGCCCGCGGGCCCGAGGAGAACGCGATGGTCGGCGGGTCCTGGCAGACGCCCATGAAGAAGCTGAAGGGGGCGAGATTGTTGACGCCGTCGGCGCCCACCGTGGAGACCCAGGCGATCGGCCGCGGCACCACGCAGCCGATCAGCAGCTTGTAGGTGGACTCCGACTTCATGGTCTGGGGATCGAGCTCCATGGGGTTCGTCTCCTCCGGGTCAAGGGTGGCCTGCCGCCGCTCGGGGCCGCGGCGGGTCACGCCCGCCGCGTCGCCCGCCGAGCTTGCTCCAGACGCCCGCCCGGCGCAAGCGGCGCGCCGGCCGCGCTAGCCGGGAAGCTCCACGAAGTCGAACGAGGTCCCATCGACCCGGTAGCCGTGGCTATCGGGCACCAGGACGGCGAGCGGCGGCGCGATCGCGGCGGCCGGGGGCGCCTCTCCGGCCCCCGACGCGATCAGCGCGACGACGTCGTCCCCGTCCCGGTCGTCGTAGATGCCCTGGATCCAGGTCGGGTCCGGCGGGCTCGCGTGCGCGAGGCCGGGCGTATGAACCCTTTTAAAACCGCGCCACTTCTGCTAAATTGAGCTTCTGGGCCATGGAGCGCGGGTCTGGAAAGGTCGAGGTCGGGGCGTGGCGAGCAAGGGCATCCAGGACCTGGTCGGGCAGGTGATGATCGACAAGGAGTTCCTCGCCGAGCTGGTGCGCGAGCCGGCGCGGGTGCTGGCGACCTTCGATCTGACCGCGGACGAGCGGGCGGCCATCATGCAGGCCCTGGGCAGCACCTCCAACGTCTCGGACCGGGACCGGGCGCGCGCGCTCCAGAACGTCATGCTCAAGCGCTGGGCCACCTGATGCCGGGGCCCGCGGGACGGAGCTGAGTGGCCAGCCTCCCCGAAATCGGCTTCCTGCGCCGGGTCGTCCTCTTCAAGGACGTCGAAGAGCAGGTCATCCTCGCCCTCTGGCCGAGCTTCCACGAGCGCCGCCTCAAGAAGGGCGACGTGCTGTTCCGCGCGGGCGACCCGGGCGAGGAGCTGTTCCTGATCAAGGACGGCAGCATCGTCGTCTCCAAGCCGGTCACCGGGCGGGTGGAGCAGGTGCTCTCGCGCCTGGCTCCCGGCGAGGTCTTCGGCGAGATGAGCGTCTTCGGCGACGAGCGGCGGCGCTCGGCCACCTGCCAGGCCGAGGTGGACAGCGTGCTCTACAGCCTCGATCGCGACAGCCTCAACCGGTTCGTCGCGAGCAGCCCGCTTGCCGCCGCCAAGTTCTTCCAGCAGATGGCGCAGGTCGCCTTCAAGCGGCTGCGCGATTCTTCCGATCTGGTCGCCGAGGTCACGCGCTGGGGGCTGGAGGCCACCGGCCTCGACATCGAGCACAAGTAGCGGGGGCGGGGAGCCGAGAGCGTGAGCGAGGTCGGCGACAAGACCGTGGAGGGTAGGCCCAAGCGCACGCGGATCGAGCTGCTGGTCCGCGAGGCGTCCGGCGACGGATTCGAGACCCGGGAGATCCCCAGCGGGGTCGCCTACCTGCACAGCCGGCCCCAGCGCATTCCCGACGCGGACTGGGAGATGGCGCGACTGCCCTACGCGCCCGCGGGCGTCGTCACCTACGCCCTCAAGAATCGCCGCACCGAGCAGATCATCCAGATCACCGAGACCGAGAAGTTCCTCTGGGAACAGATGGACGGCCGCGCCTCGCTCCAGGAAATCGCGACCTCGTACCTGCTCCACTTCGGCTCGTTCGACTTCGAGATCATCCCGACCCTGATCGTGAAGCTGCTGCGCGCCGACCTGCTCACGATGCGGCCGGTCTCGCGCCTGCGCGCGGTGCTGGCCCGGAACCGGCGCAACCCGGCCGCGCGGGCGATGGAAGGCACGCTCCACGCGCTGGAGCGGCTGACCGTGACGAGTCGCCGCTCGCACCAGTTCTTCGAGCGCATATACCGGTACGGCGGCTTCCTGCTGTTCACGCCGTGGGCCATCGCGTTGCTCGCGATCATGGTGGGGCTCGGCACCGTCAGCGGCGTCAAGATCTGGAACAATCTGGGCGAGGTGACCCACGGGCTGGCGAGCCACCCGCTGGTCGCGATCCTGCTCGTGAAGATCGTGTTCTGGCTCACCGTGATCAACCATCAGATCATCCACGCGCTCGCCTGCATCCACTACAAGCGGCGCGTGCGCGAGTTCGGCTTCACGATCCTGCACGGCTTCATCCCGACCTTCTACGCCGACGTCACCGACATCTTCATGGCCACCCGCCGCGCGCGGGTGGTCAACGCGGTGGCGGGCCCGCTCTTCCACCTCTTCCTGGGCGGCCTCTGCTTCTGGATCGCCACCCTGCTCCAGCCGGGCCTGATGCAGGGGTTCGTCGCGGCCTCCGCCATCCTGCAGATCCAGTCGTTCTTCATCAGCCTCTACCCGTTCTGCTTCCTCGAGATGGACGGCTACCACATCCTGGTCGAACTGGTCGGCGTGCCCACGCTGAACCACGACTCGGTGCGCTTCGTGCGCGAGTCGCTCTGGCGGCGGATCCGCACCGCCACCCGGCTGACCCGGCAGGAGACGATCGGCCTGGCCTACTTCGGGCTCTCCCTCGTCTCCATCGCGGGCTTCGTGCTGCTGAACGTCTGGCTGCTCACGAGCGCCGGCAAGTCCTAGCCGCCGCCGCGAATCACGAGGGCGACCAGGCGGCCGACGGAGTCGCCGAGCGCTTCCGGGAGCTCCTCCGGCGCGTCCTCAAGCACGCGCCGCTGCTCGTCCTCGCTGAGCGCTTCGAGGCGGGCCTGGGCGCGCCGCCGCACTTCGGGCCCGAGCAGGCGGGCGACCTCGAGCACGAAGCGGAGCGCCTGCTCGGCGCGCTCCTGCGGGGAGGCGGCGCCGGCCCGCGCCGCCGCCCCCGCCTCGCGCAGCCGGCGGCTCAGGCGGACGCCCTGGCCGTGCACGCGAAGGAGATCGCCGGGCACCGGGCCCCACTCGAGCGCGAGGTCATCGGTCACCGCCGTGATGGCGGCGGCCAGCGCGGGCGCGCTTTCCCGCGCGATCAGCTCGCCGAGCGCGCCCCGCCAGATCGGCGGCAGCGGCGCAGGCGCCGCCGTGTCCGCGGCGGGCGGGGGCGACTCGAGGATCTCGCCGGCGCGGTCCAGCACCAGCCGATCCTCCAGCGGCCCGCCCAGCGCCCACAGCGAGCAGATCACGCGGTCGCCCTCGGTCCGGACCACACGGGGCTCGCGGCGCCGGATCTCCTGCCACTCCGGACGATAGAACGGCACGCCGTCCACCACGACCTTCTCGATCTCGTGCCGGAGCTGCACGACCACGCCGGGCCGCACGTGCTGCGTCTCGAACGGGGCCGGATGCCAGTCGAGCGCGCCGTCGGCCAGGAAGCGCTCGAGCGGCAGCCCTTCGCCCGCCGCGTAGCGAAAGCACTCGAGCAGCGCGGTGAACAGCTGCTCGGTGGGGTAGGGCCCGCGGTAGCGCACGGTGGCCACTCCGCGGTCCTTCATGAGGCCCGCGATCAGGTTGAGCAGGGCGGTGCCGCCGCCGGGAGGCAGCCGCCGTGGCTCGAAGAGCGGGGGGATGAAGTCCGGGCGCGCGTAGTCGAGCGACTGGAAGAGGGTCAAGCGCTCGCGCGCGGCCCACGGCGCCTCGGGTTCCATCAGCCAGACCCGGTCCGAGCCGCCCCAGGCCGGATGGGTGTCCGCGCCCGGCTCGAGGCCGAGCCAGCGGCCGTCCGGGAGCAGGACCTTGGCCCACGCGAGCCCCCCGTCCTCGCGCCACCGGCACGCGGCGATCAGATGCCCGCGACGATCGAACTGGAGCAGCCGGCGCCGCGCGCGGCCCGGCGCGTAGGCGACCAGCGAGCCCGCGCGCCCGGCCGCGACCGGCGGGTCCGGATCCTCGAGCGCGGCGGCGAGCCCGGCGATCCCTTCGGGATCGAGGGCGATGACGTCGGGGCGCGCGAGCCAGGCGCGCAACCGGGGCAGCGCGGCGCGGTCCAATGAGCGTCTCAGGTCGAGGTGGGGATTCGCCGCATGAGCCGATACCGGCCCGAGTGTATCATCGCGGCGCGCCGCGGTTGCCGGACCGTGGGGGTGCGGATACAATGCGGCGCGTGAACGTCCGGCCGATGGTGATGGGAATCGCGCTGTGGCTCGGCGCGTGCGCGCCGATCTCGGTGCCCATGCCGATCCAGCCCTTCCCGGACGTTCCGGTGCCCGTCCAGTGGATCCCGTACTCGGACGACTGGGCCATCATTCGCACCCCGAAGGTCACCGCGGCGCGCCTGATCTACTTCACCCAGACGAGCGTGGAGGCGACCGTGGCCGACGCGCGCCGGCTGCTCGGGAACGCGGGCTGGATGGAGAGCCGGAGCGAGCGCTTCGTGAACGCGGAGAAGTTCCCCGGGGTGTGGGCCGAGTTCCTCAAGGGCGACGACATCTGCCGGGTGACGGTCATCGAGGGCGCGGGCGCCACCCACGTGGAGTACACGCTCGCCCGGGTGAACCCGGGCGCCTGATGGCCACTCCCGATCTCGGCTGGATCCCCGCGGGCGAGCTCGCCGCGCTCATTCGCGGCAAGCGGGTCTCGCCGGTGGAGGTGGTGGACGCGGTGCTGGCGCGCATCGAGCGCCTCAATCCGACGCTCAACTGCTTCGCGGCGGTGACCGTCGAGGAGGCGCGCGACGCCGCGGTGGCCGCCGAGGTGGCGGTGATGACCGGCGAGGCCCTCGGGCCGCTCCACGGCGTGCCGGTGTCCATCAAGGACCTGCTCTTCACCCGGCGCGTGCCCACCACCGGGGGCTCGCGCCTCTTCGCCGATCACGTGCCCGAGGAGGACGCGGTCAGCGTGGAGCGCCTCAAGGGCGCGGGCGCCATCATCATCGGCAAGACCACCACGCCCGAGTTCGGCCACAAGGCGGTGACGGAGAGCCCGCTCTTCGGCATCACCCGCAATCCGTGGGACCGCGCCCTCACGCCGGGCGGCTCGAGCGGGGGCGCGGGCGCGGCGGTGGCCGCGGGTCTGGGCCCGCTCGCGGTGGGCACGGACGGCGGCGGCTCCATCCGCATCCCCGCGTCCTTCTGCGGGATCTACGGGCTCAAGCCCTCCTTCGGCCGCGTCCCCCAGAATCCCGGGTTTCCCGGCTGGGAGACCTTGTCGCACACCGGGCCCATGACCCGCACGGTCCGCGACGCCGCGCTCATGCTGGAGGCGATCGCGGGCCCCGACGATCGCGATCGCCACTCGCTGCCCGCCGCCACGCGCTCGTTCCTGGCCGCGTGCGAGGACGGTATCGCGGGGTTGAGCGTGGCCTGGTCGCCCGATCTCGGCTACGCGCGGGTCGACCCGGAGGTGGCCGATCTCTGCGCGGCGGCGGCCGAGCGCTTCGAGAGCTTCGGCGGCCACGTGGAGGTGGTGTCGCCCTCCTGGGAGGATCCCGAGGAGATCTTCCGGATCACGGTCGGCGCCGAGACGTGGAGCGCGTGGAGCGACCGGCTGGAGGCCGACGGCGAGAAGATGGACCGGTCGCTCCGCGCCCTGCTGCGCTTCGGGGCCGGCGTCACCGCCGCCCAGTACCTCGGCGCGCTACGGCGGCGGCAGGAGTTCTGGACCGAGGTGCAGCGCTTCCTGGCGCGCTTCGACCTGCTGATCACGCCCACGGTGGCGGTGCCCGCCTTCGAGGTCGGCAAGCCGGGGCTCAACGAGGTCAACGGCCAGCCGTCCTCGCCGCTCGGCTGGACGCCGTTCTGCTTCCCGTTCAACCTCACCGGCCAGCCCGCCGCCACCGTCCCGGTCGGCTTCACGCGCGCGGGGCTGCCGGTGGGACTGCAGATCGTCGGGCGTCGCCACGCCGATCACACCGTGCTGGCCGCCTCCGCCGCCTTCGAGGCCGCGCAGCCCTGGGTGGACCGCCGGCCGCCGGTCGACTAGCCCGGCGGCGCGGGCCGGAGAGCATGAGCGCCACCGCGCGCGGAGAATCCACGTGATGCGATTCGTCCTGATCTGCATGGGGGGCGCCGTCGGGACCGGGGCCCGGTACCTGCTCGGGGGCGTCGTGGCCCGCTGGGCCGGTCCGGACTTCCCGTACGGGACCCTGCTCATCAATGTGCTCGGCTCCTTCCTGATCGGGCTCGTCCAGCAGGTGGGGCTCTCCTCACTGTTGATCCCCGAGGCCCTGCGCCTGGCGCTCGCCATCGGCGTCCTGGGCGGGTTCACCACGTACTCGTCCTTCTCCTACGAGACCATCAAGCTGCTGGAGGCGGGTTCGTGGGCGGCCGCGACCGCGTACGTCGCGCTCACCACCGCGCTGTGCCTCGCCTGCTGCGCGGCGGGACTGTCACTCGGCCGCGTCCTGATCGAAGGAAGGGGAGGATGGTAGCCATGCGGAGACTGGACGGAGAGCAGGTCCTGATGCGGATCTTCATCGGCGAGAGCGACCGGTGGGAGCATCGCCCGCTCCACTCCGCGCTCCTCGAGCTGTTCCGCCGCGAGGGGCTGGCCGGCGCCACCGTGCTGAGGGCGGTGGCCGGTTTCGGCGCCAACTCGGTGGTGCACACCGCCAACATCCTTCGCCTCTCCGCCGACCTCCCGCTGGTGATCGAGGTGGTGGACTCCCAGGAGCACCTGGACCGCGTGCTGCCCCAGGTGGACCGCATGATGCGGGGCGGGCTCATCACCATGGAGAAGGTGCGGGTACTGAGGTACGAGCAGACCGCGGGCTAGCGCTTCGGCGCTCCGCTCTGCTGCCACTTCTCCGCCTCCATGACGCGGGCCCGGTGCTCGCGCAGCGCCTGGTCGTAGCGCCGCAGCATCGCGTCGCGCTCCGCGTGGGCCTGCAGCCGCTCCGTCAGCATCCCGGCCAGGAAGGCCACCGCCAGCGCCGCGAGGAGGACGAGCGCCTGGAAGACGCGGCGGGCGCGGGAAGCATCGCGCGGCATGGTCGGTATGATAGCAAACGCCGGCACGAGAGCGGCCGCGGGGGCTACCCTTGATACCGGGGTGAGAATGACAGGAGGCATCGATGATGCGGACAATTGCGCGGGTCGTGAGCACGGCGGTCCTGGCGGCGCTGCTGATCGGCCTGGGCGCGGGGGCCGCGCGGGCCCAGATCGGGACCCGCACGGCCGGTGACGATCTGCGCGTCGAGTGGAGCGCGTCGGATGATCGCCGCGGCCGGCCGGTGGTGAGCGGCTACGTTCACAACCGACGGGCGGGTACCTATGCGATCGGGGTGCGGCTTCTCGTGGAGGCGCTCGACGGCTCGGGGCAGGTGGTCGGCTCGACCACCGGATACGTCATGGGCGACGTGCCGCCGTCCAGCCGCTCGTATTTCGAGATCAGGGCTCCCGCCAAGGCCGCGAGCTACCGGGTCACGATCGACTCGTTCGACTGGCGAGGCTACGGGGCCGGAGGAGGCTAGAAGATGGCGCGTCGACCGTTCTCGCGGGCGCTCTGCCCGCTGCTTCTCTCATTGGTGGTGCTCGGCGTGCCTGCGCTCGCGCCGGCCGCCCCCTCGCCGGACGATCCGTACCTGGCGGGCTACGCGGGTGCGGTGCTCGAGCGTGAGTTCGGGCTCCCCCGGCGCGCCGTGACGGTGCAGCACGGCGTTCTCACGCTGGACGGCGCGCAGCTGGCAGGAACCGATCGCGCCAAGGTGCTGGCCACGCTGTCGAGCCTGCCCGGGGTGGTGCGCGTCGAGGTCCGCGAAGCCGCCGCGGCGGCGCCCGCGGTCTCGCCCGGAGCAGCGCCGGCCGCGGTGTCGACCCTGCCCACGGGGCTGCTGCCGGCCGGCCATCTCTTTCAGCCGCTGCTGGCGGACCCCCGCTGGCCGCATTTCTCGGCCGCGTACCGCTACTACCTGGACCACCCAGAGCTCACGCACGTGGGCGCGGTGAGCTTCGGCGAGACCATCCCGCTCTACCGGGGCACCGGCTTCGCGGAGAGCCAGTGGGAGGCGGGCATCCAGGCCGGGGTCTTCGCACTGTTCCAGATGGACGCACCGTCCAAGGATTTGCTCAACGCCGACTACTTCGCCTCGCTGTACGGGGTCTGGCGGCGCGGCCCGCTCTCCGCGCTGGGGCGCGTCTTCCACCAGAGCTCGCACCTGGGGGACGAGCTGCTGCTGCGCACGCGGGTCGAGCGGATCAACCTGACCTACGAGAGCGTGGACCTCAAGCTCTCCTACGATCTGCCGTGGGGCTTCCGGGTGTACGGCGGCGGCGGGTACCTGTTCGACCAGGAGCCCGAGACCCTCAAGCCGTGGACGGCGCAGGGGGGCATGGAGTTCCGTAGCCCGTGGACGTTCGCGGCCGGTCATGTCCGGCCGGTGGCCGCGGTCGATCTGCAGACCCGCGAGGAGAACAGGTGGCACCTGGACGTGTCGGCGCGCGCCGGCATCCAGTTCGAGAGCGTGCGCGTCCTCGAGCGCAAGCTGCAGCTGCTCGTCGAATACTTCTATGGCAATTCGCCGGATGGGCAGTTCTACAAGCGTCGCGTGGACTACCTCGGCCTCGGCGCGCACTTCCACTTCTAGCTTCTCTCGCGCGGCGCGGGGACGGGCGGGGCGGGCGGGGGGTGGGTCTCTGCCCACGACCCGCTTTCTCGTCTTCCTGCTCGAGCAGTTCCCAATCTGGGAACGGGCGGCTCCTGGCTTGCGTTGGCGGGGAACGGGGCACCCGACCCACCCTCCGCCCGCCGCGGGGCCACGCCGGGGAGCGCGCGCGGTGCCTCGACGGCGAGCAGCGCGCATTGTAAGATACCGCCATGCCCGGCCTGCGACGGATCATGCACGCCACGGATTTCTCGCCCGCCTCGACGGCCGCCTTCAAGCGCGCGGTGGCAATGGCGAAGGCGGCGCGGGCCGCGCTCATCGTCGCGCACGTGATGACCCCGCCCTCGCTGGCGCTGCCCGGCGACGGGTACGTCTCCCCCCGGCTCTACGAGGATCTCGAGGCCTCGGCGCGCGCCCAGGCGCAGAAGCGTCTGGACGCGATCGTGGTCCGCGCGCGGAAGGCGGGCGGGCGCGCCACCGGGCTCCTGCTGGAAGGCGTGCCGCACGAGCGCATCGCGCGGGCGGTGCGGGCCAGGAAGGTCGACCTGCTCGTGATCGGGACCCACGGGCGCACGGGACTCGCCAAGTTCTTCCTGGGCAGCGTGGCGACCCGGCTGGTCGCCAGCGCGCCGTGCCCGGTGCTGACCGTGAGAGGGCGGTGACCGCGATGGACGCGGCGAAGATCACGGCCGACTCGAAGATCAACGCCGTGCTGGCGGAGCATCCCGGCACCGCGCCGGTGTTCACCCAGGGTCGCCGGCTCTACGTGGATCAGCCGCGCGAGCTCTACGCGCGCTTCCCCGGCCTCAGCGTCGGCGACTTCGCCCGCCAGAACGGCATGGACCTCGGGCCGCTGCTCGGCCAGCTCAACGCCCTCGCCGAATCCGAGGCCCCGGCCCGGCCGTCCGGCGCCCACGCGGGTGACGTGGCGCGCGCCGGGCAGTTCTCGCTGACGCTCGGCTACACGTGCAGCCATCGGCCGCGGGAGGATGCCGCCCCCGACCGCGTCTCCGTCGTCGCCGTCCAGTCGGCCCGCGGCCCCGAGTAGCGCGTCTGAGCCCGGATCACCCGGCCCCGGGGGCCCCACCCGCCGCGGACCGATCGCAATGGGGCAAGGGGACCGCCGCCCCGGAAGAGATCCGCTTCCTGCAGGGCCCGCAGCCCCGCGCCTTCGAGCTGGTGCGGGCGTTCCGCATCTTCCTCGAGTTCATGCGCGGCTTCCGCGCGCTGCACTTCGTCGGCCCCTGTGTCACCGTCTTCGGGTCGGCGCGGTTCAAGGCCGACCATCCCTACTACGAGCTGGGCCGCGAGGTGGGGGCCCGGCTGGCGCGGCGGGGATTCACGGTCATCACCGGCGGCGGGCCCGGCATCATGGAGGCGGCCAACCGCGGGGCCAAGGAGGTGGGCGGGCGCTCGATCGGCTGCAACATCGAGCTGCCGCGCGAGCAGCAGCCGAACCCGTACGTGGACCGCTTCATCACCTTCCGTCACTTCTACGTCCGCAAGGTGATGCTCGCGAAGTACTCGTACGCCTTCATCGCGCTGCCCGGCGGCTTCGGCACCCTCGACGAGGTATTCGAGATCGCCACGCTCGTGCAGACCGGCAAGGTCGAGGAGTTCCCGATCGTGCTGATGGGGCGTGAGTACTGGCGCCCGCTCACCGAGTTCGTGCGCAACCGCTTGCTGGTGGAGGGCACCATCGACCCCGGCGACGAGCAGCGCCTGCAGGTGACGGACTCCGCCGAGGAGGCGGTGGACCTGATCGCGGGCGTGGCGATGCGGCGCTTCGGCCTCAGCTACGGGCCCCAGGCCCGGCGGCGGTGGTACCTGTGGGAGTAGACCCGAATGCCTTGACCCCCATGCCGCCCCTTGCTAGCGTAGCGGCGCCGCATGCCGACGACACAGCTGCCCTCGAACGGAGATCATCCATGAACACGTGGCTCACCCGCCTCGCCATTGCCGTCCTCGTGAGCATCATCGCGGTCGGCCCGCCGCCGGCCGCGCTCGCCCAGGCGCCGATCAAGATCGGCCTGGTCCAGGGCTTCACCGGTCCGCTCGAGGTCTACGCCAAGCAGGCGAAGCGCGGCTTCGATCTCGGCCTCGACTACGCCACCGGGGGCAAGAAGGAGCTGCTGGGCCGCCCGATCCAGATCATCGAGGAAGACGACCAGCTCAAGCCCGACGTGGCCAAGCAGAAGGTCACCAAGCTCTACGCCGACGACAAGGTGGACCTCGTGGTCGGCACCACCTCGAGCGCCGCGGCCCTCGCGGTCCTGCCGGTGGCCGCCGAGTTCAAGAAGGTGCTGGTCGTGGAGCCCGCGGTGGCCGACAGCATCACCGGGGAGCACTGGAACCGGTACGTCTTCCGCACCGGGCGCAACTCCAGCCAGGACGCGATCGCCAACGCGCTCGCGGTGGCCAAGCCGGGCGTGGCGATCGCCACCATCGCCCAGGACTACGCCTTCGGGCGGGACGGGGTCGCCGCCTACAAGGCCGCCGTCGAGAAGGCGGGCGCCCGGGTCGTGCACGAGGAGTACACGCCCACCACCGCCACCGATTTCACCGCGCCGATCCAGAAGATCATCGGGGCCCTCAAGGACAAGCCGGGCCCCAAGTACGTGTTCGTGATCTGGGCGGGCAAGGGCGGGCCGTTCGGGCAGCTCGTGGACAATCGCCTGGACAAGTACGGCATCACGCTCACCAGCGGCAGCAACGTGCTCGACGCGCTGAAGGCGATGAAGGCCGGCAAGCTCGAGGGCATGGTGGGCGGGGCCTACTACTACTACGAGATCCCCAAGAACCCGGTGAACGACTGGCTGGTGCGGGAGCACATGAAGCGGTTCAACGAGCCGCCCGACTTCTTCACCTGCGGCGGCTTCGCGGCGGCGATGGCGGTCGTGGCGGGGATCCAGAAGGCGGGCGGCACCGACACCGAGAAGCTGATCGCGGCCATGGAGGGCCTCGAGTTCCAGACGCCGAAGGGCCGCATGATCTTCCGCAAGGAAGACCACCAGGCGCTCCAGAGCATGTACTCGTTCAAGATGGTGTCGAAGCCGGACGTGGCGTGGCTGGTGCCCACCCTGGTCCGCGAGCTGAGCCTGCAGGAGACGGCCCCGCCGATCGTGAACAAGCGGTGAGCGGCGTGGCCCGCGTCGCGGTCAACGGCGTCTCGCTCGCGGTCGCGGAGTGGCCGGGGCCCGCCAAGGGCCCCGCCGTCGTGTGCATCCACGGCCTCACCGCCAACCACACCTGCTGGGCGAGCGTGGCCGACGTGCTCTCGCCCGCCCACCGGCTGATCGCCTACGACCTCCGGGGGCGGGGGGAGAGCGACAAGCCCGACAAGGGCTACAGCCTCGCGCACCACAACGAGGACCTGCTCGCGCTCCTCGACCACTTCGGGCTCAAGAAGGCGGTGCTGGTCGGCCACTCCCTGGGCGCCCACATCGCGGTGCGGTTCGCGGCGGTGCACCCGGAGCGGGTGGCCAAGCTCGTGCTGGTGGACGGCGGCATCGACGTGCGGGCGGAGGTGCTGGACTCGTTGCGGCCGGCGATCAACCGGCTGGGCGTCGAGTTCCCGTCGCTCGACATGTTCCTGGGCTTCGTGCGCATGCTGCCGATGTTCGAGGGCCGCTGGAACGACTACCTCGAGCGCTACTTCCGCTACGACGTCGAGGAGCTGCCCGCCGGCACCGTCCGCTCGAAAGCGGCGCGCCACGCGATCGAGGAGGAGATCGGCAACCTCGAGCGCGAGCGGCTCTGGGTCTACCACCACCAGGTGAAGGCGCCCACCCTGATCTTCCGCGCGCCCGACGGGCTCCTCACCCCCACCGACTGCCTGATGACCCAGGCGGAGGCGGAGGCGCTCGCGCACGCGATTCCCCGCTCGAAGCTGGTGGTGGTGCCCGGGACCAATCACTACACGGTGCTGCTCGGGCAGCACCCCAGGGTGAAGAACGCCCTGCGGACCTTCCTCAAGGGGACATAGCGACGGCGGCGGACCCGGTCGTCTCCACGCGCGACCTCACCATGCGCTTCGGGGGCCACGTCGCGGTGGACCACGTCACCCTCGACGTGGCACCCCACACCCTCAAGTCCATCATCGGGCCCAACGGCGCGGGCAAGACCACCTTCTTCAACCTGCTGAGCGGGCAGTACCGTCCGACCGAAGGACGGGTGCTGTTCAAGGGCCGGGACATCACCGCCCGGGGGGCGGCCGCCCGCGCGCGGCTCGGCATCGGGCGGTCCTTCCAGCTCACCAATGTCTTCCCCACCCTCACCGTGCTCGAGAACGTGCGGCTCGCGGTGCAGGCGCGGCGCGGGCTCGGCTTCACCGCCTGGCGTGACCACCGGAGCTTTCCCGACCTCGAGGACACCGCGTACGGGCTGCTCGAGACGGTGCTGCTCGAGGCCAAGTGGGCCGCCCCGGCCGGCGCGCTCGCCCACGGCGAGAAGCGGAAGCTCGAGCTGGGCATCCTGCTCGCCCTCGAGCCCGAGGTGCTGCTGCTCGACGAGCCGACGGCGGGGATGGCCCTCGAGGAGGTGCCGGCCATCATCGGCCTGATCGACGCCATCCGGGCCCGCCGCGACCGCACCATCCTGCTCGTCGAGCACAAGATCGACATGGTGATGGCGCTGTCCGACTCCATCGCGGTGCTGAAGGACGGGCGGCTGATCGCCGACGGGCCGCCCGCCGAGGTGAGCGCGAGCGCGGAGGTGCAGGCCGCGTACTTCGGGACCGCGCATGGCTGACCTGCTCGAGCTGGAGGGGGTGCACACCGACATCGACCAGCACCACATCCTGCAAGGCGTCTCCCTGCGCGTGCGCCCCGGCGCGGTCACCGTGCTCCTCGGGCGCAACGGGGCGGGGAAGACCACCACGATGCGCACGATCATGGGGGTGCTGCGGCCGCGGCGGGGGGCGGTGCGCTTCGACGGCCGTCCGATCCACGCCCTCGCCCCCCACGCGATCGCGCGGCTCGGCATCGGCTACGTGCCGGAAGGGCAGGGCATCTTCGCCACGCTGACCGTGGACGAGAACCTGCGGGTGGCCATGCTGGCCGACACCGCGGAGAGCCGCGACCGGCTGCGCCGGGCCCTCGTCCTGTTCCCCGACCTCGAGCGGTTCCGTCACGCGCGGGCGGGCACGCTCTCCGGGGGCCAGAAGCAGATGCTGGCGATCGCGCGTGCCTTCGTGAACCCGACCCGCCTGCTGCTGATCGACGAGCCCTCCAAGGGTCTCGCCCCCATCGTGATCGAGCATCTCACCGCCGCGCTGGCCACCATGAAGGAACACGCCACCGTGGTGCTGGTGGAGCAGAACTTCGCGATGGCGAGCCGCCTGGGCGACGACTGCTACGTGATGGACGACGGCCGCACCGTGCACGCGGGGCCGATGGCCTCGCTGGCCGCCGACCAGGCGCTCAAGCGGAAGTATCTCGGCGTATGAGGCGCGCGGTCCCGCCCCTGCTCGGGCTCGCCCTGCTGCTCCTGCCCCTCCTGGCCATCGAGCCCCGGGCCTGGCTCACCCTGACGGTGGCCGGCCTCGCGATGGGCATGCTGGTCTTCCTGGTCGCGGCGGGGCTCACCCTGATCTTCGGCCTCATGGACGTGCTCAACTTCGCCCACGGGGCGCTCTTCTCCTGGGGGGCCTACGCCGGCTTCAGCGTGGCGCTGCTGGTCAATGGGCGTTGGGGCTGGGCCGACTCGCCGTCCGTCCTCGCCAACGCGGGCCTGCTCCTCCTCGCGGTGGCCGGCGCGGTGGTCGTGTCCGCCGCGCTGGGCATCGTGCTCGAGCGGGTGATCGTGCGGCCGGTCTACGGGCAACACCTGTTCCAGATCCTGATCACGCTCGGAGCCACCATCGTGCTCGAGGAGCTGATCCGCATCGCGTGGGGGCCGAACGACCAGGTGATGCCGGTGCCGGTCACCTTCAAGGGCTCCTGGGACGTGGCCGACCTGGTGGTGGTGCTGCGCTTCCCGATCATCGCCATCGCGCTCGGGGCGGCGGTCTACGCGGGCATGTGGTGGCTGCTCCACCGCACGCGGGTGGGCCTGATCGTGCGCGCGGGCGTCGAGAACAACGAGATGGTGCAGGTGATGGGCCACGACATCCACCGCTACTTCACCGCGGTCTTCGCGGCGGGCTCCGCGCTGGCGGGGGTGGGGGGACTCATGTGGGGCATGTTCAACCAGTCCATCCGGCCCGCGATGGGCGGCGAGCAGCTCATCTTCGCCTTCATCGTGGTGATCATCGGCGGCCTCGGCAGCGTCACCGGGTCCTTGATCGGCGCGCTGCTGGTCGGCCTCTCCTACAACTACGTGGCGTATCTCGTCCCCAAGGCGGCCATCGGCGTCACCATGGCGATCATGGTGCTGGTGCTGCTCGTCCGCCCCACCGGGCTCTACGGGACCGGCAAGTGAGCGCGGCGGGCGGGCTCACTCCGGTGCAGGCCGCGCGCGCGGCGGCGCGCCGGCGCCGCTGGCGGGAGCCCACCGCGCTCCTCCGTCTGGGCGTGCTGATCGCCTGGGCCCTGCTGCCCGCGACGGCGCCGTCGTTCCAGACGCTCGACCTCGCCCTCAAGATCGCGCTCTTCGCCACCCTCGCCGCCAGCTACGACGTGGTCATCGGCTACACCGGCATCGTGTCGTTCGGCCACGCAATGTTCTTCGGCTTCGGTGCCTACGCGGTGGCGCTGGCGGTGGGCAAGCTCGGGGCGCCCACCTACGGCCACGTGCTCCTGGGTTTCCTGGTCGGGATCGCGATCTCCGCCACGGTGGCCCTCGTCATCGGCGCCTTCTCGCTGCGGGTCAAGGCGCTGTTCTTCGCGATGATCACGCTGGCCTTCGCGGAGTTCGCCCTCATCCTGGCCGTGCAGTGGAGCCCCCTCACCGGCGGCGAGGACGGGCTCTCCCCGAGGCTGCCCGGCGTCTTCGCGGCGGGCGCGCCCGGCCTCGTCGGGCTGAGCGGCCGGCTCGTCACGTACTACACGGTGCTGGCGGTGTGCGTGGGCTGCTTCCTGGTGATGCGCCGCTTCGTGCACTCGCCGCTGGGCCGCACGCTGCAGGCCATCCGCGACAACGAGCTACGGGCGGAAGCGCTCGGCTACCGGACCTTCGTCTTCCAGCTCGTGGCCTCGTCCTTCGGCAGCGTGGTGGCGACCGTGCTCGGCGGCTGCTACACCCTGTGGGTCCGCTACGTGAACCCGGAGTCGGCGCTCGGCATCCCGATCATGCTCGACGTGCTGCTCATGGTGATCATCGGCGGGATCGGCACGCTCTACGGCGGCATCGTGGGCGCCGCGGTGCTCCTCACCGCGCGCACCCTGCTGCCCAACCTGCGCGGCCTGGGCGCGACCGTGTTCGCGGGCTCCGAGATTCTCCAGCGGCTGTCCGAGCGCTGGCTCCTCTACTTCGGCATCCTCTTCGTCCTCGTGGTGTTCTTCTTCCCGAAGGGGGTGCTGGGGACCCTGCGGGAGGTCGTGGCCCGGCGGCGCCGGGCCGCCACGCCCGAGGCTTGAGCCCTTTTGCCGATGGGTTTTCGGGTATGCTGACAAGGAGAATGCCCGCCCGAGATTACGACGCCATCGTGGTCGGGGCCAGCTTCGGCGGCCTCGCGGTCGCCCGCCAGCTCCGGGGAGAGGTCCTCCTGCTGGACCGCCACGAGGTGGGTAGCGTGCAGACCTCGGCCTGTGGCACGCCGCTCTGGGTGCCCGAGGCCCTCGGTGTTTCCGGGAGCGTGCTGCAGGTCCACGACCGGCTCGTGATCCGTACCCCCACCCGCACCGTGCGCTACGATCTCTCCGCGGTCCCGTTCTGCACGTTCGACTATCGCGCGTTCTGCGAAGGCCTGCTGGCCCAGTGCCGCGCGCGCTTCTTGCGCACCAGGGTGACCGGCATCGAGGACGGGGCGGTGATGACCGGAGAGGGCCGGTTCACCGCGCCCATCATCGTGGATGGCTCGGGCTGGCGGCGCGCGCTGGTCGGGGGCGCCGCCGCGGAGCCGGCCCGCCACTCGTTCGGGCTCGAGACCCGGACCCGGTTCCGCGACGAAGGCCTGACGTTCCTGCTGGACCGCCGCCTGATCCCGCAGGGCCTCGGCTGGATCTTTCCGGCGGGTGAGGGCAGCCTCGTGGGCCTCGGGTCCTATGCGGGGCGGTCCAAGCTCAAGCCGGCGCTGGAGCGGCTCCTGCGCGATCACGACATGGCCGCCGGCTCCTACCACGGCACCTACTTCCCGAACCGGCCGCTCCGCTCCACGGTGGGGCGCGTCTTCGCGGTCGGCGACGCGGCGGGCCAGTGCCTGCCGCTCACCGCGGAGGGGATCAGGCCCGCGCTCTACTTCGGCGGCGAGTGCGGTCGCATCGTCCAGCGCGTCCTCGACGGGGCCGTATCGCTCGAGGCCGGGCTCGAGACCTACCGGCGCCTCGTCGCGCGCTATCGCCGTCCGTACCGGGTGCTCCAGCTCGCCCAGTGGATGGCCGCCCACACTCCCACGCGCTGGTTCGGGATGGTCACCCAGCTCGCCGCGATGCGGCCGTTCCTGCCGCGCTGGTGGCCCCGCTATGGTCGGTTCGGGCATCCCGAGCCGTCCGGCACGCCCGTGGCCACCTGAGCGGGTGGTCGACCGCCCGATGGCCGGCGTATCAACGGCGATGCGGCTGGGCAGGATCTGGCGGGCCGCGATGCGCGCGCGCGGGATGCGGGGATGAGCGCCCGCGCGCGCTGGTCGATCGTCCTCGGCGTGAGCGGGCTTCTCGTCGCGGGCTGCGCGTGGCTCGTGTGGACCGACGCGCCGATCTATCAGTTCCTCGTCCGCCTCTACGTGGACAAGCTCTTCCTGAAGCGGACGCTGCGGGAGTGGGGTGTGCTCGCGCCGGTCATCTTCATCGTGCTCCAGGCGCTGCAGGTCGTCGTGTCGCCGATCCCGGGTGAGGCCACCGGCATCCTCGGCGGCTATCTCTTCGGGCAGTGGCTGGGGCTGCTGTACTCGAGCATCGGGCTCACGCTGGGCTCGATCGGGGCCTTCGCCATCGGGCGCTGGCTGGGCGCCCACTCCGTGAAGAACCTGGTGAGCGCGGAGACCTGGAACCGGCTCGGCTTCATCGTCGAGGCCGAGGGCGCCGTGCTGTGCTTCATCGTCTACCTGATCCCGGGTCTGCCGAAGGACATCGTCTGCTATCTCTTCGGCATCAGCCCGATGCCGCTGTGGGTGTTCACGCTCGTCTCCGGACTC
The DNA here is from genome assembly GCA_035463855.1 of Candidatus Deferrimicrobiaceae bacterium. Classification (GTDB taxonomy): domain Bacteria; phylum Methylomirabilota; class Methylomirabilia; order Rokubacteriales; family CSP1-6; genus CAMLFJ01. The sequence continues at coordinate 5,276 of DATHSW010000357.1, read as the reverse complement.
GGGCGCATCCCGGGCACCTGGGTGCTCTCCGCCCAGGGCGCCCACACCGCGGCCGGGGACTACCGGGAGGCCATCCTGGTCACCGCGGTGGCGGTCGCGGCGGCCCTGCCGCTGTACTACTACCGGCACCGCCTCATGGCCTGGTTCCAGGGCCGCTCGCTGACCGGCGGCCACGGGGAGAACAGGGGGCTTGACAGGGAGAAGCCGGGCCCGTAGACTCGGCGCCTCTGGAGGATCCGAGCCAGTGAGCACGACGGGAATCGGGATGACGACGGGCAGCCACGGCGCGTGGCGGTCGTACTATTACTTTCCCACCGTCCGCCCCCTGGCTCCCATGAGCTGATCACAAGGAGCCACGGGCGGACGGACCAGCCCGCGGCTCCCGAGAAAAGATAGACGCCGCGGGCCACCGGCCCGCGGCGTTTCTGTTTTCAACGACGAGTGTCCGCCAACTGGGGGAGTGCGGGGGCCATTTCGGGGCCCCCGCAGATGAAGAGCTTGAAGAAGTAAGCGAGTCAACAGGAGACCCACATGATCATCGTGCTCAAGTCCGGTATCAGCGACGCCGACGTCGCCGACGTGTGCCGCCGCATCACCGAGATGGGCTACGGCCCCCACGTCATCCGCGGCGAGTTCAAGACCATCGTGGCCGCGGTGGGGGAGGAGCGCGGCCGGCCGGACCTGCGTCAGCTGGAGGCGCTGGAGACGGTCGATTCCGTCATGCCGGTGCAGCAGCCCTTCAAGCTGGCCAGCCGCGAGGTCCGCGCGGAGTCGAGCGAGGTGCGCGTCAACGGGGTCACGGTGGGCGGCCGCGACGTGGTGGTGATGGCGGGGCCCTGCTCGGTCGAGTCCGAGGCGCAGGTGCTGGAGGTGGCGGACGCGGTCAAGGAGGCGGGGGCCCGCGTCCTGCGCGGCGGCGCCTACAAGCCGCGCACGTCGCCCTACGCCTTCCAGGGGCTGAAGGAGCAGGGCCTCCGTTACCTCGCGGAGGCGCGCAAGCGCACCGGCCTGCCCGTGGTCACCGAGGTGCTCGAGACCGAGAGCGTGGAGGTGGTGGCGGAGTACAGCGACATCCTCCAGATCGGGGCGCGCAACATCCAGAACTTCACCCTGCTGCGCCGGGTGGGGGAGATCGGCAAGCCGGTCCTTCTCAAGCGGGGCATGGCGACCAGCATCCAGGAGTTCCTGCTCTCGGCCGAGTACATCCTCTCCGCGGGCAATCCCAACGTGATCCTGTGCGAGCGCGGCATCCGCACCTTCGAGACCGCCACCCGCTTCACCCTGGATCTCAACGCGGTGCCGGTGCTCAAGAAGCTCTGCCATCTCCCGGTCGTCGTGGATCCCTCGCACGGCACCGGCCACTGGGATCTGGTGGCGCCCATGGCCAAGGGCGCGGTGGCCTGCGGCGCGGACGGGCTGATCATCGAGGTGCACCCGCGGCCGGAAGAGGCGCTGTCGGACGGGCCGCAGTCGTTGAAGCCCTCGAAGTTCGCCCAGCTCATGCGCGAGCTGCGGCCGGTGGCGGAGGCGGTGGGACGGGGACTCTAGCGTCGCCTACGCGGGGTGCGCGGCGGCCGGGACATCGAGCGTCTCGCGCACGCGCTGGACCAGCGCGGCGGGCGTGAAGGGCTTCTGCAGGAAGGCGGTGCCGGCGCCGAGGACGCCGTGGCGGATGACCGCGTCGTCGGTGTAGCCCGACATGTAGAGCACGCTCACGTCGGGCCGGATCGGAGCCAGACGCTCGGCCAGCTCGCGCCCGCTCATCCGGGGCATGACCACGTCCGTGAGCAGGAGATCCAGCGGCCCCTGGTGCCGCTCGCAGAGCAGGAGGGCCTCGGCCCCGTTGCGCGCCTCGATCACGGTGTAGCCGCTCGCCCGGAGGATGTCGCGCGCCAGCTCGCGCACACCCTCCTCGTCCTCCACGAGCAGGATGGTCTCGGTGCCACCCACGACCGCGGCGGGCCGCGGGTTGCGATCCGCCGTGGTGCGGGCGGCGTCGAGGCGGGGCAGGTAGATCCGGAAGGTGGTGCCCCGGCCGGGCTCGCTGTCCACCTCGATGTAGCCGCCGCTCTGCTTGACGATCCCGTAGACGGTGGCGAGGCCGAGCCCGGTGCCCTTCCCCGGTTCCTTGGTGGTGAAGAACGGCTCGAAGATCTGGGCCTGGATCTCCCGCGGGATGCCGGTGCCGGTGTCGGCGACGGCGAGCATGACGTGGGCGCCCGGCCGCGCCCCGACGTGCCGCCGCACGTACTCGTCGTCGAGATCCACGTTCGCGGTCTCGAGGATGAGCCGGCCGCCCTGGGGCATGGCGTCGCGCGCGTTGACGGCCAGGTTCATGATCACCTGCTCGATCTGCCCGCGGTCGGCCTTCACGCGGCCGAGCGCCGGGGTCGGCGCGGTCAGGAGCGCGATGTCCTCGCCGATCAGGCGCCCCAGCATGTCCTTCATGTCGGTGGTCACCGTGTTCAGGTCGAGGACGACGGGCTCGAGCACCTGCTTGCGGCTGAAGGCGAGGAGCTGCCGCGTGAGCTCCGCGGCGCGGCCCGCGGTCCGCTGGATCAGCTCGATCCCGCGGCGCATCGGGTCGTCCGGCTTGAGCGGGTGGAGCAGGATGTCGGTGCGCCCCAGAATGACGGTCAGCAGGTTGTTGAAGTCGTGCGCGACCCCCCCCGCGAGCCGGCCGATCGCGTCCATCTTCTGGGCCTGCTCGAGCTGGCCCTGGGTCTCGGCCAGCTCGTCGTAGGCGCGGCGGGACTCGAGCAGCAGGCGGCTGTTCTCCAGCGCGATCGCGGCGTGGGAGGCGAAGGCGGTGGCGATGGCCATGTCCTCCGCCGAGAAGCCCTGCTCGCGGGTGGTGAGAAAGCTGAGCACGCCGACCACGCGGTCGCCGACCTTGGCCGGCACCGTCAGCAGCCCGCGGTAGCCGAGGCGCCGCATCGACGCCGCGTGCTCGGGATCCAGGTCGGGATGGTCGGCGGGGTTCCGGAGGATCAAGGGTCTCCCGGCGCTCGCCACCCGTCCGGCCAGGCTCTCGCCGATCTTGATGCGCGGCTTCACCGGCATCTGGGTGCCGTCGTTCAGCGTGCCCGCGACGACCAGCTCGTCGCCGTCCACCAGCCGGAAGCCGACCCAGTCGGTGTTGACGAGCCGCCCGCACGCCTGCGCGATGCGGCCCAGGAGCGAGTCGACCTCCTGCATCCGCGACAGGTCGCCGCTGATCTCGACGAGGCTCTCCAGCCGGGCCTCGCGGGTGCGGGCCTCGCCGAGCGCGTGCTCGAGGCTGGCCGCCATCGAGTTGAAGGCGCGCACGGTGGGCGCCATCTCGCTGAGCTTGGTCTCGGGCATCCGGGCGGTGAGGTCACCACTCCCGAGCCGGGCCGCGCTCTCGGCGAGGGCGCGCACCGGTCGCAGGCCGACGAGGAGGATCACGTGGGTGAGGCCGAGCAGGGTCACCAGCAACACGCCGGTCAGCGCGATCATGGTGCGGATCTCGGCCCAGAGGTCGCTCTCGAGGCTCTGCACCGACGGCGTCACCGCGAGCACGCCGTAGACGACCGGGGCCGCGGCGATCGCAACCCGGTGGTCCTCGAGCATGACCGGAACCAGGTGCTTGACCCAGGCCGGGGCTCCGGATCGCCTCAGGTCGTCGGGGGAGGCGTCGAAGATGACCCGGCGCCCGTCACTCTCGTAGAGGGTGACGCGACTCCACACCGACTCCGCGTTCAGGTTCCGCAGCGTCTGCTCCGCCCGGGCCAGGTCGCCGACCACCAGCGAGTCGAGCAGGAGCGGGGCGGCCGCGGTCGCGAGCCGCTCCGTCTGCTCGCTCAGCCTCACCTGGGCCGCGGTGCTGCGCTCGCGCAGGTTGACGGCGAGGCCGCTCAGCGTGACGACGACGATCGCCACGCTCGAGAGGCCCAGGAGAAGCGTGCGGAGGCTGGACGTCACTGGCCGACGAGGCGGTAGACCCGGCGGACGCCGTCGTAGTCGCGCTCGCCGGCCGGCTCGAATCCCTTGGACTTGGCGGCGGCGAGGGCGGGGGCCGCGCGGGGATCGCTCCCCATCCCGAGCAGGGCGCGGCGCACGCGCTCCACCGTGGCGGCGGGCACGCGGGGATGCGCGATCACCGCCAGGTCGGGGAAGCCTTCCGACACGTAGATCTCGCGGAACTGCACGTTCTCGCGCTCCGCGTACTGGGTGAGGAACCGGGAGTTGGCCGCGCCCGCTTCGGCGCGCCTGGCCTTGACCTGAGCCAGCGTGCCTTCCTGATTGCCGCCGAACACCTGCTCGACCTTCACCCCCGCGCGCTGGAGCGCCATCAGGGGGACCGCGTAGCCCACGAAGGCGTCCGTGGACGGGAAGGACACGCGCTTGCCGTCGAGCTCGCGCAGATGCCGGATCGGGCTGTCCGCCGGCACCGCGATGACCGCGTGGATCGGCTCGCCGGCCCAGCGGGCGATCACCTTGAACCCGAGGGTGTCGAACTCCGACTGGAAATTGTGATTGGTGAAGACGAAGTCGAAGGCCCCGCGCGCCATCATCGCGTTGGTCTCCTGCACGGTGCGGCCCATCTTGAGCTGCAGCGGCACGCCGCTCACCAGGCCGACGTGGTGCAGGATCGGGTTCCAGCGCTCCGCGGTGAGCGCCGGGCTTTGCTGATTCAGCACCCCGAACGCCAGGGGCGGCGGCTGCTGGGTGGGGGCGGGCGTCGGGAGCAGCAAGAGGCCGCCGACGGCGACGAGCACTTTGGTCAGGTGGCTCATGGCTTTGGGGGTCCTTCTCTCTTACCAGGGTCGTGCCAAGTATGAAGATCCGCAAAGGTGTGAAATTATTGCGCAAACTAGTTCGGCTCCGCGGCCGGCGCCGCGCGCCCCGGCCGCGGGGCGTCACCAGGCCAACGGAATTCGTCATGAATAGAGGTCGGTTGGCGCCCGGGCAGGCCACCCGGCGGATGGGGGGAGGGCGTGCCATAATTGAGCGCGTGAAGTGGAGGATCCCGCTACCCAAGGACCCGGCGCAGCGCACGCTGGCTCTGGCCATCGTGACCTCGGTGCTCTTCCACCTGTTCCTGCTGGTGCCCTTTGTCGTGATTCCGGGCCTGTTGCAGCCGGCGCCGTACGTCAAGCGGGGCGAGCCGCTCCTCGTGGACATCGCGCCCGATCGCCCGGAGGAGAAAGCCCCGCTCGGCAACCCGGCGCGGCCCGTCGCTCCGCCCGAGGTGCGCGAGCGGCCGGCGCCCAGTCCGGCGCCGCGGCCGCCCGCGCGGTCCCGCGCGGTCG
>DATHSW010000356.1:0-31928 GCA_035463855.1 Candidatus Deferrimicrobiaceae bacterium | reverse complement strand
GTGCTCTGACCTGCGGGTTTGGGGAAAAACCGCAGGTCAGGGGCTTGTAGCTAAGAATCGACGTTTCCGCAGGTCAGAGGCTTGCGCTTGTCTGTTCGGTCACCACTCGGTCTGCGGTGAGGGCTCGGGGTTGCGGTTGAGCCTGATCTCGACAGCCCGCCTGCTCGCAGCCTTGATGTTGCACTCGGCGTGCTCAGGCCCTTTGTATTCCTTGCCATCGTCATCATGACCGAGGTGCCACTTCTCATTGGGCTTGATGATGATGTGACAGCGCCAGCACGGGGTTCTGCCCTGAGCCACAATGGGTGCCCAGCGTTTACGTTCCTGTGCGTGCCCCCACCCGTAGCCCCTCTCATATCGAGGCTCCTTGCTGTTACGCCACCCATGACTATTCCCCTGAGCCATTACGGCGCTCATGTTCGGCGTGAACCGAGGACGCGTCGATGAGCACACGACCGTTGTCCTGGGATTCGGATGTGAGCACACCCTGAGAGCGCAGGTAATCCACGCCCTTGGTGCTGATCCCGAGCAACTGCGCCGCCTCGCGCTTGGTGACCTTGCACGTCCGATGCCTGCGCTCCGACGCGGCCACGCGCTCAGCGGTCTCGTGATCGAACGGCCCCTCGTGCAGCACGACGGCCACGGCGTACCCGTCGTGCCGGCGCACCAGGCACACCCGTGCCTCGGGGCCGAGTACGAATCCGCGGTCATCGCTCATGCCGATCACCATACCTCCGTCCGTGCGGATTCCTACTAGCCCAGAACTTCGTATCTCAGCGAATCAGACCTTGGATCTGGGTAGCTGGGTGCTCGGTGGGGCTCCGCCCCCCGAGCAGCCCACCCAGTGCTCGGTACCGCGCGGTATTGATCTTGCTACCAAGATCTTTACCAAGCTATATCCGCAGGTACCCACCTGTTTGGCTGGTTTCTAAAAGATCTTGGTAAAACGATCTTGGTAAATGGGTTTACCAAGATCTTTTCACCCAGCTACTCTACCCACATGCGCGGTCACTGTCTGTGAGGAATTCCGTGTATCCGATCGAGGCAAGGTAGCGCCGTGCGGCGGGTCGCAGCATCGTCTTGTCGTCGCCCTGGACGTCCAGCTCGTCGCGCAGGACGCGCACGGTCGGGGCAACTTTCGGTGTCCAGGTCTGCCCCGTGGCAGCGTGCGCCTGCAGCCGGGCCACGACCGCCTGAATCCGGACCTCAGTGTCGTCGAAGAACGACGCCACGCCACCCCCTGGTGACGTCGTGGTTCCGCCTGATCCTGTAACGACACGACCGCCGTGTGCTGACTCCAGAGCGAGCCTGACGGGCTTACCCCGCTCGATATAACGCTGCTTCCCGTCGTGCATGGTCACGCGGAGCCCCGACCCGCCGTCCTGGGCCAGGGACAACTCGGTGTCCATGCCGCCGAACGCGGCCGACGCCCCTCGTGCCCTGGTCGTCTCCTCCCAGCCGGTGTGATGCACCAGCAGCACCGCGGCGCCGGTTTTGGAGATCAGCTTGCCGAGTCTCGCGTGCAGCACGTTGGCGTGGTCGTTGTCGTTCTCTTTCAGCCCGATGGTGATGGACCCTTGGGTGTCGAAAATGAACAACCCGACAGCCTGATCCGCGTAGAACTCAACGAATTCGTCCCACTCCGCCGTGGCTATCTGCGGAGCCTCAGGCTCAAGCAGTACGCCGGTAGGTATGCTGTGCGCGGCGCGCCACGTGGCCATTCTGGTCCCGAAGCTGGGAGCGCCCTCACCAGCGACATAGAGAACCTTCGTCCGAACTGTGGGCTTTCCTTGCCAAGGGATGCCGTTGGCGATGTGCGCCGCGATATCCAGGACCACCCAGGTCTTTCCCGCGCCTGATGGAGCGCTCAGACGGGCTTTCGTTCCGCTGAGCAGCATTCCGTCCACGATAGGCGCGGGCGGAACGATGTTCTGCGCTTCGAATTCGTCCATCGCACCAAATCGGCGCCTAGGCTCACCCGTCGATGATGTCCCGGATCCTGGCGTCATCGCCGTAAGGCCAGTCCCCCCGCCGAACACGCCTGGGTCTAAAGGGCTATCGCCGCCCAACCAGAACCGCTCCTGAGCATCCAGCTGCTCGTCAGGCACCACGACATCGGGCACGGCGCGCTCGATGGCGCTGTAGAGCTTCTGCAAGTCGGCCTCGTCCGGCTCCGCGCCGGCGTCCCGGAAGGCCCAGAGGAACGCGGCCTCGGCCTGCTCCGCGTTGAGCCTCGCCAGGTGCGTCGTGGCCGCGAGGATGTCGCTGTGAGCCTGCCCGCCCCACCCGTAGGTCATCCACCCTCGCACGGAGTCCCTGAGCCCGTGCATGGCGCGCTGGAACTCGCGCCGCGCCACCGACAACGGCACCCGGCGCGGCGCGACCGCCTGAGGCTGGGTCCGGCGCAGCTCCATCACGCGGCCCCGCAGCTTGGCACCCGAGCCGTCCGCCGCGCGCTGGTCGGCCGAGGGCAACCCTGGCCCGTCCGGGCCCAGGTACCAGCGGTACTCACGCGCAACCCCGTCGACCTTGGACACACGGACAGTGGGCGCGATGAACGCGAACCCGCGGCCCGTGCCTTCCAGGGTGCCCGACTTCAGGTCAACCCCGGGCGCCACCCCGTCGCGCGAGGCCACCCCGAGCGCGCTCACGAAGTGGTGCCGGCCGCCCGAGGGCGTCTCCGCCGCGAGGTAGCTGTGCGGCAGCTCGATCAGCGACTCGTCGCCACCCGAGCGCGGGTCGATGTCGACGAGGTCGAACGCCCTTCCCGTTACCGCGCACAGCGCCATGCCTGGGCGCCACGCGTCCACGACCGAGGGATCGCACTCGAGGTGCTGCCACCCCATGGGCAGGCTGAACCCCTGCAGGCTGCTCGGGTTCGGATGCGCCAGGAACAGTGGCATTCCGGCCTTGACGAGCAGCCGCGCGACCGCGAGACCCTGTTCCTGTTGCATGGTGAGCGCCGTCATGCGGAGAACCGCGTGACCAGCGAGATGAGCCGCTGACGCTGCTCCTCGGTCAGTTCAGCCTGACGCTGCTCGAGCTTCGTGATGAAACGGTCCGCGGAGTCCCTCGTCAGCGCGGCGTTGCGTGCCCGTTCCCGCCGGAACTCCGGATCGGCTAGCCTGCCCCTGTACTGCTTGGACACAGTGCACCTCTTTCACGAGACGAGAGCCCCTGACCCGTTCATGGTCAGGGGCTCTCACGCTAGCATCTACCCAGGCCTTACGCGGCGTTGGTCTTCCGGCCCCATCGCGCCCGTAATGCCTCTGTCCGGGCTTCGGCGATCTCGTTCATCCGAACCTGGCACCCACCCTTGTGGTGGATCTCCGCGGGCTGGCCCTCCCTGCCGACGCGCCGGGCACCGCAGCCCATGCACGCCACCGCGGCGCGCAGGGCGTCGATCTCCCTCTGGGTCAGCACTCGGGCGCCGCGAGGGCGGCGCCCAGGCTTGATCAGCCTGGGCGCTCCGCCCCGGCTCTTGCGCCGTGAGATCTCCGCGCACGGGCGGCCGTAGCTGGATCCCGTGCTCGGGTTGACGTAGGTGTTCTCCGGCGTTTTCGGGTGACCACCTTTGCGGCAGGACTTCATCAGGCAGCCCCCTTCACCAGGATCAGTTTCATGATCAGGTCAGTGTCTCCGACACTCGTTCGGAGCGCGTCCGACAGGTCGCACAGGTGATCCAGATGCACCCTGCACGCGGGCGCCGGCGCGGTGCGGTCCCAGCTCAGGATGGCGGCGGTCTCAGGCCCGCATCCCAGGCGTCCCAGTGTCCTCCACGCACAGCTCATGATCACCCACCCGCCCGCATGAGGCAGATAACGCCGCCCTGGTCCTCCCAGGCATCCAGTGCTGCGCGGGCCACCCGGCCGAGATGGTCCGTGCACGCACGGGGGGTGAGCTCTTGTGCTTCTTCGATATCCAACTCGAACTCAGCAGGCTCGGTGCACCTGTCGCACAACTTGATCATGACACGTTCTCCTCGTCATCGAAATCGGGCAGGTCAACGGCGTTGAACTCTCGCGGCTGAGGTAGCCACGTCTTCCCCTCGATCACCGCCTCACAGCGGATCGTCACTCCTCTGTAGACGATCGTCATGGCGCGCTCCAGCACCGCCCTGGCGAACTCGGCCATGGGCTCGGGCACTTCCAGCACAAGCTCGTCGTGCAGCGCGAACCTGAACGCCCACAACCAACCCCAATGCAGCAAGCGGTGCATGGCGACCTTGAGCAGGTCCGCCTGGGTGCCCTGGGTCTTGGCGTTGAGCCCGAGCCTGCTCGGGCGACCCCGGTCGTAGAGCGTGCCGTCCTCGCGTACCCCGACGCGGTCCCACAGCGGCACGCGGTGGCCTGAGTCGAGCGTGAGCACCCCCTCGCGGTTGAGCTCGTCCGCGTAGGACCAGAACCTCGGGTAGGTGGCGTGCCAGGTCCGCAGGACCTCGGACGCGCGCTCCGCGGTGAAGCGGAACTCGGGCGGCATATTGACCGACAGCGTCCACGCGAGCGTGGGCGCGCCGGCGCCGTAGCAGCACGCGAGCCACCCGGCCTTGCCGTTCTGCCGCATGAGATAGGACAGCGCGCCCGAGGTCTTGCCCTCGGCCGCGACGTAGGCGTCCCCGTACGCCATCGCGGCGATCGTCGAGTTGATGTCACCGCGTTCGAGGTCTGCCAGGTAACCCAGGTCCCCTGAGAGCGCGGCCATGACGAACGGCTCGCCCTGGCGGAAGTCCGCGGTGACGAGGACATGGCCGCGCTTGGCACACACGGCCGCGCGCACCCTCGGGTCCTTCTTGGGCAGCTGCTGCAGCGGCCCGGCGCTGTCGGTTTTCTGCGCGCTCATCCGCGTGGTCACGGTGCCGATCGCGCGGACGCTGCAGTGCATGGCGCCGTCGCCGTTGTCGACGGCCCAGAGCATCGGCTCGATGTAGGTCGTCCTGAACTTCCGGGCCTTGCGCACCTCACGGATGGCGGTCGCGAGCTGGGCCACGTAAGGGTTCTCATGCTCCGACAACGCGATCAGCGCGTCCTTGTTCCATGTGGGCTTGCCCGTCCTGCGGTCCTTGGATGGGCAGGGAACGCCTCGGCTCTCGAACGCGCGCCCCACGCTCGGCCCCATGCCTGACTCGCCGATGCCGTAGTGCTCGAGCAGCGGCTTGCGCTCGTCGATGACGCGCTGCAGCTCACCCCATAGCCACTTCGCGTAGGGCCCGTCGACCTGCATCCCCGGTGTGGTGGCGTTATCCATCATCCACTGCTCGGACAGCGCGGCGCCGCATCGATCCCACTGCCCACGCCTGGTCAGGTGATGCTGAGCGAGCAGGAACAGGCGCAGCCCCATGATCGGGTCCAGGCCCGCGTAGCGGATGAACCTCGGGTCTCGAGTCGGCGCGTTCGCGAACCCCCACGAGACAGGTTTCCGCACTCCTGCCCGGTGGCCGATGGGTGCGATCTCGTGGAACCACGCGTGCAGCTCCCGCTCCGCGTACTCCAGCGCGGGCGTGAGCAGCCGTGTGGTGTTCGGCTTGAGGCCCTTGGGCCTGGGCACACCGAGCGGGATGCGGTCTTTTTTGTTCTGCGTGGTCACGGTGCGCGGGTCAAACATCGCCAAGGCTGTCTGCGAGTCGACGACGTGGGGCACGCGCTCACCGAGCCTGATCGGTGAGCTGCCGTCCGAGCAGCGCAGGCCGCGATGCGCGAAGCTGATGTCCTTCTCCGCGTAGTGCGCGACCCACTGAGGGTGCAGGCGGATCAGCTCCGCGATCCACGTCTCAGTCTCTGCGTTGACCTCGATCACCCAGGACTCGTGCACGTCGGCGAATTGCACCGTGCGGCACGCGAACCCGAGTTCCCAGGGGTCCTTGGCGTTGGTCTCGATGTCGATCCCGAGCACCATGGTTGACCGTTCAACCAACCACAGCCGCACGTCGTAGAGCTCGGCCTCGATGCAGGCGTAGCGAATCGTCACGTCCTCAGCCGGCCAGCCCCCGACGCGCAGCACCATCGGCGCCGGAGCGGCCTCGATGGCTAGCACGTCGCCACCAGCGGGCCGAGCCGGTCTTCGATGTACATACGCGACCCATGACAGTTGGTCCCGACAACAGGGGCCGCCGGAGACCAGAGCAACCAACCCCATTCAGTCCCGTTTACCTCGCGGAATTCCCAGAGATTCCCCATCTCGTCCCAGTACGTCCGAGGCGTCACGGCTTCCTCCGTCTGCTCACCAGCAGTCCCGCCATCAGCAGGGCGATCATCCCGAGGCCCCACACGACCGGGAATATCCATAGCTCCATGACGACCACACTAGACGTCTGTTGCACGGATGGCTAGTGCTGTGCTCTACTGGTCCGGCACCACAGCGATGGCACAAGATCGACCACCACGAGGAGATCCGATGACGGACAGCAAGCGCGTCACCAACACCGTGCACATCCACACCGCCGGCGAGCTCCACCCGGCACCCGAGGTCCAGGCGGACATCACGCTCAACCTGTCGCGACTGCTGTCCAACCCCGCGCACGTGCTCCCTGAGCGCCTGCGGAGCCTGGACGGTACGGACGGGCGCGTCGAGGACCTCGTGTTCGCCACGCCGGGCGCCAAGGACGTCTACCGCGGCCTGGTCGAGCTGCTCGATTCCGCCCTGGGCCACGGCAAGGACGTCACGGTGCTGATCCTGTGCCGCGGCGGCAAGCACCGCAGCGTGGCGTTCGGCGAGAACCTCGCCCACGACTTCTCCACCACGGCCACGCACCACCACAAGGACCTGCCCGTGGTGAAGCCCGCATGATGATCGTCATCACCCCGGTCTTCCTGGCCGGGGTGGCTTTTCTCATCGTCTACTTGAGACTGACCATGCCGAGGAGGCCCCGATGACCAAGTACAAGATCATGGTAGCGTTCACGTCCGGCGAGAAGGTCACGACCACGGTCGACGGGCGCGACGCACTGCGGGACTTCCTGGTCAAGTCCGGAGTTCGCGTAACCAGCAGCACCCTGACCGGGTGTGGCGAATGGTCCGTTGAGCAGCCGTCGCACTTCTCGTCGATCGAGTCGGTCCGGTTCGTTGCCCTCGGCTGGCAGATCTCGGGTCACGGCGGGACGCTGCGCCAGCGACTGAACCGCATCTCTCCCGAGCCGCGAGTGCTCGGCACCCCGGCTGAGTTCCGCAAGGCAGCCGACGGATCAGCGGAGTACACCCGAAAGGATGGCAGCACGGGCCGTGCGTCGTTCTGGGCCCACGCGCCGACCAACGGTCAGGTGTGGGCTGTCGACGTCGTCGAGCGGCGCTACGTCCGTTTGAGCGCCGACATGCGGGAGATGACCCCGTGATCTTCTGGACTACGTGGGTGTTCGGCCTCATGGTTGGGGCCGTCTGTCTCGCCGCGGCCCTGGACTGTCGTCCGCGCCAGTGGTTCTACCTGGCGGGAGCCTACTTCTCGATGGCGTCCGGCGTCATCATGAGCATGCTGGCGGTGCCACTGTGATGGTCATCGCGGCCGTGTTCCTGTGCGGCTTCGTGTTCGGCGGTGCTGTCGGCCTGGTGATCGGCCTGGGGTGGTGGAAGTGAAGCCCGTCTGTATCTGCAAACGATCCGACCCGTTCCCGAATCCAGTGTGCCCCGTGCACGGAATCATGCTCAGGGGGTCGTCATGATCACGCGTTTCGAGCGCGTCTGCCTGCTGTTCGGCTTTCTGGCCGGAGCGCTCTGGGTATCGCTCATCATGCTGGTGCTGTGGGCGTGGACGTGATCAAGCTGTGGTCGCACCAGCGAGAGGCGCGCGCCGCCCTGAACGCCTTCTACGCCAAGGGCGGCATGAGCGGCGGCGTGTCGCTCCCCACGGGCACGGGCAAGACCCGTGTCATGGTGTCCCAGGCGAACGACGAGGCCTTGGACTACTCGGACACTCGCCGCGTGGCCGTGGTGGTGGACCGGGACATCCTGGTCGAGCAGACTGAGGCCGAACTCAGGGCACGCCTGGACCCGAGTATCTCCATCGGTGTCGTCAAGGCTCAGCGCAACGAGCTAGGCGCCCGGGTGCTCGTCATCTCGATCCACACCATGCGCAGCGCCAAGCGGCTCGGGCGGATACCGCCGCTCAAACTGGCCATTGTGGACGAAGCGCATATGTCCGTGTCACCGACCTACAAGGCTTTCTTCGAGCACATCGGCGCGAACACGCCCGGCGGTGCGCGGCTGTCCGGGTTCAGCGCAACGTGGACGCGCTCAGATGGGACCGGGCTCGGTGACGTCTGGCAGGAAGTCGTCTACGCCAAGTCGATCAAGTGGGCGATCGAGCAAGGCATCCTGGTCAAGCCGCGCGCGATCCAGCTCGGTGAGGGTGTCGACCTGTCCGAGGTGCGCACCTTGGGCCGCAACGGCGACTACCGGGAATCCGATCTGGGCAAGGCCGTGATGCTCGCGGATCTCCGGGACACCATGGTCGCCGGCGTGCTCAAGCACGGCCTCGGCCGCCCAGGCGTCCTGTTCGCCCCGACCGTCGAGTCCGCGGAGTACTTCGGGCAGGCTTTGCGCGGTGCCGGCGTGCCGGCCGAGGGCGTCTACGGCTCCACGCCGTCGGGTGAGCGCAAGGCCCGACACGAGCGTCATCGGCGTGGCGTCACGGCCATCCTGACGACGTGCACGGCGCTCGCCGTCGGCTGGGACGAGCCACCCGCGTCACTCGGCATCCTGCTGCGCCCGGTCCGGCACGAAGGCCTCTTCGTGCAGATGGCCGGACGATTGCTGCGTACGTCTGAGAAGACAGGAAAGACGGACGCGCTGCTGCTCGACTGCGTCCGCGCCACTGACACGGTGAAGCTGCGCAACGCCATCGATCTGTCCACCACGGTCTACCGCGATGTGGATGACGAGCTGGAGGAGGTAGTCACCGAGCCTGAGCCGGTCGAGCGCGTCCGCACGATCCAGCGGCGCAAGGGCTCCTACGAGGTCGAGATCGTGGCCGGTGCCTCGGTGAAGTGGATGCAGGGCCCCGCGGGCATCCCGTTCGTGCCGATCGGTGAGCGCGAGATCGTGTTCGTCATAGAGGACGTCGACGGCTTCCGGGTGGCGCACCACGACGGCCGGCGCTCGGGTGTCGACGGCAACCCGCTCGGACAGTTCGCGGCCTCGGGCATGAGCTACGAGGACGCGCTGGACTGCGCGTCGATGTTCGCCGAGGACCTTGGAGCGTCTCGCCCGGGATGGCGCAATGGCGATGACCGGATCGTTGAGCGATCCCGCTGGGTGCTGGGCTACTTCGCACGGTGGTCCGAGGCCCGGCTAGCGTCGGTGCCCCGAGTCAACACACCTTTCGGCCCGGTACTCACCGGAATCCGATGACAAAAACAGGACAGAAAGAGGACACGGTGGACGAGCAGGCCGAGCTAAACAACCTGGCACGAATCGGCTACGAGGCGTATGCCGCACACCAGGAGTGGAAGGCGTTCAACGGTTCGTCGATCCCGGTTTGGGGCATGGTTCGGCCCGACATCCGATCCGCCTGGGAGTCGGCTGTGCTGGCCATTACCGAGGCATCTTGATGGCCAGCGAACCTCAGTGCGGCAAGCCGACGCCCGACGGGCCGTGCTGGCGCGTGGCCGGCCATCCCGGTCCATGTAAGGGCTAGGAAGTTGTTGCACAGACTCCTAGTCTGTGTTCTACTTGTCGGGCGGCACAGCAGAGGCACAAGAAGGAGAACGCGGATGCGAAGTAAGTGGGTCATCGGAGCAGCCCTGGTGGTACTCCTGACCGCCTGCAAGCCGATCAGCGGCGGGGCATGCTCCCCGATCGGATCGACCCAGACCGACGACACCGGTCAGATCTGGACGTGCGCCAAGAACGAGACGACCGGCAACGGCTACTGGTACAAGGGGAAGCCCTGATGGCGAATGTCACGTGCAACACCTGCGGCGGTAGCGGGAAGTACACCAACCAGTTCGGGAACGAAGTGACCTGTTACACCTGCGGCGGTAGCGGCACGGTGCCTGAGAGTTGGCAGCCCAAGAAAAAGTAAGACCTGGCGCCGGTCTGGCCTCCCCCGAGACCGGCGCCACCCCAGGTCCCGTACCTCAGCGGCAGAGGGTCGAAAGCTTCGGCGAGTAGATAGAGGCTGGGTTCGATTCCCGCCGGGACCACGTGAAACCCAAGCACAGCAAGGAAAACACCGTGACGCGCGACCAGCACGGCGACGGCGTGAACATGAGCGGAACGATCACGGACGTGCCCGAGCGCAACGCCCATCGGCCGAGCACTCCGAAACACGCGAAGAGGTGACCATGATGGACGACTCCGACAAGAAGTACGTGAACCTCCTCGACCTGATCACCCAGGATCGGGAGCTGCCCGAGGGCTACGACCAGTGGGGTATCCGGTCGGTGCACCCGGACCTGAAGTCCCGCAACAACTTCCGATGGGCCTTCCCAGGGCACGTCAGCGAGGCCGCAGGCCCGTTCTCCGAGCAACAGGGTGAATGTCCGTCACGCGACGGTGACGGTATCTGCCTCGCCACGTCGTGGCGCGGCATGGCGAATGGGGCGATCCCGGCTATCACGTTGCTGCTCTGCGCTTATCGGGAGTCCGACGTGCTAGGTGGATCGCGAGACGCGAAGCTGCGCTTGAAAAGTGCCCTGGTCGTGGACGTTCTGGACGGGGCGCGTCTGGTTCGAGAACGCGGCCAGAGCGCCCACCTCATCGGCGCCAACCTCAGCGGCGCCCAACTCATCGGCGCCCACCTCAGCGGTGCCAACCTCAGCGGCGCCCAACTCATCGGCGCCCACCTCAGCGGTGCCAACCTCAGGAGAGCCGACCTCATCGGCGCCAACCTCAGGAGCGCCAACCTCAGCGGCGCCCACCTCAGGAGCGCCCACCTCATCGGCGCCAACCTCAGCGGCGCCAACCTCAGGAGCGCCAACCTCAGCGGCGCCAACCTCAGGAGCGCCAACCTCAGGAGAGCCGACCTCAGCGGCGCCCACCTCATCGGCGCCCACCTCATCGGCGCCGACCTCAGCGGTGCCGACCTCAGGAGAGCCGACCTCAGCGGCGCCCACCTCAGCGGTGCCGACCTCAGCGGCGCCCACCTCAGGAGCGCCCACCTCAGCGGTGCCAACCTCGAGGGATCGATTCGATGAACGACTCCGATAGCTTCTTCGGTAGCGCGAATTCCTCGTCCGAGTACGCAGCACGTCCGAGGGCCGTTAACCCCAGGACCGGGCAGGAACAGTCCTGGCAGCGGGCCAGCAACTACGCGGCGCCGCTCGACAACCCGCACGGGTTGATCAAGTGGCAGCTCCGCAAGCTGATCCGTGGCCTGAGCCTGCGGACCGACCTCGCCCGGATGCTGCTGACCGGCGCGACGATCGAGGACAACGCCAAGGCGGACGAGATCATCGCCCAGGCCCACAGCGCGGCCGAAATCGAGGCCAAGGCCAACAACGGCACGGCGGTGCACGCCGCGCTGTCCCGATCGTTCCTGGGTCACGAGACGCCGGCCGAGTACCTGCCGCACGTGAACGCGTTCGCGGCCGAGCTGCGCCGCAACGGCCTGACTCCCGTGGCGGTCGAGATCGAGCTGATGAGCACACAACTCGGGGCGATCGGCCACTGCGACTGGGTGGTCAAGGACGCCGCTGGCAGGTTCGTGGTGCTGGACGTCAAAACAGGCAGGCTTGGTGACGCGAGCCGGAAGTTCGCCGTGCAGTGCGACGTCTACGCCCAGGCGGACTACCTCGGCCTGACGAACTCGGAGCCGATCCCGTGGAACCTCGCGGAGGCCGATGCCATCCTGGCGCACATCGATCCCGACACCGGCGCGACCGCGCTCTACGGCGTCGACCTCCTGCTCGGGCACTACGGCGCCGTGCTTGCCGAGAAGGTTCGTGGCTGGCACAAGGTCGACGTCCTGTCGCCGTACGTGCCGCCAAGCCCCAAGATTCCGAACCAGGTCCCTACAACTGCGGCGGTTGTCCCAGCGATCCCGTCACCGGCTGCGGCGCCTGTGCCCGTCCAGCCGTCGGCCGCCGCTGAGCCCTTCGACGACCATCCCGGCGTGACGGTGAACGAGCACGGCCAGGACGGCGTCACGGTCAACGAACATCCGACGGCGCACGCCGTTGTTCAGGGTGTGGCCTACGACTTCGACGAGCTCATGTCAGCCAAGAACGACAAGGCGAAGCTGCAAGGCATGGCGTCATCGATGGGCTGCAAGGACCTCGCGCACAACCGCCGGTGGCTGGCTCGGTGGATCATCGCCACATCGAACGGGTCCGACCAGGCCGCGGCAGCGAAGTATGCCGCCGCCAAGGACGACGATGTGGCGCCCGAGGTCGCTCCGGCTGAACCACCCGCACCAACCGGGGATCTCTCGTTCATCTTCAAGTCGATCGAGGGCGCGAAGTCCGAGGGCGCGATCCTGGCATTGCAGCAGAACGTCATCGAGCGTCGCGGTGACCACGCCTGGACCGACGAGATGGCCGAGGCCGCACGCCAGAAGGTGCTGACGTTCATCGCGGCGGACGGCAACGCAGTGAGCCCGGACGCACGCGTCATCGCCAAGATCTCCCAGGCGACCGAGCAGCAGCACATCGCCTCGATCTGGGCCGAGGTCACGCTCAACGCCTCGGTGCCTGAGAACTGGACTGCGATCATGCAGACCGCGGCCGAGTCCCGCATGGCGGCGATCATGGCCGCGCAGCCCGCCCCGCCGGCGAACCCGTTCGGCCCGCGGAACGGCTAGCCTCGACTCACCAACGCACGACGGAGCAAAGGAAACAAGATCGATGACCAACGCCAGTGACAGCTTCCTCGGAAGCAATGAGTACCTGAACTACCCCCTCGGGGCCAACCACCTGATCGGCAAGGTGCGTGGCGGCCGGATCGTCACCGATCCGGTGGAGCGCGTCCAGACCGACATCAACACCAAGCTCCCCAAGTACTGGGACCCCGAGACCAAGATGCGCCCCATGACGCAACTGGAGTTCACCGTGGTCTGTGACGGCTCCGGTCAGGCTCGCACCAACGGCTGGGCGACCGACGAGCGCGTCGACGCGCAGGACAACGGACACCGAGTTGTCGTGATCAAGGGCAAGGATCTCACCGAGGCATGCAAGGGCGAGATCAAGGCGCACAGCCGCCCGGGCCTGCGCATCGGGGACGAGTACTACCAGGTCTGGACTGGCGAGCGTCCGGGCAAGGGCGGTGTCGGCAAGGCGCGCACCTGGGCCGTGAAGCTGTTCCCCGGATTCGACCAGCCCGCGGACCAGAACCAATTCTTCGGTACCCAGAACGCGGTGGTGCAGGGTTTCCAGCAGGCTCCGCCCACTCCGTCGGCACCGATCCCGAACCCGGCGCAGCCTGTGACGAATCCCTACGGCGGGTTCGGGCAGACGGCGCAGCAGGCGACTGCGGGATTCCAGCAGCCCACGCCAGCCGGACCCCCGCCGCAGTTCATCCCGCCCACCCAGGCACCGAGCGGCCCGGCGGGTCCGGCGCCGAACCCTGGTCCCGCTCAGGGCGGTTTCGGAGCGCCGCAGCAGGCCCCGCCCGCCGACAACCCCTGGGGCCAGCCGTCGGCTCCTCAGCAGGGCGCTCAGACGCCTTGGGGTCCGACGCCGTAACCAAGACCGGAGCGGCGGATGTGTGGGCGCCGCCGCTCCCCCTAGGTCCCGTGGCTCAAGGCGAGCAGAGCACTCCGACGCGAGAAGGTGCGGGTTCGAATCCCGCCGGGACCACGCCGTACGCAACCGTCCAGAAAGGACACAACTATGAGCAGCCTCGCTGAGGGCGAGCAGCCCTACGACCTCAGGCACAACACGAACCCGCCCGCGCACTACTTCACCGAACCGCCGCAGGAACCAACGCTGTCGACCGCGTTCGTGGCCGTGTCATCGGGCCTCGTGTGGCGCATCGCCCCGAATGTGGAGCTGCAGGACATCGGGCGCCTCTTCACGGACTCGGACGTGCTCGACAACGTCCACGTCGTCGATCTGCGCACGATGCTGGCCCACCTGGACTGCGCCGCGCGTGCGATCCAGCACGAGCTCGATCGGAGGAACGGCCGATGAGCAGTGAACCCCAGGCCTACTACATGGGCCTGCCCGTGGACGCCGACTTTGCAGCGCGCGCTACGGCGGAGCCGAACCCCGCGCGTGCGCTGCAGAACATGTTCGAGGGCTCCGACAAGTGGGGGCTGAACGCCTGGACTGAGAGCGCTCTCATCGTCTCTCGGGCGGCGCTCAAGCACATGCTCGTCAAGATCGAGGGCGAGCTGGGTCGGCGCAAGCTGATCGCCCCGCTGCGAAACCGGAACTCCTGATGAGCACGTTGCAGCTCACGCACGCACTGATCTCAGCCAGCGCGCTTACGGTCGCATTCGTAGGCTGCCTGCTCATGCTGATCGGCACGGCGCTTCCTGTGCGGAGTGCGCGAGGCAACAAGATGTTCAGCATCGGCGTGATGATCGTCGGGTGCTCGATCGCCTTCTATCTGCTCTGGGCCCTAGCTTCGGTGATTACGGTCGTGGTGATGCGCTCATGATCCGAACGCTGATGTGCTGGTTCGGGCTGCACAGCCCGAGGGTGTTCAAGATGCCCAGCAGGTATGTGATCCGATGCGATTGGTGCAGAAAGGACCTGGCGGATCGATGAGCGTGAACGAGTACATGTTCGTCATCCCAGGCGCGTGCCCGCCCAAGGGATCCCGCACTCCGGTAGGCAAGGGCAGGGCCGCGCGGGAGTCCAGCAAGCGCGTGGGACCGTGGACGGAGGTCGCCCTTCGCGCCATGCGCGACAGCCTCGGCAAGCCGCGAGCGTCGTTCTCAGGGCCCGTCTACGTGGACCTGACGTTCACGTTCCGGCGCCCCAAGGTGACTGAGTTCGACTTCCCGACCGCGCCGAACATCGGCGACGTCGACAAGCTCTGTCGCACGGCGCTCGACGCGCTCACCAAGGCGGGCGTGATCGAGGACGATCGGTTCGTGGCCCAGATTCGCGACCCGGTCAAGCTCTGGGCGCCGGCGGACTCGACGATCATCAAAGTCGGCAACGTGACGCCCGAGGACATTGCGACGAGGTCTTGGCAGATCTCGATGCTGCAGAACCTCAATCCGAGGCCACCGAGCCGGAACCCGTTCGCAGATCTCGGGCCCGAGACACACCGACAGCAGGCCGAACGACGGATCCGGGAAGCCACGACTGATGTTGTACGCAGAGGCCCGTGTGCCTGCGGCGATCAGTGCCGGGGATTGAGCCCTTGCCGGATGCTGACCTGAGAGGAAGTGACCTGTGCTGGAATTCGGACCCCTCGACGACATGTCGGACGAGGAACTGGACGACCTGATCGAAGGTCGAGACGAGTGAGGGCGCGTAGCGCGACTCCGCCACGGTGCAACGTCGTCGAGACCAGGGTTGACGGGAAGCTCGTCGACTCGACGTGGCACGACTGCGGCAAGACCACATGCCCGACGTCGGACGCCTACAAGAGATGACCTGAAACAGCAGAGAGCCCCGGTCCCTTCCTCAGGACCGGGGCTCTCCCGCCGTCGAACCGTTCGCAGAGAACGCGGATTTACCGTAGCACCCCGCCCGCCGTCGGCCGTTCACCTACCGCGACGAGCCGCGTGCCGTCGTTGTCCCTCGGGTCCCGCATCGGCGTAACGAGCGGCTCCGATCGCTTCACGATGCCGAACGCGGTCAGCATCACGGTCAGCGCGCCGACGACGCCCGGAACGCCCGCCAGGATCGCCGTGAGCGCGTTCGCCTGGTCGTCGGTGAGCAAATTGACCCCGGCGCCCGCGGCGCCGCCCACGACGAGCGTCGCGAAGCCGAGCCACGCCTTGAGTTCATCGGCCGCCGCCTTGATCGGGCGGGGCCTGTCTTCAGTGTCCATCACGTTCCTCCGAAATTGGTCAAATCGACCTGACTGGGGTAGATGGCATGGCCGAACGTGACCCCCGATCCGTTGCGCCGCAGTAAGGACAGGGTCACCGTGCCGCCTGAGATATCCTCGGCCGCCACAACCCAGCGGACCGCGCGCATGGCCCTCGTGAACAGCACGCCAATATACAGACCGCCGTGGCCGTTCGGTCCCGGCGTCGTGGTTCCCGTCGAGTAGTAGCGCACGGGAACCCCGCCCACGACACTCACCACGTCCAGCTCAGCGTCAGCGCTCACGGTCACCAGGATCGATGGGTCGAACAGCAGCACGTCGCCTACCGCCGCGGGAACCGAGACTTGGTACGCGGCGGGAGCCAGCGCCCATGAGGACGTGGTGTCCCCGGTGAAGGTCCCGTTCTGCGGCCCTGACGACGCGGTCGCCTGGACACCGCCGCCCGATGGCGTCTGCCAGGACGCGCCCGGTGTCACAGTCGGGTCCGCGGTGAGCACGGTCCCCGCCGCGCCGACGGGCACGGCCACCATTTCGTTGTCCCCGAGGCCGACTAGCACATCGCCCTTGGCGTTGAAGCGCAGGTCCCGTGGCACGTCTCGGCCTCCGTCGTCAGTGCTGTTCGGCCGGCAGGAGCGGTGGGGGCTCCTCGACGGGGTGGCCGAGCTCGAGCAAGGACTGATAGACGCGCCAGTCCCAGGGCATGTGCCTGACCGCCAGTTCGTCCCGAACCCTGATCTTCTGTTCCAGATTGTCCACGCGCGCTTCGGTCTCGGCCAGATCAGCGCGCAACACCTCGGCCCATTGGAGCACCGAGGCGTTGAGTGTCGTCGCGAGATCCACCTTAAGCTTCTTGCGCCCCCACCAGGCCGCGCCGGCACCACCGAGAAGTCCGCCCGGGCCAAGGACGAGCCCCGCCAATGCCAGCGCGTCCATCAGTCCCGGACCTCGACCGCGAACTTGAGCGCCCGCGTGGACGTGTAGACCAGGACGAGCTTCGCCGCACCCTTCGGTGCGAGCTTGCCCGACAGCACCGCCGGACCCTGCACCGTGGTGCTGTCGGGCAGGTAGTTGGCGCCATCGGGGCCGTCCAGCCGAGTACCACCCGCGTTGTTCCAGTGCGCGTAGCTGAACACGGCCGTGGTGCCCGCCGGGACGAAGCCCGACACCCAGGCTTCCTTCAGCCGCGTAGCCCCGTCGAGCGGGGGCCAGACGATCTCGGCCTCGCGGGGCGCCTCGACCGGTCCCGCCGGGATTTCCTGAACGTCGAATGCGTACAACGCGTCCTCCTGTGCTGCGTAGTTGTGCTGACCCCAGTCGGGGTGGTCGACCTCGTTCACGTCGCAGTCGACGCCGCCAACCTCTGGGTTCGGGCCGCCGTCGGGGTGCCCGAAGTACTGGTAGAGGCGGCGACCATCGAAGTGCTGGATGACGTCGATGCCCGACCAGGCGCGGCACTGCCACTGCCACGGGAAGCCCCACTCCGCGGACCGGCGGCACACCTCGTACTCGCCGTAGGGGCCTGTGAGGTCGCGTCCGAGGACCTCGCCCGCGCCATCGAGGTAGCGCCCGACCGCGCGGTATTCCTCCTCGGTGACGACGTCCTGATCGATAGCCATGTAGATCGGCCGATTGCGAGGCCAGCCGATGGCGTCCGCGTGGTGCCGCGCTGCCTGCGCGTCGCGGCGGCCCTGCTCGAAACCGCTACGCCACTGACCGGCGGTCTGCTCGAACACGAGCGCCATGCCCAGGCCGTGCGCGTTGAAGTCGTCGAGCTCGTCGGCCGTGGCGCACTTGCGGTTGCCAGGCGTGCCGATGTAGCGCACGGCACCCGCATATCCGGCGGCCTTGATCGCGGCAGCCCCGGGGAATCCGGCGGAGTAGTCGAGCACTCTCGTCATGGGTCAGCCTCCGATGGGGCGCATGGTGATGCGCCTGAAGTTGTAGGTGCCCGTCCCGGCGGTCACCTTGTGCTGCATCGTCGCGGTGTACGAGCCTCCGGCGGTCAGCCCGGTCACGATCGTGGTCGACTCGTCGGTGTTCTCGTCGGTCCCGTGCGTGAAGATCTGATCGCTGTCGCTGGACACCCGAGTCGTGGCACCCGAAAGCCGGAAAGCCGCGGCGGTGTAGTTGCCCGCGCTGTTCACCATGGAGGCGCGGATGATGATCGCCACGCTGCCCGACGGGGGCGCGGTGAAGTTCAGCGTCACGGTCGTCGAGCTCGTGAGCGTGTCGGTGTAGCTCGTGCTGGTCGTGGTGCCGGCCGTGAGGTTCGTGGCGCTCTGCGCTTCACCCAGGGGCGCGAGTGCGTTCAAAAACGCGGCGGTCACCCCCTGCCCTGCGGCTGCTGCTGGCATCGCTCCTCCTAAAGCCCGAGCCGCCACACGTCGGCGACGTGCACCGAGGCTCCGGCGGCGTGATCCTTCGCGACCCCGTTCACCGCACGAGCCGATACGGTGAACGTCTGCGGGCTGGTGGCTCCCGAGATGGCACTCAGTGTAATTCGTTCCCCGCCGATCACGATATCGAGCGGGAACTCACCCCCGACCGTGGTCCAGAGGTCACCGGAGTCGCTCGTGGTCACCGAGACCGAGCCGGTGACACCCTTGGCCAGCGCGCTGGTGAGCGTCGACGATCCGGAGTCGAGCCGGACCACGCCGTCGTCCAGCGTGCCGAGGTCGAACGGTGCCGAGGGCGACAGGTTCAGCGTGAAGACGTGCCGATGGTTGCCGAGCGTCTCGGTGTAGCCACGCACCAATTGGTTGATCGGGTCGTAGATCCGGGCCCGTGAGGCGTTGACGATGCTGATCCGGTCGTCGATGTCGAGATCGAGCACCGCGGGTTCCAGTCCCGCCGCGATGACCGCGTCAGCGTCGAGATCGACTTTCAGGTTCGGATACCGGGCCTCGTCCACCGTGCCCAGCGCGACCAGCCACTCCGCGTGGTTGGGCAGCAGGTCATCCGACACCAGGCTGAACTCGGGCGCG
The DNA here is from genome assembly GCA_035463855.1 of Candidatus Deferrimicrobiaceae bacterium. GTDB lineage: Bacteria > Methylomirabilota > Methylomirabilia > Rokubacteriales > CSP1-6 > CAMLFJ01. Next base: position 13,069 of record DATHSW010000356.1, on the reverse strand, counting down.
TCGTCATAGCGGCCGGCTCCGTCGGGTGGGTCCGCCATCGACATCGGCCCCGTTGCCAGGACGGCCCGGTACTCGCCACCGCCCTTGCGCTTGGCGGTGACGTCATTGCGGATCGCCTGGTCGTCGTCGACGGGCTGGAACGGCGTGCCTACCTCGAACTTGGCGAGGTCGAGTGTCAGGGCCGAGGGCTGCGCGAACGTGGTCGCCCGTCCTCGGAACGCCGGGCCGAGAAGCGCTCGCTTTTCGTAGATCGTCGCCACGTCGGACTCAGCCGTCTCACGGGCTAGCTCGACATAGGTCTTGATGAGCTGGGGGCCCATCTTCACCGTGTCCAGTTCGGCTCCGGTGAAGTAGCGGGGAACCAGATTCTCGTCCGACAGTCGCTTGAACCGGGTCAAGGCCCGCTCACCCGAGTAGGCGTTGAGCTGATCCTTGATCTCGAACAGCGATGTGATCGTGTTCTGGAACGTAACGTGCCCGATCGCGACGTCAGTCATCACATGGGTCAGGTTGGTATAGAACGAGGTGCACTTGCCGAACGTGATACCTGTGATCGTGGCATCGAAGAACAAGGCCCCGTTGGACCCGACATCCAGCACGCCGATCGTCCACCTGACATCGGCGCCGATCTGCTCCATATCGAATGACACGCGGCGCTTGGATCCGTTGCTGCCGAACCCGACGGACGGCCCGGTGTAGAGCAAGGCCCCGCCTGGGCTGTACACCACCACGCGCAGGTCACCGTCCGGTTCCTGATAGAGGTTCCAGAACCCGCCGGTTCCCGTAGAAACGAGACCGATCAGAACTTCATCGGACGCGATACCCGCCGCGGGCGTCGACACCAGCATACGTAGCTGGACTTTGCCGAGTGATGTGTCGTAGTCGGGCAGCGAACCCGACCAGTAGGTTCCGTTCATTGTCGGCAGGGGCGCGGAGCACAGGAAGTCGGTGTTCGCCGCGAAGTCAGGTAGCGTCGGTGCGGGGTCGATCACCATGACACCCGTGTTCGCGGTCGCCGGGGTAATCGCTGTGGCGTTGGCGCCCTCCTCGCACGGCCAGTAAGCCACGGGAGCCACCAGGCCGAGGCTGAGCACACCACGGCGGAACGCGGACTGCACGGGTGCGGTGCCCTGTCCGAGACGGCGCAGAATCCCGGCGGCCTCGATCGGGACGTACTGATCGCGGCCGGTCGTGTCGGAGGACGCGGGGAGCTTCGACACCTCACCGGCGAACCGGACTGAGTCCGCCACGAAACTGTGGTAGGTCACGACAAGCGGATCGTTGGTGCTGGAGAAGTTCTGACTGGACCTAAACCCGACGAACCCCCGCGACCGAGGCACGTTCACCGCGGTCACAGCCCAGTTCTGTGGTTCGCCGTCAGTCGTGCGCCAGATCTTCGCGGTGGCCGTCTCGCCGTCGGCCTGGAGGGTGACGCTCAGGTGCTGCCCGGCGGCATGCGTGATGCCCGTGGCGTGCTGCGCCGCGTAGGTAACGCCGCCCGAGGAGCGGATGCCGATCGTGATGTTCTCGCTCGTATCGATCTCCACCCGGGCGTAGACGCTCTCGGGCCCTGCCGCCCCGCGCACGAACGCACCGCCGGGCACGACCGCGTCGCCTGTGATGTTCGCCGTGGCGATGGAGAACTCGACCGTGACCCGGGCGTCCACTTGGGACGTGCCCTGCAGATACCAGTGGTTGACATGGTTCGGGGACTGGGTGAGCGTGGCGCCGGCCAGTGTGACCGCGGCAGCGCTGGACCCCGCGAGCTTGATCCAAGGCTGCCCGGTGTTCGCCGTGCCGAGCCCGTCGGTGACCGTGCGCGCGAACGTATCGGTGACGAGGTTCTTGGTGACCTCGATCGGGTTGTTGCGACCCAGCTCCCCGTACCACGGCCCGAGGGGGTTGCGGATCGAGAACGCCCCGTCGCCGTTGTCCAGGGTCAGCGTGCACGTGGACGGCGGGGTCCTGGTGTTCTCGTCCCTGCGCCCTCGGGTGATGGTGATCGTGTCGCTCTGGCGCGTCCGAGTGGTGATGTCCTGCCAGATGCCCGCGAGAAACATGCGCACCCGCACGCGGTGCCTGATCGCTGCCACATCACACCCCCAGCACTGACGGGTCGCCGCCGGCGCGGCGAATGGCATTGAGCACCACCTGCATCATCGCGTCACCGAACGCGGAGCCGTCCGAGCCGAACACGACCGAGGTAGGCGCCGAGCCGCTACCGCTCATCGCGGGACTCCTGTCCGCCGGGACAACGGTCTCCCCTGCCTCGAGGATGGCCATCCGCTCCTGACCCGCGAAGCCGGGCACCACGCCGCCATCGTGCAGCCTGCCCATCTTCGGGATCATCGAAATGCTGACGCCCGGGATGTTGTTCACCCCGGCGATGATCGAGTTGGCCCTGTCGATGAACCAATTGATCTTGTCGATACCCCAGTTCAGCGCGGACGTGAACGCGTTGCCGATCGCGTTCCCGAGGCCCCCCAAGGCATTGGCGATACGACTCGGGATCGACTTGAAGAAATCGATGACCGCGTTGACCTTGTTCACGATCCAGTCCCACACGCCGATGATCATGTATCCCATGTTCGTGAAGAACCCGCCGATGGCCGCGAGGTCCGAGGACCACTTGGCCTTGGTGCCCTCGACGAACGCCTGTATGTATCGGAATCCCTCGGAAATCTTGTCGGTAACCCAGGTCCACGCGGTGACGAGCGCCTCGCCGACACCGATGAAGAAGTTCCGGAACCCCTCGACGTTGTTCCACAGCCAGATGAACCCACCCACCAGCGCGGCGATAGCGAGGATCACGAGGCCGATCGGGTTGGCGGACAGGGCGATGTTCCACAACCACTGTGCCGCCGTGGCGATCTTGGCGAACAGGCCGAACGACTGCAGCGCCATCACCGCCATGCCGAGGTTCGCAGCCAGGCCCAGCGCGTCCCCGCCGAACGCCATCATGCCGACGGCCGCGCTCCCGATCGGGCCCTCGACCCCGGCGATGCTCTGCGTCCAGTTCTCGAACTCACGCTTGGCGACCTTGACGCGGTTCTCGACCGTGTCACCAAGTGTGTCGCTCAGCCGCTGGGTTGCCCCTCCCAGTTCACCGAGGCCTGCCGCCGCGGTGCCGGGGTCGAGCGCGAACAATGCCTCGCCCATGTCCTCGGCCTTGGTGCCGAACAGCGCGAGCGCGGCCTCGTCCCGCTTGAGGGGGTCGTGGATCGCGTTCAGGTGCTGCAGCATGGTCGTGAAGACCTCGTTCGCCGCGGGGCCACCCTGCGCGAACTTGGCCATCATCTCCTGGCCGTTGAGTCCGACCATCTTGAAGCCCTTGGCCGTCTCGACGGAACCATCCTTCATACGCAGCGTGAACTCCTTGATGGAGTCCGCCACGACGTCGGCATCTCGGGCGCCCGCCTTCAGGCCCTGCACGAGCAGCCCCATGCTCTGCGCGCCGCTGAGGCCGACCTCACGGAACTGGGTGCTGTACTCGTTGAAGGTGTCGACCAGGTCGCCCGCCTCGTCGACGTTCTGCTGCAGGCCCCGCGTGATGACGTCGAGCCCTTCCTGGGCATCGGCGACGAGCCCGGTCTTCACCGCCTTGCCGACCGCGCGCATGGTCTGGCCTAGATCCTGGTCGAACGCCTCGGCAAGGCTGTGCACCTGCTCGGTGATCGAGCCGATCTGCTCGTTGGTCGCGTCCTCCATCAGCGCGCCCGAGCCGACCACGGCGCGCACGGCCTCGTTCATCTCGCCGATGCCCGCGCCGAACCCCTTGGAGTAGAGGTCACCGGCCACCCTGCCGAGCTCGCCCGCGAACGCCGAATCGCCGATCTGCGCGTCCAGCTTGGCGCGCGCGCTGTCGAACTCCAGCGAACTCGTGAACGCCGCCACCGCCTGGGCTCCGGCCGTGGCCATTACCGCACCGAGGCCGACGGCGGCCTTCCCGAGCATATCGAACGACTTCTGGCCGTCCTTGGACGCCCGATCGGTGTCGGACGCCATTTTCTTGCTGGCATTCCCGACTTTGTCGGCCATCTCGTCAGTGGACGAACCGACCTTGCGGGTCTCCTTATCCAGCTTGTCAGCGTCGCCGGCGAAGGTGAGCTTGACCTCGTTCTTGCCGGCCATCAGCTGGGCTCCAAGCCGGAGTCGCGGATCAGGTCGGTGAGGCCCTGCTCGAGCCTCTCGCCGATCGCGTCACGGTTGTCGGAGTAGGCGGGGTAGATGTACCGGCCGCCCTTGATGAACGTCCGCCGCACGCTGCGCCCGATGCCCACCCTGCCGCCGAAATCGAGCCATGGGTACCACGGGGCGCGCGCACCGCCCGCCTTGACCTGAGCGGCCGTGCGCGTCGACGCGGCTTTGACCGTGCGGGCCGAGCGCCCCGAGAGCTTCGGCACCTCGGGACGCGCGTCGTCCACGACGAGCTCAGCCGCCTCGTTACCGACCAGCCGCAGCTGCTTGGGTGCGTCCTTGCTCATCTTCCGGAGGGACCGGTTCAGCTTGGCCAGCCCATCGATCTTGATCGGGTCTGTAGGGATCACCGGATCACCTCCTCCTGCGGGCCAGTTCCTCCCGCTGTTGCTTCCGTCTGAAGTAGACGACCCAGTGCACGAACTCGTCCTGAGTCATCGACCCGCGCAGTGCGGTCACGGTGCCGAGGCCGAGTTCCCGTGTCAGGAAGAACTCGAACTCAAGATCCGGATCGGCTTCGAACGCTTTTGAAGGCCGCGGTCTGCGCCTCCTTGGCCTTCTTGCCCAGCCCGGACAGCTCGACGATCGTGTCGCCGAGAGCCTCGATATCCAGAGCCTCGCTGTTCTCGCGCAGCAGCTGGACCTCGTCGGCGCTCAGCGTGAACGGCTCTATCACCGCGGTGCTGATCATGAATGCCTCGCGCTCGGCAGGACTGTCGAAAGTGGACATCTTCATGGCCTGATCGCGGGTGAGCGCCTGGATCGTCAGCGTGATCCCGCGGACCTCGATTGTGGCCGTCGGCCATGCGTCCACGCGCTTGAGGAACTGGGCCTTGAGTGCGTCGCTCATGATGATTCCCTTGTCGGAGTAGGGAGTGGGTAGGTCAGACCTGCGCGGTCTCGTCGAGCACGCCGGTCATCTGCAGCTCAGCCGTCCACGTGACCATGTCACCGGTCGGCGAGGACTCCTCGAACGACGTGACGATCACGTTGACGAGCGACTGTGCCTTGCCGGCGCCCGTGCCCTCAGGGCGGTAGATGAATGGCACATCGGTACCCGCGGCCTTAAGAGGCTTGAACAACGCCCGCGGGCCGCTCACCGCCGTGTTGTCGTAAAAGCCACCCACGGACACGGTGCCGTCCCCGAGACCGGCCTTGTAGGTCTTGCGGTCCCTGCCGTAGGTGGTGGTCTCGTGCGCCTCGGTGGCGTCCTTGAAGTCGGTCGCGTTGGCAAAAGCCGAGTAGTCAACGCCGTTCAGCTTGACCACGGTGACTTTGCCGTGAACGTTGGTCATGATCATGCTCCTGTAGCAATGATGTCGAGCGTGAACTCGGCTCCGAGGTAGCTGACTCCGGCGTTGATCCACATGTCCGGCTCGCAGTCCACCACGGTCACATCGTCGCAGGTGGAGTAGGGCACGAACTGGGAGTCGACGAGCTGGAAGAAACCGTTCGGGTTCGCTGGTTCCGTGAGATCCATGAGCTTCTTGGTCGACGATCGGGTGTTCGCGTCGCCAACCAGCACCACCACGGTCAGCGTGAGCTTGCGGCTGTTGCGGTTGTAGGTCGTTCGGTAGGCGATACGGTCGGGCAGTCCGACCAGGAACGCCGGGGTGGTGGCGATGCGCTTGACGTCCCACTCGTAGGCCACGGCTCCCGGCAATGCCTTGAGCTTCGCGGTGACCTCGTCGATGATCGCTTGGTTGCTCACGGCAGGTTCCTCCGCACGTAGTCCTTAATGGACGTCAGGACATCAGGGTCCAGCCGTGCCAAAAGCCGGATCTCGGTCCCGTTCTCGGGTGAGCCCGCGACGCCGTACGGGGAGTCACGCCGCGCGGCCAGCCGTGAGGCCTGCAGCAGCGTTGCCTCCTTGATCGCGGTCGGCACCGAGGCCCAGCCGAACGTGCCAGTCACCCGGACCGAGTCGTGCGGGTAGGTCGGGGGCACGGGCAGCGCCGATGTGCGGACGCGGAAGCGCTCCCACGGCCTGCTTTCCTGCGGCGCGTTGACCGGGTCCTTACGCACAGCGGAGAGCGCGATCACCGTAGAGAACAGGTCGTCCCCGGCGACGTCCACCGCGACCTCGGTCACGGTCACGAGGTCGTCGCACTCGACCTCCCAAGCGCTGTGGGTGAAAGACCAGCGCGGCGTGTAGAACCGCGCCTCGCTGGCCGTCAGCCCGAACTGCCGATTGCACGCGTCATCGATGGCCCGGGATGCCGTCGTGGCGCAGCGCGCGTACTCCGCGTCGTCCACGTCATCATCAACGCGGGCGAACGCGGCTACGTCGTCCGCGGTCACGTAATCCGGAGCCCAGGCCATCGGTCAGCCGCCCTCGGTTTCCAGCGCGATCTCGACACCGAACGGTAGAACGAGGCACACCCCGCTAGCCCAGTCCGCGATCCCGGTCACCGAGTCGCCCGGGCAGTAGGTGCGCGGGCTCATGTAGCTCACGTGCTTGAGGAACTGCCGGATCTTCGCCTCACCGGCCGTGAGACGACGAGCCTGGGTCTCGGTCAGCACGACGCGCATCGCCTCGTAGAGGACCGGCTCACGCGGCTCGGGAACCCTGATCTCCTCAGCCGGGGTCTCCTCCACCTCGGGAGCCTGCTCCGGCGTCTCCTCGGGGACATCAGGCGCCGTGTCGGGCTGCTTCCGGGCCGCCATCAGTAGCCCTTCCCGATGCGCACAAGCGCGACCGTGAGGCTGGTTGTCGCGCTGTAGGTGATCGGGATGGCCGCGTGGTTGTTCCCGGTCCGCTTCACCGGGATCACCGCGTTGCCGGTCGTCGCTCCGAGCACGACCCCGGCCTGAGAGCCGACGGTCACGGTCGGGGTGCCCGCGTCCCCGTTCTTCACGAGCAGGAACACGGTTTCGTTTGCCCACCCGCCGGCATCGATGGTGGACACGTTCGCCGGGATCGTCTGCGACGCGGCGGCGGCCTGGTAGAAGGACGCGTCCACCGCGGCCAGACCAGCCTCGGGGACTTCTCGGACGGTCAGATCAGCCATCGGTGTTCCCTTCCTCTCGCACCCAGCCGCGTTCGGTGAGCACGTGTCCGTGAGCCCGGAACTCGGGCATGGGCGCCGCACGCGGCGTGTGAGTCAGCGTGACCGGCGGAGGGGCCGCCGGAGCGGGATCCGGAACCTCGAAGGGATTCCGGACCGCAGCTCCGCCGCTCCGACTCGCCGGAGTCTTGGCCTTAGGTCGCGGCACCGAGGATCACCACGTCGTAGACGACCGAGTTCGTACCGGCGCTGTTCACAAAGTCGAGCAGGTCACCGGTGCCCGCGGTAACGGCCACGCCGGACGCGGTCGGCGAGATCCAGGTGAAGACCTCACCGGCCCGCAGCGCCAGCGAATCGCCCGCCGCGGTGAACAGTGGGACGCCGTTGGCTGCGGGCCTGGTCACTACGACGTTGTTCGCCGCGTTGTTCGCAGCCGAGGCGCGGACGTAAAGCGCCTTGATCCGCGCGAACACCAGCGTATTGCGCTGGGGGTCGAGCAGGCCGCCGCCGGCCAGGTCTAGCGAGTCGGTGGCGGAGGCAGCGATCGTGCGCGCCTCGGCTGCGAACACCAGGTTGGCTGCGCTCGCCCCGGCGCCGTCGACCAGCGTGATATCCGAGGTGAAGCGCCCCGCGAACGAGTCCGTGCCCAGGTCCAGCGCCGTCGACATGTCGAACGCCGCTGCCAGGTTGAAGCGTGACGTCAGAGTCATGATCAGCTCGCCGTGTGCCGAATGCCGAACAGACCGACGCCGCGCAGGACCTGGGTCGCGAAGTACCCGAACAGCGCCAGGTCGATGTTCGCCGGGCCGTTGCGCTCTTCGAAGCGGAACATAAGCAGACCGGACTCCCAGGCCCAGACGTCCGACGAGTTGAAGCCGATGACGTCAGCGTCGGTCGATGCGTTGCCCGTCATCGACCAGGTGGGCTCATAGGTGAGCCCGTCGATGTTGTAGCCGTTGGTCTGCGCGTTGCCCGTGCCGACGGCGTTCTGGGAGCCGACGAACGCGAGCAGCGGGCGGCCCGTGGTGTCGACGGCCGTCGCGAACGCGGTCGTGGCTTCCTGCGAGATGTGCGCGCGGTTCGCCCGGCCGAAGCGCCGGAACGGGTAGAGCGCGGTCGCCGTGCGCACACCGAGCAGCAGCTCGTCGCCCTGACCCGAGGTCGTCGACACCTGAGCACCCGAGGGAACGAAGCCGGACGTGATCGTGCCGCCGACGCCATCGGTGCCGTTGAGCTTGGAGTAGACGAGCGCCTCGGTCTGCTGGGAGTAGGACTCCCGCATGGCCTGGGTAGCGATCGCATCGATGGCGGGGTTCGCGGAGTCGACGATCTCCCGCGTGAGCTGGTACGTGCCCGAGATGGCCGTAGGCGCCACGGTGACGATGCCGAGGGTGAGCGTTCCGGCCGTCGGGTTCGTGCCTTCCACGTGCGTCGCCGTGGCGCCGGACGAACTCACGAACTTAGGGATGTTGAACGGGGTCGCGTCGGTCAGCGTGCCGCGGCTCACCGAGTTGGTCAGCGGGCGTTCCTGCAGCAGCTGGGTCACGAACAGGTCCGGCCGGTAACCCGGCGGGATGATGCTCGACGCGTTGCCGGTGTTGACCGCGAACGACGCGCGGCCGGTCGCCGGGTCGACGACCATGTTCGCGGCCATGTGGTCGTGGACGTCCTGGGTCTGCTTGGAGAACTTGCGCAGACGCGCGGTCGCCTCGTGGTCACCCTCGGTGCGGGACTTCCACATGTCCCGGACAAGGCTGAATCCGTGGCCGTTCATCGTGTAGACCGGCGCCTCGGTGACCGACTGCAGACCCGCGCCCGCCTTGACCACACCGCGCTCCGGCGCCTGCGGGGTCGGCAGCAACTCGATCGCCGCCTTGATCGCCTCGGGGAGTGCGAGCTTGAGCGCCTCCGCCGTGGCGTTGGCCAGGATTCCGCCGAACTGGGCCTCGTCGAGCTGGATCACCGGGGCCGGTGGGCCGACGGTAGGTGCGGTAGGTGCCGTCATGGGAACGCCCTTCTGTGTTGCGGCGACGGACGTCAACCGCGCGTCGTCGAAAGCGGGGAGCGCGGTCAGCGCGATCTTCCGCAGAGTAGCTCCGGACGAGACGTACATGATGGTCTCATCGTCGGGGTGGGGTCCGAAAACGGCGTTCTCGAACGTCACGAACACCGAGAAGCCGTCATAGACGCCCGCGCCGGCCAGGCCGAGCATGTTGTCACCCTCGGAGCCCGGGGCGACACCGAACTTGGCCCGCAGCCCGACGTCCGTGCTGTCGAGTGCCTTGGCCACGCCGAACTCAGATCCGTCGATGTGGTCCCGATCGAGCTTCACGCGAGACATCTCGGACCACGTCAGGGAGTTCGGCGCGAACATCCACTTGCGACCGCCGGATCGAGCCATCTTGTTCCACGGCAGGGCGAGACCGGCGACCGTGCGCGACTCCTTGTCCGCCTTGAACTCGTAGCCCTCACCGATGAACGTGAACGAGAGACCGTCCTCTGTGGACGAAAAACGAGCGCTCATGGCGGTTTCCTTGGCCATCGGGGGTTTGTGGGGCTGCCCCTCCCCGCCCGAGCGGGGACGTTCTGGGACGGGGGGAGCAGCGGCCTTCTCCGCCTTGACGAGCGCGGCCTTGACCCAGGCCACGGGGATGCGCTCGATCTCGGCGATGCGCTCGGGGGTGTAGACGCCGATCTTGAGGCCCTCGGCGTAGGCCTGCAGGCGGGTCAACGTGTCCGAGCGCAGGAAATCGGTGTAGTCGTAGATCCAGCGGTGCCCCGGCGGGAGCACGTCCTTCATCCGCATGCGGTCCTCGATCGCCCGGACGTAGGCGAACAGGGTGAAGTCGATGAGGTCCAAGCGACGCTGCTCCGAGTTCGCGTAGGTGCGCGACGTCGTCGACACGCCGAACTCCTCTGGGTCCACTCCGAACAGTCGCGCGAGCTCCAGAACGGCGTAGTCGCGGGCGTCCTTGAGCTGCAACTGTTCAGGCGACCACGAAACAAGCTGGAAGTCCATCGCTTCGATATAGCCGACGGCGCGGCGCCGGCGACGATCCTCGAACGTGTCGAGCATCGCTTCCTGGTCCTTCTGGTCCCCGGGGCCGTCCTCGCCGTCCTTAGGGGTCAGGAAGCCGAACATGCCCGGGTCATCGGCGTAGCGGCCCGCCGTGGCCATCAGCTGCAGTGCGATCCGGATCGCGCGAGCCCCGGCGGTCAGGATGCCATCGTTCGGGGAGTCGATCCGGATCAGCTCGGAATCCTCGACGTACTCCCACGTGGAGCCCTGCGGCGCCCCCGTGCGCGAGTTGACCCAGACCTTGCCCTCTTTCCGGACGCTGACCGAGGTGGGCTCAAGCCGAACGACCTTCGACGGGTAGCCGTCTGCGCCGAACTCGGTGATCCGGAGCCATCCGTGCTTCTCGAAGAGCATGTCCTCGACGACGTTGGTCCAGGTGACCGAGCGCGCGAAGTTCTCCTCGGGCTGGTCGGCCAGTTCGCTTGGCACGGTTTTGTTCGTCGAGTCGATGACACGAGGGGCCAGGCCGCCCAGTGTCGAGCAGATCAGGTCCCGGCCCCGCTTGACGGCCGGAACTTGCATCGCGAGGGCGCGGGGGACCTTGGGAAGGGGGGAGCCGAGGTCCCCCGCGCCCTGAGACAGCATCTCGGGCGGGATGTTCACCGAGAAGCCCACGGCGCTCTGCCAGCGCTCGGGCGTGAATCGGGGCGCGTCGGGACTCCGAGGCGCTGAAAACAGCGTTTTTGCGGTCCCGAACCAGCTCATGAGGGCCATTGTGCATCACATCCCGTCGAAAGCGCTCATGCGAAGCCCAGGGGCCTGCGCGGGGTCACGGTCTGCGCGAGATGGGTCGCCCCCGCCGCCGCGTACGCCGCGTCGCACTGACCGGCACCACGGCGCATGAATCGCCACCTTTCGCCCTGTTCGAGCTTGTCCGCCCCGAGAATGTGCGCGTTCTGCAGCGGATCGTTGCCGTGAGAGACCTGCCGGGCGGTGACGCGGTCGGCGAACCCCATGCACGCCGCCGTGGCGTCGTCGCGCAGCTCCGCGAACGAGATGCCCTTGGGCGGCCACGCGAGCTCGCCGGGCCGAGCCTTGCGCTTGGCCATCTCCGCGGCCACCGCCGCGGCCGGACCGCCCGGAAACCAGCCGATCGCGCGCGGCTTGGTCTTCCTGACGAGGACGGGGAACTCCTTGCGGAACTGGGCCTTGGCGTTCGGGCCGTCCCACGCCTTGACGACGTCGAGCACCGTGACGCCGTCATCGCGCCGCGCCCCCGCGGTGAGGGTGACGTGCAGCCCGTCGAGTGAGATGTCGAACACCAGGGCGATCCGGTCCCGCAGACCGGCCAGGTCGCCACCCTTGTTGCACTCGGTCCAGGCGAACTGGTCGATGGCGGGGTCGAGCTGATCAACCTCCATACATAGCGTCTCGATGATGTAGCCGTTCATCATCTCGGCACTACCTGAATCGATCACTTTCTGGGCCTGGGCCAGCAGCGCGTCCCAGCGCAGCCGGCGACCCGCGTTGGGGTTCGCCTGGGCCAGCGAGGCGACGACGCGATCCGTGATCTTCCTTGACCGCAGGTCGGTGTCCGCGCCCTTCTCGCCCGACCATTCGGCGATGAACAGGGTCGGGTTGCCCTTTTTCGACTCCAAACCAGCCAACGCGGACCGACGGAGGGAATGCAGCGGCTCGGACCGGTAGTCGCCCTGGTTGGTGATCAGCCACGCTTGTGCGTCCCACACGGCTTGCTGGGTCGGAATCGCCGCGTTGTAACAGCTCCAGTCGAAATGACGCCTGAATTCGTCCAGAATCAGGCGGTCCACGGTCAGCGACCGGCCGGCGTCATCGGTCGCCGCGGCGATTTTGTATCGCTGATCCTCGCCCTTGGTGTAGAGGACGATCTCATTGTTGCCCTCGCGCTTATATCGCCGGGGGTCGCAGTATTTCCATAGATCCTCGCTCTTTTCGACGATCTTGACCGCTTTTCCCCACGCTTCCTTGGCATATTCGAGCTTCGACGACGTCCCGAGGATAAGAGGCACGCATTCGACGAACATCCACCACAACGCGAGGATGACCAGAAGGAAGGACTTCCCGTTCTGACGGGCCACCAAAATGAGCAATTCACGGAACCGGGGCGCCCCATCGGCCCCCAATTCACCACCGTGGATGACCAGCCATCGCTGCCACGGGTCGAGCGGCTGCTTCACCGTGTTGCGAGCGAATCGGACGACCGAGAATCCGAACGAGGTGTCCGGGCTCAGATTGCAGGGACAGACACAACGGCAGAAACACAGCTCGAAGTTCCCCTCAGCCCCACAATCACAGGGTCCGAGGTCCGAATGAGGGAGCGGCGGGGTGAAAACCCTAGGGACGACGTTCCCGAGCGGAAATTCGCTCACGTCGCTGACGGCTGAGGTCATCCTCGTCCTCACCCCCTGGTCCTGCCTTCGCGGCCGGAACAACGCCGCCAGTGGGGATTCGGATGGCAGAGCGAGCCCGTGGGGTCATTTCCAGGGATTCCAGCGCGGCCTGCAGCTTGGGCCCGAGCAGACCGAGGACCTGAATCTGGTCGACCCGGGCGACGAACCGCTTGGCCCGATCGACGTCGGCCTGCCGGCCGGAGAGTCCCTCGATCAACTCCAAGAACCACGCCCCCTCGATCGAGAGACTGGCCGACTCGTCCAAATCATCGGCGTATCGACGGCTGAGAGCCCGCAGGGCGGCATCCTGCGGCTTCAGAGTGTCCATGGACCCGAGGGCCACATCCAGCTCGTCTGCGAGGCTCACAGGGGCTCCTACGGCGTTTCGCCTGGTCAGAAGAGAGAGGGAAAAAGAG
>DATHSW010000355.1:0-37199 GCA_035463855.1 Candidatus Deferrimicrobiaceae bacterium | reverse complement strand
TGCGCCACCACCTGGCAGGAGACGGGATCCTTCTATCGCAGTGCCCAGACAACATTGGCGGCCGACAGCACCCCGCCTGGGGCCCGGATCTTCCTCGGCAACCGATACCTCGGGGACACACCGCTGTCGACCACGCTCGAGTGCGACCAGGAAATGAGACGAAGAACGCGCAAGGTGAGCTACTGGGACACTCAGCCGGGTTTGGCGCTCTTTCTCAGTCTCATCAGTCTCGGCGTGTACGTGCCGTTCAGTCTCATTCCGGTCGATGTCGAGACGTCCCAAGAGCCCAGCGGCGCGTTCAAGAATAACGAGTTTACGCTTCGGATCGAAGCGGATGGCTACAAGTCTTGGAGCACCACCGTCATGTGCGGCCCTCAGCCCGCTGTCAACCTCCGTGCTGTCCTAGAGAAGTTGTGATGGAGGCTCTGCGCCAGTCGAGGTTTTTCGGGGGGAGAAGACCATGAAGAGAGCTGCGGGCGTCCTCTGGTTGACTGTCCTTCTTGGTCTCGTGCTGTCGGCGTGTGGCGCCGTAAGCCACGAGACTACGTTGCTCCCCAGCTACGTCCCAGAACCCGACAGCCGAATCGAGGTGGGGACGGTGACGAATGTCACTGGTCAGGTACCAAAGGTCGACGATAAGGTCGTCAACATCGAGCAGTTGTTGACGGATGCGCTGGACAAGAAGCTTCGCGGTGAAGATTTGCTCTGGTCAGCGCCTCCCAGCCGCAAGCTGGTCCTCATCAGCAAAATCGTCGAGTACGAGCCGGGAGATGCGTTCAAGCGCTGGCTTCTCCCTGGCTGGGGTTCGACTGTCGTGAGCGTCGAGAGCGAGCTGCGCGACGCCAATCAGCTGGTTGGCACGGTCCGAGCGCGGCGGACCGTGTCCTTCGGTGGTGGGTATACGATCGGTGCCTGGCGGACCATTTTTGCCAGTATTGCCGACGACATCGTTTCCGAGCTGCGAGGCAAGATCCGGAAGTAGGTCACAACATGGAGCGCAAAGAGTTCGTGAAGGGTGCGTTGTCTTCTCTCACAGTGTTCTCTGTCACTGGCTGTTTTACGCCAAAGCTTTATGAGCCGAGTACATACGATGAGACCGCGCTGTCTTTCCTTGTGACCGAAGATGGTTCCCGCCTGGTAGTGCTGGGGGAGAAGTACCATTACATCTTTGATGATATTTCCCCTTCGCTGAAGGGGATACTTCTGAGTCCGCTGAATTTGCGGACAGTAGTTGTTGCTGTGTTAGCGAATTTCTACGTGAATAGCGATAATGTCGTAACCGGCGACTATTTTCTCTCGCTTTCGGACCAGGCATCCGACGAGCAGCGGGAAAATGCGGTTGGTGCCGGCTTTGTCACACCAGACCTCACCCTGCAAGGACATCTGAAGGGTATGAGATACAACGCCGACGGGTTTCCCTTCTCGGCAGCGCAAACGCAGGGGTTCGCTCACCGGTACGGCGCTAGTGTACGGGCGGAGCGATCAAGAACCGCTAAGGTCTTGCTAACACCCGTCACCGTCGCGGCCGATGGCGCGCTGATCCTCGGTGGCCTCTTCTTACTTTTCTTAATCCTCGCCGGCTATGGACGCGCGCTGTAGACGGTAAGTAACGAGCGCACGTTCGGGTTCCTTCGATTCATCGTCCCGTCACTGTCAGCGGGCGACCGGCCAAGCTCGGAACCGGCGAGATCGGGATGCGGGAGATGAGCGGACGGGTGGACAACCAGACGGGAGGAGCACGTGGCTCGCCGGGCTCGCGGTTCGAGGATGCGCGTCATGGGATTACCCGACGAGCACAATCCCTCGATGTTCCACGAGGCCAAAGGTGTCGAATCCCGCCGGGGTTACCACTCAATGTCTTGATACATTGCGCGTTTTCTGAGGCCGTGTGGGCGGGAGATCGGCGCACAGCCCGCCTGCACCAGGAGCAGCGTGAGAGTCAGCCGGGTGATTCCGGCCTGCCCGATCTGCCTCATGGAGATAGCCCAGTCGGACTAGTCCATCGGCCGCTCGCCGCGGGCGTGCTGCAGCTCGTGAGCGAGGACGGCAGGGTCCGGCTCGGTGATCACGGTCCGGCTTGCGGGAATCCAGCACCCGCGAATAACCTGATCAGACGGAAGGGCACCCCGGAGCACCGAACACAGGTCGTGGACCTGTTCGCGTGAGACGACGACGATCGTCACATCTCCTTGGTAGTAGATGCCGCGCTTGAGCAAGAGCGGCGCCGCGCAGCCCGCCAGGGCCAGCGCAACGATCAGAGGACGCCACCGGTAGGGCTCCATTTGCTCCTCGACCATCGAAGACGTCGAGCGCCTTGGCTTCGTAGGAGTGAGAGTGCTGTTATTTCGGCACGCCGCGACACCATCACGATGGAAATCACGAGCAGCACCCGTTCACCGAGTCCGGCTGTCTGCTGGTGCAATCCGGCTGCCACGGCTGAGTCGGGTGCCATCGCGCGAAATCAACTGCTTGTGCGGAGAGGGGCGACCCTGATGGGCTCGGCCTGAGGCGCAGGTGCCTCAGGATGGGGTCCCTGACCTCGCTGCTTCGACGCGCGCTCCGAGGCGCGGCGGGACTATCTCGACGCCGGCCCCTCCGGGCCGACCCTGCGTCCGCCGCGCCACGCGCCGGGGTCCACGCTGTCGCCCTCGGCCTTGACCCGGCACCCCACGCCGCCCTCCTCCCACAGGGCGTCGCGCGAGATCAGGCGCGGGGCGAGGTACAGGCGATCCAGTTCCGTGCCCGGCGCCAGGAGGCGCGCCGCGACGTAGCGCTCCGCCCGCGGATCGCCGCCCTGGGTCATGAAGTACGTCGCGCCGCTCGGGCTCGTACCGCCTTCACCGTTCAGGAAGTTCATGAGGTCGCGGTTCCCGGGGCGCGCCGGATGCGGGAACCGCCCGGCCAGGCGCAGCACCCTGAGCCCGGCGGCCTCGAGGTCCGCGAGCGCGCGGGCCTCGTCGCGCGCGAACCGCTCGGCATGCGCCCGCAGGCTGGCGATCGTCTCGTCCAGGCGGCGCCCCGCGTCCCGCCAGAGGTCGAGGTCGTGGAGATACTGGGCCGGCGACGGTGACTGCTCGGGCCGGGGGCGCCACGCCTCGTGGTCCTCGCGCATCCACTCGGCCTGCAATCGTGAAGCCTCGAGCGCATCGTTGAGGACCACCGTGCCCGGCCCGAGCAAGGTCATGGCCACGTCGAGATGGAAAACCCCGGGCTGCTCGACGAGGAACAGCCGGGCGGGATCCACCCCGAGGTCCTCGGCCATGGCCCGCCGGACCTCGGCGTCGCCGACGGGCCGGCCCTGATCGCGCTCGAGCAGGGCGCGCGAGACCGCCGCGCTGTCGCGCCCCACCAGCGCATACGGCGCGCCCCCGGGCAGAGTACCGAGCAGGACATTGCCGCCTTCGAGATAGGTCGCCGCCTCGCGCAGCCGGGCGCCGCGGGCCGCGGCGAGGGCCGCCGCGACCTCCTGGCTGAGATCCCGCTCCATGCGTCCCTGGGCCACGAAGACAATGTCCGGGAACCGGCGCAGGACATCGGGGGGAAGATCGCCCGGCGCCCGGTCGGGTGGCGCGGGCAGGGTCCGGATGGTGTCGAGCTCGGGCGGCGTGACCTCGGGATAGAAGCGCCGCACGCGATCGACGAGGAGGGAGCGTCGCAGGAGGCGGCGGTCTCCCATCCGGGCTGTCATGCGGAACGTCCCGTCCAGACCGATCTCCGTGACGTCCTCGGTCCAGAGATAGTCCCGGCCCGGCAGTCTCGCGAGCGCCACGCCGGGGACGTCCGTGAGGTGCTCGGCCCACTCGCTCGCCGCGGAGAGGCGCGCCACCACCGAGAACCCCTCGATCATGCCGACCCGCGCGGCCAGCTGGACCAGCGCCGCATCGGTGTAGCCCGCCACCGCCATGTGCAGGACACGGAGGCGTCGCGCGAGGTCCTCGGGGACGAGCCGGGCAGGTGCGACGTCCCGCGGCGCCCCGGCCAGCGCCGCGGTCCGGAGGGCGCCGGCAAGGCGGAGCCTCGCAGCGATCTTCTCCTCGGTGATCCGTTCAAGCCCGGGCGGCGGGGGCGCCGCCCCGAACGGCTCGCGAAGGGAGCGCAGGACGATGCTCCCACTGCCGTCCAGCTCGTAGAGGCGGGCCGTCACCTCGCCGTTGTCCTGCACCGTGGCGCGGGGTGGGGTTGGCGGTTCCGGCGCGGGCTCCGCAGATGCCGCGGCCAGGGCGGTCACGACGATGAGCAGGCTCGCGGCGAGCCCCGCCAGGCGGCCCGCGATCGAACGCAAGGCCGGTGCCACGCCGCGAATCTTGAGAACGCCGGACACCTTCAGGAAAAGGCCGCCGTCATCCACCGCAAACCGGGGCGTATCGCCGAGCCTGGCGCGAGCGTGTCCGACGACTGCTGCGGAAGGGGCACCAGACTGTCCCGGCTGCGCCCCAGCCGGGGTCCCAAGGAGGCGTCCGACCGAGCCGCATGCAGGCGCTCCGGGAAGTCAGCGGCGGCGGGACCGGGCTTGCCACCAGGCCCTGATCTCGGCCAGGTGGTCGCGCTCGTGGCTCCAGCCGGGCGCGGGGAGCCACTGCGTCATCGGGTACTCGTGAGCAGGATCGCGCAGGGCCCCGCTTGGCAGGCGCCGGAGCCACCGCACGAGTTCGGCCTGGCCACGGGCCCGCCGGCGAAGCAGGCCGCGCATGCCCAGCCGGCGGAAGCGCGCGACGCACCTCGCGTTGAAGCGGTCGGCGGCGGCCATGTCCTCGAACCAGTGGATGCGCTCGGCGTGGCCGCGCGCGATGAGCCGGAAGCGGCGCACCGTCTCCTCGTCGCAACCGAGCAGGTGGCCAAGGACGTCCTTGATGGACCAGCGGTCCAACGTGCGCGGGCGCCGGACTTCGCGCTCCGGCAGCCGCGCGACGAAAGCGAGCGTCGCCTCGCGCGAGGCCACGATGCGGCGCAGCGCATCGCGGCGCCAGCTCTCGAGCGAGCGGGGTCGCCGGCCAGCCATGACAGCCTCGACGGTAGACGAGGGGGCAGCGCCCGGTCAAGCGCCGCCCTGGACAGCATGGGCGCGAGCGGTGGGGCGACGGGGAGGCGCACGATCCCATCGTACGAGGCCAGGGCAAGCTTCGCCGGTGAACATATGTTCACAAACTGGACATATGTGCTACCATCCGCCCATGATCGACACCGAGCCCGCCGACACCGACCTCCTCGTTCGGGCCAGCCGCCTCTACTACCTCGAGGAGCGGGGCCAGGCGGAGATCGCGAGGCTCCTCCGCATCTCCCGCCCCGGCGTGAGCCGGCTCCTCAAGCGGGCGCGGGCGGCGCGGATCGTCGAGATCCGCGTGCGCGAGCCCGCGGGTGAGGACTGGAGGGGTCTCGAGCGCCGGCTCGGCGTCCGGGAGCTGCATGTCGCGCCGGAAGCCGGAATCGAGGCCGTCGGCGGTCTCGGCGCTCGATACCTGGAGCGCACGGTGCGGCGCGGCGACGTGATCGGGCTCACCGCCGGCACGACGCTCTCGGCGCTCGTGCAGGCCGTGAAGCCCCCGCGGCCCCTCGACCTCGAAATCGTCCCGCTCGTCGGCGCGCTCTGGGACACCGGCGAGGACTTCGACGGCTCGTTCCTGTGCCAGGAGCTGCGCCGCCGCACGGGCGGGACGCACCGGGTGCTGAGCGCGCCGGCCGTGGTCCGCGACGAGCGGGTGGTGCGCTCGCTCCGGCTCGAGCCGAGGGTGCAGAGCGTGGTCGAGCGGTACGGCGCCGTGCGCTGCGCGTTCCTGGGCATCGGGGTGGTCTCGGCGTCCCATCCCGTCGCCATCGCGGCGAGGACGGCGGCGATCGGGCGCGCGGGCGCGCGGGCGGCCAGGATCCTGCCGCGCGGCGCGGTCGCGAGCGTCGGCTGCCTTTTCTTCGACGCCGACGGGCGCCCGTGCGCCTCCGCGCTCGACCGCCGCACGATCGGCATCGCTCATGACCAGCTCAAGGCCGTGCCGCTTCGGGTGGGGCTCGCGGCGGGAGCGAAGAAGCTCGACGCCACCCTGGCCCTCGTCCGCGGCCGGGTCCTCGACGTCCTGATCGTCGACGCGCCCCTCGCGCGGGGCCTGCTGGCGGCCACCAGCGCGAAATGACGACCATGCTCGGGGGACTCTTTCAGTGGGCGCCCGGCCGCGAGGGCTACTACGGCGACTTCGGCGTCGCGTTCGTGCCCGAGATCCTCCACGAAACCCTCGCGGAGCTGCGCGCGGCCTTCGACGACGCGCGGCGCGATCCAGAATTCTGGAAGTCCTACGTCGAGGTGATGTCGACCTACTCGAGCCGTCCCACGCCGGTGACGTACTGTGACAACCTCACGCGGAGGTTCGGCGGCGCGCGCATCTACGTCAAGCGCGAGGATCTGAATCATACCGGCGCCCACAAGGCCAACAACGTCATGGGCCAGGGCCTGCTCGTGAGGCGCATGGGGAAGCGGCGGGTGATCGCCGAGACCGGCGCCGGGCAGCACGGCGTGGCCACCGCGACGATGGCGGCGCGGCTCGGCCTGGCGTGCACGATCTACATGGGCGAGGAGGACATTGCCCGCCAGCGGCCGAACGTCTTCTGGATGGAGCAGCTCGGGGCCGAAGTGATCGCGGTCACCGACGGCACGCGGACGCTGAAGGACGCGATCAACGCGTGCCTGCGCGACTGGGCCGACTCGATGGCCGACACCCACTACGTGCTGGGCACCGTGTGCGGGCCGCATCCGTTCCCCCAGATGGTGATGTACTTCCAGTCGATCATCGGCCAGGAGGCGCGCGGGCAGGTGCTCGACGCCACCGGCAGGCTCCCGCGCCGGGTGTACGCGTGCGTGGGTGGCGGCTCGAACGCGTCCGGCGTCTTCGCGGGATTCCTCGACGACCGCTCGGTCGAGCTCGTCGGGGTGGAAGCCGGCGGCCACGGGATCGACACGGGCAAGCACACGGCGCGCCTGGCCGGCGGCAAGGGCCGACCGGGTGTCGCGCAGGGCTACAAGACCGTCTTCCTCCAGAACGAGGAAGGCCTCATGCACGACACGCACTCGGTGGCGGCCGGCCTCGACTACATCGGCGTCGGCCCGATCCTGGCCCACCTGCACCAGCAGGGGAGAGTCCGCTTCGAGGCGGCGACCGACACGGAGGTCGTCGAGGCGCTGCGCCTGACGATTCGGAGCGAGGGGCTCATTCCGGCGCTCGAGAGCGCCCACGCGTTCGTCGCGGCCTTCAAGGAGGCGCCGAGCCTCGCCAGCGGCGACGTAATTCTCGTCAATCAGTCCGGCCGCGGCGACAAGGACATCTTCACGGTCGCCGACGCGCTCGGCGACGAGGGCTGGAAGGAGTTCATCCGCCGAAAGGCCACGAGCTACGGACGATGAGCGACGCTCGGACGGCAGCACTCGAGCGACACGTGCGCGCGCGGCTGACGAAGAAGCCGCTTCTGCTCATGGCGCACGTGGTGGTCGGCTACCCGTCCCTCGACGCCAACTGGGCGATGCTGGAGGCGATGGACGACGCGGGAGTGGACCTGGTCGAGCTGCAGCTGCCGTTCACCGAGCCCATCGCCGACGGCGCGTCCTTCGTGAAAGCGAATCACGAGGCGATCCAGGGGGGCACGCCGTGGCGCGCCTACTTCGAGCTCGCCGCGCGCGCCGCGACGCGGTTCGGCTTCCCGATCCTGTTCATGGGCTACTACAACAGCGTCTTCCGCATGGGCGCCGAGCCCTTTTGCGCACGGCTGGCCGAGGCGGGCATGCGAGGGTTCATCCTCGCCGACCTGCCGCCTGAGGAAGCGACCGGGCTCAACGCGCTGGCCCGCGCGCGCGCGCTCGATCCTATCTTGATCATGACCCCGACGAACTCGCCGGCGCGCCTGGCCGAGATCGCCGGGCAGGCGTCGGGCTTCGTCTACTGCACCGCGCGCAAGGGTGTGACCGGGAGGAGGACCGACCTCTCCCAGGGCGTGAAAGCGTTCCTGGAGCGATGTCGATCGGCGACGTCGCTGCCGCTCGGGCTCGGGTTCGGCATCAAGACGGGCGGCGACGTGCGAGAGCTACGCGGCCTGGCCGACATCGCCATCGTCGGTACCGCGTGTCTCGAGGCGTGGGAGACGGGCGGTGACGGTGGCTACCGGCACTTCGTGAAGACCCTCACGGCCGAGACTCGCTGAGGAGTCCGGTCACAGGGCGAGGTTTCTCGGATAGGTCGCTTTGGCTGAATCGGCGCGCCGGAGGTCGATCTCGACCGGCCGAGACGCGAGCACGACGTCGACCCGCAGCTCGGCCAGCTTCGTGAAATAGGTCCTCGCAAGTCGCCGTCGAAATTGGTTCCTGTAGGTTCTCTTTGGTCCGTGTGTAGGGCGGATTTCCCCTCATAACCCAAAGGTCGCTGGTTCAAATCCAGCCCCCGCGACCACCGAAATCAAAAGCCTAGACTTCACCCAGAAATCTGTTCCCTATTCTGGCAAGCCGGCCCGCCTGAGGGCATTGGCATACCGCTCAAAGTCTTCGGCCCGCTTCAGTGGCAGCTGTGCCCTCATGGAGTTAATGGTCGCAGTCGGTACGATGCGCAGGAACCCGGTCAGTGCGGCGCGAGCTTCCTCCATACGCCCCAACTGGCTCAAGCATGCCGCGCGCAGGCGATAAGGGCCAGGGATGCTCGAGTTCTGGCGGAGCGATCCGTCGACATGATCGAGCGCGTCCTGGTAGCGGCCCGCTATGAAGGCGGCGAAGCCGAGGAGATAGAGCCAGAGGAAACAGAACTGGTCGCGCGGGCTCAGCCGCACCGCCTCGTTGAGGGGCCCGGCCGCCTCGTCCCCCTTGCCGGAGAAGGCCAACGCCAGGCCAAGATCGCCATGCGCCCACGTGAAGTTGGGGTTGAGCTCGACAGCGTTGCGCAACCGGGCGACGGCGTCGTCGTGTTGCCCCATGAAGAGCTCAGTGGTGCCCAGTGCCGTTTGCGATACTTCGTCGCGGGCATCCAGCGCCACCGCCCTGCGCGCCGTTTCGTGAGCGGCAGCGAACGATTGGGCCGGTGATGCGCTCCAGCCGTAGACCGCGTCATAGATGTGAGCGAAGGCGGCGATGTTCAGGCCCGCGGTGGCGCCCGGGTTCAGCCGGGTTGACTGCGTCGCCAGGCGCAGGGCTTCGGCATTGTCCTCGCGGGTGAGTCGGGCCAGGTGCCACTGCGCGCGGATGGCATGCTCCCAGGCGTCCAGGGTTCGCGGGTCCTTGCGCCGCGCGCGCTGCATCTCCGCTTCCAGCATCTCGGGCGCGAGACTCCCGACGAGCTCGCGGGTGATCTCATCCTGAACCGCGAACAAGTCAGTCAGGTCCCGGTCGTACTTCTCCGCCCAGAGGTGGCTGCCGGTGATGGCATCGATGAGCTGGGCCGTGATGCGCACGCGCTTGCCGACCTTGCGCACGCTGCCTTCCAGCACATACCGCACCCCCAGCTCGCGCCCGACGCGCGTGACGTCGACCGCTTGGCCCTTGTAGGTGAAGCTGGAATTGCGGGCGATAACGAAGAAGCCACGGTGCTTCGACAGGTTGGTGATGATGTCCTCGGTGATGCCGTCGGAGAAGTACTCCTGTTCCGGATCACCGGACATGTTCTGGAAGGCCAGCACGGCAATCGAGGGCTTGTCGGGCAGGCGGAGGGCTTGCTGGCCATCGGCAGGAAGCGCCGGGGTGGCGGGCACCGCCCCGGGCGCCCAGGCCCAGATCCTGACCGGTCGTGCGATGTTCTTGACCGTGTGCTCGCCCCCGTCACGCCAGGCGAGCGCCAGCCGGTCGCGGACCAGGCGATGGGCATCGTCGGAGATCGCAACGCCGCCGGGCTCGGCCAAGCCTTGAATGCGCGCCGCCACGTTGACCCCGTCGCCATAGACGGTTCCGTCCGCCTTCTCGATGATCTCTCCCAGGTGCACTCCGATCCGGAACCGCATGCGACGGTCCGAAGTGACCGCCCTTGAGGTGACGTCGAGTTCGTGCTGGATCGCGAGTGCCGCTGCAGCCGCTCCGCTCGCCAGATCGAACACCGCCAGCACCGAATCGCCGGCCATGTCGATGACGCGGCCCTGGTGCGCTTCGATCTGCTTGCGGAACACGGCCCTGGCGGCATCGAGCGCTTCCACCGTGGTCCGTTCATCGGCGGCCATGAGGCGCGAGTATCCGGCGGCATCGGCGGCCAGGATCGCCGCCAGCCGGTGGCGGAGCCCGGTGCCGCTGCTCACGGGCGCCTCCCGGAGGCCATGCGTACGGGGCCCGGATGCTGGCCGAAAAGCAGGGGGGGACCATTGCCCAGCACCCCGTCGGCGATGCGCGTGCCGTCTGCGCTGGCGGAAGAGCGCGCCGGAGGTTCCATCACGGCGCATAGAGTAACCCAACGGGAGACGTTGCGCGTGTTCGTCGGGGCGCCGGGGGCCACGGGGAGGAGACGGCCCCGGAACCTGGACCGGCTCCCTGACGACGCGCGTCCGCCGCTGGTGCGCGGGACGGAGACCTCGACTCGGTGATCATTGGAGGGCGAGCCGCTCCCGATTCGGGAGACAGATGGTCTGGGCCTGGAAGTTTCAGTCGGGTCGAGTGTTAACGAGGTCTGGGGGCGCGAGCCTATGAAACCACTGGCGAAGACGTGGTCGTGACTGAACCACGGGCTCAGGTAAGGATTTCCAACCGAAACACCAGTGACCTGTTCGCCTGCAAGTCGTTGCGCGCCCCCGCAACGATGAAAGCCAGGCCTTCGGGACGACCCGCGGACCGGGTTCGGCGCCGCATTGGTGACACCCGGGAACGCCGGTCCGATTCCCAGATTCCCGGAAAAGTCTCCCTCAGTTCCCAGCGACTCAAGCCTAAATAAGCGCGTGGCGGACCGTAAACGCGGGTTCGAATCCCGCCGGAGTCACCACCCTGATGTTTCAGGGCGTTTCTGCCCGCTGCCGACACGTCTACCGAGATGGTATTGGTGGTGCGGTGCGACGATCCTTCGTTGTAGTGTGATTAGCCGATGACCCCTCGGAGACTCGGTTCGGCTCTCTTGCGGCACCTGTACGGCGGCATCACGGACGAGGGTCGACGCCAATCGTGCGGCGCCGCGTGGAGGCCGTGGACGATCGCGGCCGCGGTCGGTCTTACGGCTCTCGGCGCGCTCGCGCTCCACCTCATGGGCCGGCGCATCTGGTGCTCGTGCGGGTCCCCGAGTCCGTGGTCTTGGGATATCTGGAGTCTCCACAATTCTCAACACGTCCTCGATCCGTACACATTCACGCACGTCCTCCACGGGGCGTTGTACTACGCGGTGTTGTGGCTGCTTCTGGGATCGCGCTGGCCGCCGCTGCGCGCGCTTCTGGCGGTGATGGTCGAGGTGGGCTGGGAGGTCGGCGAGAACACGAATGCGGTCATCGAGGCCTACCGCGAGTCCACGATCTCGCTCAACTACTACGGCGATAGCATCGCGAACTCGGTGGGCGACGTGATCGCCTTCGCCCTCGGCTACACCGGCGCCATGCGGCTGCCGGTGTGGGTGTCGGCGCTGACCTTCGTGGCGGTCGAGGCCGCGCTCCTGCTCACGATCCGCGATAGCCTGCTGCTGAACGTCGTGATGCTGCTGCACCCGGTCGCGGCGATCAAGACGTGGCAGATGGGCGGATAACCCTCGAGCATCGTTGGCGGTTGCGTCAAGAGTGACGCCATGACGCGCCGTCGGGCGCTCTGCCCGCCAGCAGTCACGGTGGTGTCTCCTCGGTGGAGCCTGCCTCGGCGTCGAACAGATGTCGGCGCTTCCGAAAGTAGCGCATGTTCAGCGCCGACCACAGGCCGAGGAAGACCGCCATCGCCCCGTGCCAGGCCGTCAGCACCGGGAACTTCTCGACCTCCCACAGCCCCAGGACGGCCGCCAGAGTGATGGGCTGAACGAGAAGGAGGCCCCAATAGTTCACGCGCCAGGCCCACAGCCTCCGCTCGGTCAAGCCGAGAGAGACCGCGACGTACAGCGTGCCGAGAGCAAGCCCGAGCAGGCCTTCCGAGGGCCTGCCGAGTGCCGGCGCCAAGAGGATCGATATCCCAACCACGATCGACGTGACTCCGATCACCGCCAGGCAGATCGAGTAGTAGGCAAGCCACCGGTCCACTGATGCAACAGGCGGCCGTAGGCTGCCGCGTGAATCTTCTGGCATTCTGCCTTGCTCCGCGCCCGGGGGCTCCAATGGAGGGGACGGCAGCATAGAAGACGGAGCGTCCACCGTCAATGCGAAGGGACGCGGGAAGAAGCTCGGCCGGCGCCCGTGTGTCATGCGCCCGTGTGTCATTGACAAGGCCTCCCGGGCTGCCTTAGCCTTGGGCCCGAATCCGAGCCTTGCCGTCCGCGCCTCCCCGCGCGCCGTGTCGTCGCGCCGCCGAGTGTGGAAACGCCGCGTGGCCGCGAGCTCGCCACGGCTCGATCGTCGCAACTCACCCGAGCAGCAGGAGGAGGAGGGGACCATGAGAAGAAGGTCACGGGCTGTCCTGGCGTGGGTAGCGCTCGCGGTGCTGGTGGCGGCGGTGCCCGCGTGGTCCGAGGAGCTCAAGATCGGCGCCATCGGGACCCTCTCCGGCGGAGGGACGGAGTGGGGGCTCGCGCTGCAGCGGGGCGTGACGGTGGCCATCGACGAGATCAACGGCGCCGGCGGCGTGAAGGTCGGCGGCAAGACCTACACTCTCAAGATGGTCATGTACGACGACGCCTACACCGCCCAGGGGGGCACGACCGCGGCCACGCGCCTGGTGAACGTGGACGCCGTGAAGTTCATCATCGGCCCGGTGGGCTCGCCCCCGGTGCTCGGCACGGTGGCGGTGACGAATCCCGCGAAGGTCGTGACGCTGTCGAACGGGTACTCGCCGAAGATCTTGACGCCCGACAGCAAGTACAGCTTCCGCATCCAGATCCCCACCGACTACTTCGCCCCGAGCGTGGCCGCCTGGCTGCGCAAGACGTACCCGTCGCTCAAGAAGGTCGGCATCATCAGCCCGAACGACGCGGTGGGCCAGACGCTGGCGCCCCTGCACGTGCAGGCCTACAACCAGCACAAGTTCGACGTGGTGTTCGACGAGAAGTACGACCGAGGTCTGAAGGATTTCGGCCCGCTGCTCACCCGGATGATGGCCCGGGGCGCCGAGCTCCTCGAGCTCGACGGCAACGCGCCGGGCGAGGCCGGGCTGATGGTCAAGCAGGCGCGCCAGCTCGGGTTCAAGGGAGTGATCATCCAGACCGGCGGCCCGGGTCTCGAGGAGATCCTCCGGGTGGCCGGCTCCTTCGCCGAGGGGTTCCTGTCGTACGACCTGTTCAACCCGCAGGACCCGGCGGTGCAGACTTACGTCAAGGGGTACCGGGCGAAGTACGAGGGCCCGATCCCCGGCATCTCGGTGATGTACTACAACGCCGCCCGCATCCTGCACGAGGCCTTCAAGAAGGCCAACAGCGTCGACGTCGAGAAGGTCCGGGAGGCGCTCGAGAACCTCGAGGGCGCGCCCACGATCTTCGGGCCGGTGCGCTGGACGGGCAAGGAGCGCTACGGCATCAATCACCAGCTCCTCCACTCCTTCTTCATCTCCGAGATCAAGGACGGCAAGGTCCAGGTCAAGGCCCGCGTCGAGGCGGGGAACTGAGCAGCCCGGCCGGTCCGGCCCGGTCGCGCCCGCGCGGCCGGGCCGGCGAAGCCGGGGCGTAGGCCTCACCGGTGTCCGCGAGCCTGCTCGTCCCGATCCTGTTCAACGGGCTGAGCCTCAGCGCGATCTACATCCTCGTCGCGCTGGGGTTCACGCTGGTGTTCGGGATCATGCGGGTGGTGAACTTCGCGCATGGCGAGTTCGCGATGATGGGCGGCTTCTGGCTGCTCTTCCTGCTCGACCGGCTCGCGCTGCCCTACTGGATGGCGCTGCCCGCGGCGGCGGTGCTGGTCGGGGTGTCGTCGCTGCTCCCGGAGCGGTTCGTGTTCCGGCGGCTGTACGGCCAGGAGCTCCCCTCGATGATCGCCGCGCTCGGCCTGTCGGTGGCGATCGCGGAGGGCGCGGTCATCGTGTTCGAGGTGCACGAGCGCAACATCCCGTCCGCCTTCCAGGGCCTCTTCCAGATCGGCGGCTTCACCTTCCCCGAGGACCGGCTCGTCGTGATGGCCATCGCCCTGGCCGCGCTGGCGGGATTCTGGCTGTTCGTCCGCTTCACCCGGATCGGGCTGGCCCTGCGGACGGTGGCCCAGGACCGCGAGATCGCCGAGGCCCAGGGCATCGACACGCGGTCCGTCTACCGCATCACCTTCTTCCTGGCCACCGCGATGGCCGGGCTCGGCGGGGCGCTGTTCGCGCAGATCTACGCGCTGTCCCCGTACACCGGGCAGGTGCCCTTGATGAAGGCGTTCATCATCGTCATCGTGGGCGGCCTCGGCAGCGTGCCGGGGGCGGCGCTCGGCGGGGTGCTGCTGGGCATGTCCGAGAGCTTCCTGCACACCTTCTTCGGGGCCTCGATCGCCCAGTTCGCGTCGTTCGGCGCGATCATCGTCCTGCTGGTCCTGCGGCCCTGGGGCCTGCTCGGCCGGCCCGAGGGTTGAGCGCCGCCATGGAGCCCGCGGAGTCCGCGCGCGCCGGGGCCGCCCCGAGGCGCCGGTGGTGGCTGTGGTCCGGCATCGTGGGCGCCCTGCTCGTGGTGTGGCCGCTCTTCGTCCGCGAGCCGTTCTTTACCTACATCGCCACGCTGGTGCTGCTGTACGCGATCGGGGCCGCGAGCCTGCACCTGGTCCTGCGCATCGGTCACCTCTCGCTCTGCCACGCGGCGTTCATGGGCCTGGGCGGCTACACCTCGGCCCTGTTGACCACGCGCGCGGGCTGGCCGTTCGCGCTGGCGTTCCTGGCGAGCGGCCTGGTGCCCGCGGCGGTCGCGCTGATCGTCGGGCCCATCGTGCTCCGGCTCCGGGGCGTGTACTTCGTGCTGATCACCTTCACGCTCGGGGAGGTCATCCGCCTCGTCTTCAACGAGTGGCAGTCGCTCACGGGTGGCGCCGATGGCATCTTCCGCATCCCGCCGCCGCACCCCTTCCTGGCGGACAAGCGCGCGTACTACTACTTCGCCCTCGTCATGGCCGCGCTGTGCGTCGGCGGCGTCGCCCGCCTGCTGGCCTCGCAGACCGGCCGGTACGTCGACGCGATCCGGGAGGGCGAGCGGCTCGCCCAGTCGAGCGGCGTGCCCGTGCTCCGGTTCAAGGTCCTGGTCTTCGCCATCGCCTGCGGGCTGGTCGGCCTGCAGGGGAGCCTGCTCGCGCACTTCATCCACTTCATCGCGCCCGGCAGCTACACGTTCAACGAGTCGCTGAACCTCCTGGTCATGAACGTGATCGGGGGCATGGGGAGCCTCACGGGGCCGCTCATCGGGGCGGCGTTCCTCACGTCGCTGCCCGAGTTCCTGCGCGGCTGGGTGGAGCTCCAGCGCGTGCTCTACGGCATCGTGCTCATCGTGCTGATGCTGTTCGTGCCCGGCGGGCTGACCGAGCTGGGCCGGCGGCTGATGATCCGGAGCCGCGCGTGACAGGGGGCCCGGCATGAGCGCCGTCCTCGAGGTGCGGGGAGTGTCCAAGCGCTTCGGCGCGGTCCAGGCCGTCGAGCGGCTGGACTTCCACGTGGAGGACCGGGAGATCCTGGGCATCATCGGGCCGAATGGCGCCGGCAAGACCACCGCGATCAACCTGATCAGCGGAGTGATCCCCCCCGACGACGGCCGGATCACGCTGGCCGGGGAGGACGTCACCGGCATGCGCCCGGACCGGCTCGTCCGGCGCGGCGTCGTGCGGACCTTCCAGGCGACGACCGTGTACCAGGAGCGCACGGTGCGCGAGAACGTGCGGCGCGGGGCGTTCACCACCCTGTACGCCGGCTTCTGGGGGACCTTCCTGGGGACCGGCGGGGCCCGCGCCGCGGAGCGGCGGGCGGAGGCGGCCATCGACCAGCTCCTGGAGTGGCTCGGGCTTCGGGACGTCGCCTCGGTCGAGGCGCGCAACCTGCCGTACGGCTACCAGAAGGTGCTGGGGCTCGGGATCGCCCTGGCGGCCCGGCCGCGGCTGGCCATGCTGGACGAGCCGGCCGCCGGCCTGTCCCACGACGAGGCGGTCCACGTGGCCGACGTCGTCCGCCGCATCAACCGCGACGGCGTCTCGCTGATCGTCGTGGATCACAACATGCGCTTCATGTCGCGGCTGTGCCACCGCATCGTGGTGCTCCACCACGGGACGGAGCTGGCCACCGGGACACCCGAGGAGGTCACGCGCGATCCACGCGTGATCGAGGCGTATCTGGGGACCCAGCATGCCGCTCCTTGAGCTCGCCGACGTCGAGGTGAGCTACGGCAGCGTGCGGGCCACGCACGGGATCTCGCTGGTCGTGGAGGAAGGTGAGACACTGGCGCTGGTCGGCTCGAATGGGGCGGGGAAGACCAGCACCTTGAAGGCGATCATGGGGATGGCCCCGGTCTCCCGCGGCACCGTGCGGGTCGGCGGCCGGGTGGTCAACAACACCGCGGTCTCCCAGATCGTGCGGTGCGGCGTGGCGTACTCGCCCGAGGGGCGCCGGGTCTTCCCGATGCTGTCGGTCCTCGACAACCTGCGCACCGGGGCATTCACCCTCCCCCGCGCCCGCTTCGCGGCCCGGCTCGAGCAGATGTACGGGTACTTCCCCCGGCTGGAAGAGCGCGCGAGCCAGCTCGGGGGAACGCTGTCCGGCGGCGAGCAGCAGATGCTCGCCATCGCCCGGGCGCTGATGTCCTGTCCCCGGCTCTTTCTGCTCGACGAGCCGTCCCTCGGTCTGGCCCCGGTCATCGTGCAGCGCATCGGGGAGCTGATCGCGGAGATCCAGCGCTCCGAGGGGCTCGCGGTGATTCTCGCCGAGCAGAACGCGCTGTGGGCGATGGGCCTGGCGAGGAGAACCGCCGTGATCGATCTGGGCCGTATCCATCTCGAAGGGCCGTCGGAGGTGCTGCGGCACCACGACGACGTGCGACGCGCGTACCTGGGAACGTGAGCGGGGGAGCGGTCCGCGGGCGCGGGAGGGCTCGGTGACGGAGGCGGGACGCGACCTGCGGCTGGACTTCTTCCGTGGCCTCGCGCTCTTCTGCATCTTCCTCGACCACCTGCCGGACAATTTTCTGGCGCAGTTCACGCTGCAGTCGCTCATGCTCGGCGACGCGGCCGAGGTGTTCATCCTGATCTCCGGCTACACCGCCGGCATGGTGTACGGGCGGGTCATGGAGCGCCAGGGCTTCCTGATCGCGACCGTCCGCGTCGGCCACCGCGTGTGGCAGCTCTACGTCGCCCACGTGTTCCTGTTCATGATCTTCATGGCGGCGGTGGCGTACACGGTCGGAGCCCTGAACAGCTCGCTCTACGCCGAGGAGTTCCTGGCCGCCGACTTCCTCAACGAGCCGGGCGTGGCCGTGATCAAGGCCCTGACGCTGCAGTTCCAGCCCGCGTACATGGACATCCTGCCGCTCTACATCGTGCTGCTGGCCGCCTTCCCCTTCATGCTGGCCGGGTTCCGATCCTGGCCGCGGGTCGTGCTCGGCGCGGCGCTCGCCTTGTGGTTGGCCGCCCAGCTGGATCCACGGGTCGCGCTTCCGGCCTATCCGGGGCCGGATCGGGTCTGGTTCTTCAACCCGTTCGGCTGGCAGGCGCTGTTCTTCC
This sequence comes from Candidatus Deferrimicrobiaceae bacterium, assembly GCA_035463855.1. Taxonomy (GTDB): domain Bacteria; phylum Methylomirabilota; class Methylomirabilia; order Rokubacteriales; family CSP1-6; genus CAMLFJ01. The sequence continues at coordinate 19,499 of DATHSW010000355.1, read as the reverse complement.
TCGGGGCGTGGCTCGGCTGGCGCGGCATCCGCGATAGACTGTCCTGGCTCGACCGCCGATGGCTGCTGGGCCTGGCGGCGGGGCTGGCGCTGGCCGGGCTCGTGATCCGGTTCAGCTGGACGCTTCACGGCCTCTACTATGCGATTCCGGCTCTGGGCAATACCAAGTTCCTGTGGCTGTTCCTGAGCAAGGGGGATCTCGGCCTGCTGCGCTTCGCCAACGTGCTCGCGCTCGCCCTGCTCGTCCGGCGGCTGATCTCGCCGCAGGCTGCTTTCCTGGCCGGCCGGGTCGCGTGGCCCTTCGTCGTCTGCGGGCGCCACTCGCTCCACATCTTCTGTCTCGGCATCCTGCTCTCCGTGGTGGGCCACCTGGTGCTCAGCGAGTTCGTCGGCGGCCTCCTCATGCAGCTCGCGGTCTCCGCGGTGGGCGTCGCGATCATGATCGCGGTGGCGGCGCTCATGGAATGGTTCGCCGCCGCGCAGGCCGGCGCCCGTGGCCAGGTTCCGGAGCGCGCGCCCGCGGCGGAGGGCGAGTCGTGAGCGTGACCTCGGCGCCGCGGGGCTGGGCCATCGCCCTGATCGCGGTGGCGGGGCTCGCGCTCGCGCCCGCGCCGCGCGCGGCCCTCGGCCAGGAGCCGGCGTGCCCCACCCCCGAGAGCTTCGGGGCGTTCGAGACGCCGCTGCCCAGGACCGCGAAGGCGCTCGCGCTCGGCTCGGAGGTCGTCATCGTCGCCCTCGGTGGAGCCTCGAGCTTCGGGAGCGCGGCGGGTGAGCCCGCCCTGTCCTGGCCGTCGCGGCTCGGCGCGGCCCTCGCCGGCCGGTTCCCCTCCGCCCGGATCAAGGTCGTCAACCTCTCGGTGCCGCGCCAGACGGCGCGGGAGGCGGCCGACCGGCTGGGTCGCGAGGTCCTGCCGTTGAAGCCGGCGCTGGTGATCTGGGAGACGGGCACCATGGAGGCGGTGCGGGGAACCAGCGTGGACGACTTCCGCGAGACGGTGCAGGCCGGGATCGACGAGCTGCACGCCGCCGGGATCGAGGTGGTGCTGATGAACGCGCAGTTCTCGCGCGACACCGACGCCATCATCCACTTCGCGCCCTATCTCGGCGCCCTGCGGGAGCTCGCGGACGCCAACGACGTGCCGATCTTCCACCGCTACGGCCTCATGCGCCACTGGGCCGAGAGCGGGGTGCTGGATCTGAGGGCCAAGGACAGCGAGAAGCGTCGCAAGGTCGCCGCCCGGCTCTACGACTGCCTCGGCCGCGCGATGGCCGATTTCCTGATCCGGCCGTGAGCGCGCGCCGGCTGGCGGTGGGCGCGGCGATGGCGCTCGGCCTGCTCGTGACGCCGGCGGCCCGGGCCTCGCACGAGGCGCTGCGCTGCGCCGCGCCGGAGGAGCTGACGCGGTTCAGTGTGGCGCTGCCCAACACGGCGCGTGCCATCCGCCAGGGCCGGGCGCTGGTCATCGTGGCCATCGGCTCCTCCTCGACCGAGGGGGTCGGCGCCTCCGACCCGGCGCACGCCTATCCCGCCGTGCTCGCCGAGGAGCTGCGGCGCCGCTGGCCGCGCCTCACGGTCACCGTGATCAACAAGGGCGTCAGCGGCGAGCTGATCTCGCAGGCGCTGGGGCGCTTCGAGCGCGACGTGCTGCCCCACCGGCCCCACCTCGTCATCTGGCAGACCGGCAGCCACGCCGCGCTCGGGACGGGGGACGTCGAGGGCTACGCCGCCGCGATCCGCGAGGGGATCGGCCGCCTCAAGGCGGCACGAGTGGACATCGTGCTGATGGATCCGCAGTTCGCCCCGCGCGTGCTCGCCCGCCCCTTGCACGCGCGCGTCGTGGACTCGATCGGCACGGCGGCCCGCGACATGAAGGTGGCGGTCTTCCGCCGGTTCGCGGTGATGCGGCACTGGGTCTCGAGCGGCCAGTACCGGATGGACGACGTCGTCTCGCGCGACGGGCTGCACCTGAACGACGTCAGCTACGGCTGCATCGCGCGCCTGCTCGCCGACAGCCTCGCGACCGCGGCCCGCGCGGTCCCGCCGTCCGAGGAGGGGACCGCCGCCTCGGACGCCGCGCCCGCGCCGCGCTAGATCAGGCGCGCCCCTCGACGGCGACGTCCAGCAGGAAGGGCCGGCGGGCGCCGAGCGCCTTCTCCAGCGCGGGCCGCAGCTCGCCCGGGGACGCGACCCGCATCGCCTCCACGCCCAGGCCGCGCGCGAGATCCACGAAGCCGAGGTCGGGCGCGACCAGGTCCATGTTCGGGTAGGCGCGGTCGGGCTTCGCGCCGAAGCGCTGCCGGTACGTATCCATGTTGTGCTTCAGGATGCGGTACTCGCGGTTGTTCAGGATCACGAAGACGACCGCCAGGTCGTGATGCGCCGCGGTCCAGAGCGCCTGGATGCTGTACATCGCCGAGCCGTCTCCCGACAGGGCGACCACGGGGCGCTCGGGCTGCGCCAGCTTCACGCCCAGCGCGCCGGGCAGGGCCTGGCCGATGCCGCCGCCCCGCGCGCCGACGTAGTCGCCGGGGCGCTCGAACTGGACGGTGCGGGCCAGGTCGATGCTCGCGGTGATGGATTCGTCCACGACGATGGCGTCGGGGGGCAGGGCCGCTTCGATCTCGGCCACCAGGCGCGGCACCGAGATCGGCGCGTGCTCCCAGCGCTTGGCCGCGCGGGCGCGCTGGGCCTGCGCGTCCTCGGTCTTGAGCGCGCGGAGGGCGGCGTTCCGCGCCGTCGCGGCATCGCGGAACGCGCGGCTCGCGCCGCGCCCGATGGCCGCCCGGAGCGCCGCGAGGGCGGCCCGCGGGTCGCTGACCAGCCCCACGCGCACCGGGAGGTTGTGGGCCAGGCGCTCGGGCGACGACTCCACCTGGATGGCCGCGGCCTCCGGCGGCAGCGGGGAGCCGGGCGCGTACCAGACCTCCTCGAAGAAGGGGCCGCCGACCAGCAGCACGACGTCGGCGCCGTCGAGGGCCTTCCGGATGGCGGCGGCGTCGAAGGGCAGCCCGAGCCGGAAGTTCGGGTGCGTGCTCGGCACCGCCTGGCGCGCGCGGATCCCCTCGCACCAGACGGCCGCGCCGAGCTGCTCGGCCAGCGCGGTGACCTCGGCCGCCGCGCTCGCCGCGTCGTCCCCGACGACGATCGCCGGCCGTCGCGCGCCGAGCAGGAGCTGCGCGGCCGCCTGGATGCCCGCCGGATCGGGCTCGGGCGCCCGGTAGAGCCGGCCCGGGGCGAACGGGGCGAGGTCGGTCTCCTGCTCGAGCACGTCGATCGGCAGCGCGACGAAGACCGGGCCCGCGGGCGGATCGGTGGCGATCTTGAGCGCGCGGTGCATGATCAGCGCGAACTCGTCGGCGCGCTCGACCTGGACGCTCCACTTGGTGAGCGGCGTCGCCATCGCCACCAGGTCGTGCCCGAGCACGGGCCCGCGCAGCCGCAGGCGCGTGTCCTGCTGTCCCGCGGTCACGACCAGCGGCACCCGGGCCTTGAAGGCGTTGTAGAGCATGCCGAGCGCGTTGCCAAGGCCCGGCGCCACGTGCAGGCTGACCACCGCGGGCTTGCCGCTCGTCTGGGCGTAGTAGCTCGCGGCCCCGAGGGCCACCCCCTCGTGCAGCGCCACGATGTAGCGAAGCTGCGGGTAGTCGAGCAGCGCGTCGAGGATGGGGCTCTCGGTGGTACCGGGGTTGCCGAAGATGTACTCCACCCCGTGCCCGATCAGGCTCTCCATGAAGACCTGCTTGCCGCGCATGGCCTTAGTCGTAGCTGCGCAGGATGCGGCCGGGCATGCCCCCGGTGTGCTTGCCCTCGTCGTAGAGCTGGGTGCCCGCCACGAACACGGCCTTGATGCCCTCGGACTCGGAGATCAGGCGCCGGCCGTTGCACGGCAGGTCGTTGACGTACCGGGGCGCCTTGGCGGTGACCGTCGCCGGGTCGAAGAGCACGAGGTCGGCGACCCTGCCCTCCTCGAGCACCCCGCGGTTGGGAATACCGAACACGGTGGCCGGCACCTGCGTGAGCTTGTGCACCGCCTTCTCGAGGCTCAGCACCCCACGCCGGCGCACCCAGAGGTCCAGCAGGGCGGTGGCGTAGCCCACGTCGCAGATGACGTCCACGTGCGCGCCGCCGTCGGAGAGCCCGACCAGGCAGCGGTCGTCCGCGATCAGGCGCTCGACGCCGGCGGGATCGAAGTTGAACGTGGAGGACTGGAAGCGGGTCGCCAGGTCGTCGGCGAGGCCGAGATCGAAGTAGGCGTCCACCGGGCGCTTGCCCTGGCCGGCCGCGATCTCCTCGAGCGTGCGCCCCACGTGGCCGGCCAGCTCCGGCCGGCCCACTTCCAGCACGCGCATCTGGCCCCACATGTGGGCGCGCCGGCGGCTCTCCAGCTCCCGCTGGAAGGCGTCGCGGAACGCGGGGTCCCGGTACTGGGCGATCTTCTCGGCGTCCGGCCGGTTCAGGACCTTCTGCCAGGACAGGAACGAGCCGAACATGGTCGGGTTCTTCAGATCGCCCTGGCTCATGATCGGCCGCGGCGTCACCTGCGGGATGGCCTGCTTCACCAGGTCGCCGAGCTTCGCGAAGGTCTGGTCGTGGAAGTCGGGCTGCCCCGGGTGGGCAAAGAGGGCCAGCCACGTCACCGGCCGGCCGCTCGCCTGCGTGATCTGCCGCAGCAGCTCGACGTCCGCGTCGCTCACCGCGTCCATCCCGCCCGAGCTCAGGATGATCTCGATCGCCCCGCGCCCCACGTCGTGCAGGGCCCGCACCACCCCGACCAGCTCGTCCCGGCTCGCGTTGCGGCAGGCCAGCGGCCGGCCCTGGTAGCCCACGTGGTTGCGCGAGGTGGTGGTGGTGAACCCGAAGGCGCCCGCCTCCATCGCCTCGCGGAGCAGGCGCCGCATCGCGGCGACCTCGTCCTCGGTGGCCGCGCGCTCGAACGAGGCCTCGCCCATCACGTAGTGCCGCAGCGGGGTGAAGGCCACGAGCCCAGCCACGTTGATGCCCAGCCCGCGGCGATCCACCGCGTCGAGGTACTGGCCGTAGCTCTCCCACTGCCAGTCGATGCCCGCCTTCATGACGTCGTAGGGGATGGCCTCGACGTTGACCAGGTCCTGCATCAGGATCTCGCGCGTCTCGGGCTTCACCGGCGCCACGCCGACGCCGCAGTTGCCCATGATGACGGTGGTCACGCCGTGCCACGGCGAGCAGGTGACGAGCGGGTCCCACGCGAGCTGGGCGTCGTAGTGCGTGTGGGGGTCCACGAAGCCGGGCGCCAGCACGAGCCCGTCGGCGTCGATCACCCGCTCCGCGGTCTGGCCGTTCCCCCGGCCCACGAACCGGATGATGCCGTCCTTGGCCCCCAGGTCGCCCATGAAGCTGGGCGCACCGGTTCCGTCGCAGATCCGCGCGTTCCTGACCAGAAGATCGAGCATGGCTGCTCCCCTTTCGGCGGGCCCACCCTCGCCTCGCGGCCCCAAGGATCGCCAGTCCGGGTCGCCCGGTCAAGGGCCCCCCGCATTTAATTTCGGCCGCGATATCATGATCTTGTGCGTCCGCCCCCGGTCCCCGATGGGCGTCCCCCGGACGAGCAGCGCGAGGCTCTGATCGCCGAGCTGCGCGCGCGCGAGCACGCCGCCCGGCGCCAGAACGAGGCGCTCGCCGGCATCGAGCGGGAGCTGCTCGTCGAGCTGAATCCGGACAAGCTGCTCGGCGTGATGGTCACGGGCGCGAAGCGGCTCTTCGACGGGGAATGCGGCCTCCATCTGGTGACCGGCGGCGCGTGGCTGCGTCCGCGGATCGATACCGACCCGACGGCGATGATGCGGCGGCTCGCGATCGGCGAGGGGGTGGCCGGCCGATGTGCGGAGACTCGTCACGGGCTGCTCGTGAACGACTATCCCCGCTGGCCGGGAGCCCTCGCCTGGGCCGTGCGTGAAGGCTTCCGGCATGTGATCGCCCAGCCGCTCCTGATGCATGACGAGCTGCTGGGGGTGATCGTGGTGAGCCGGCGCCGGCCCGAAGCGCCTCCGTTCCTCCAGGAGGACCTGGACACTCTCGAGCGCTTTGCCGCCCTGGCCGCGCTCGCCCTGCACAACGCCACGCTCCACGAGGACACCCGACGGCAGCGGCAGAAGGCCGAGATCCTGGCCCAGCTGGCGGGCGATCTGAACCGGTCTCTCGATCTCGCCACCGTGCTGGAGCGGGTCGTCACGGGCGCGCGCGATCTGTGCGCGAGTGATCTCGCGGCGGTGGCCCTTCGCGAGGCGGCCGAAGGGCCCGTGACGTTCCGCTCCGCCCCCGGGGCCCGGCTGGACTGGCGGGGTGTCGTGGTCGAGCCGGGAGCCGGCGCCGGGGGGATGGTCCTCGCCTCCGGCGAGACGTTCGAGACCGACAACTATGCGGTGGATCCGCGGCTCAGCTCCGCGTACCGAGACATGGCCGCGGTGGAAGGAGTCGTCGCGCTCGCGGTGGTGCCGATCCGCCGGGAGGGCCGCGTTCAGGGACTCCTGTACGTGAGCCACCGGGCCGCCCGCCGGTTCTCGGAGCACGAGGTCGGGGTTCTGCTTCACCTGGCGGATCACGCCGCCGTCGCCATCCACAATGCGCAGCTCTACGCCGAACGCACCCAGGCCCTGGCCGCGTTGGGCGAGAGCGAGCGGCGCTACCGACTGCTGGCCGAGAACGTGGACGACGTCGTGTCCCTCTTCGACATGAGCCTGCGGCCGATCTACGTGAGTCCCTCGGTGACCCGTCTCTGCGGGTACACGCCCTACGAGGCGATGGAGCAGACGGCCGCGGAGCGGTTCACCGCAGCCTCGGCGGAGCTCGCGCTCCAGGCATTGAGCGAGGAGGTGGCCCTCGAAGCGTCGGGTGACGCCGATCCGGGACGATCTCGCACGCTGGAGCTGGAGCTCGGGTGCAAGGACGGCTCCACCGTCTGGGTCGAGGCGACGATGTCGTTCGTTCGCGACGCCGACGGGCGCGCGATCGGCATCATCTCGGTGGCCCGCGATATCACCGAGCGCCGGCGGGCCGGGACCATCCTGCGCGAGCGAGAGGCGCAGCTCCGGCAGGCCCTGAAGATGGAAGCGGTGGGCCGCCTGGCCGGGGGCATCGCCCACGATTTCAACAATATCCTGACCGTCATCGGCGGCCGCGCGCACCTGCTGCTCGCCACGCTCGAGGCCGATGCTCCGGGACGCCAGGCGGTGGAGCTGATCCAGGAGGCGACCGCGCGAGCCGCCGGGCTCACGCGGCAGCTCCTCGCGTTCAGCCGCAAGCAGGTGCTGCAGCCCCGGGTGCTCGACGTGACGGCCGTGGTGACCGGCCTGACCCCCATCCTCCGGCGGCTCATCGGGGAGCATATCGAGCTCACGGTGATCCCGGCGGCGGCCGCGTGCGTGCGGGCCGATCCGACGCAGCTCGAGCAGGTGGTGACCAATCTCGCGATCAATGCGCGGGACGCGATGCCCGAGGGAGGGCGTCTCACGATCGAGACGGCCGACGTCGATCTCGATGCGGCCTTTGTGTCGAGCCACCTGGGCGCGCGACCCGGCCCCCAAGTGATGCTGTCCGTGAGCGACACGGGACAGGGGATGGACGCGGACACCCAGACGCAGGTGTTCGAGCCGTTCTTCACGACGAAGGAAGGCGGGAAGGGGACCGGATTGGGCCTGTCCACCGTCTACGGCATCGTCAAGCAGCACGACGGATGCATCGCGATCGAGAGCGAGCCCGGACGGGGCAGCACGTTCAGGATCTTCTTCCCGCGCGTCACCGGCGCGCCCGAACCGGCGCCGCCGCCGGCGGCGTCCGGCCGGTCAGGACGCGGTAGGGAGCGGATCCTGCTCGTGGAGGACGAGGCGCCCGTGCGTGCGGTGGCCCGGGAGACCCTGGCCGGGCGGGGGTACACGGTGCTCGAAGCCCGCGACGTCGAGGACGCCCTGCGGCTCGCCCGGGAGGGCGCGCGGCGGATCGATCTGCTCCTGACGGACGTGGTGATGCCGATGATGAGCGGCCGGATCCTGGCGGAACGCGTGCAGCGTATCCACCCGGAGACGAAGGTGCTCTACATGTCCGGGTACACCGACGATACGATGGCGGACCACCGCGCCGCCGATCCGGAGGCGTCGTTCCTCCAGAAGCCGTTCACGCCCCCGGAGCTGGCCCGGAGGGTGCGAGAGATGCTGGACGCGGATCCGCGCCGCGGAGGCTGACGTAGCGCCAGTCGCCGTGGCCGAGCAGCTCGATCAATGCGTGATGGTACCTCGATAGCCGCAGGCGGTCGCCGACGCTCACCACGCTGATCCCCGCCGACGCCAGACACTGATAGAGCGCCCGCTCCTTGTCCGGATCCAGCGCGCTGGTCGCTTCATCGAGGAACGCATGGCCGGGGCGATTGAACAGCAGGCGGGCGAAGGCGATCTGCTGTTGCTCGCCCAGCGTGAGCTGGTCCTCCCACTTCACTTGCGCCTCCAGGCCGCCGATGCGGTCGGGCAGCTTCTCGAGGCCGACGAGCCCCAGGAGCCGGGTCAGGTGCTCGTCGGAGGCGTCTCCTTCACGCGGGTAGCACAGCTGGTCGCGGAGCGACCCCGGAACCATGTACGGCCGCTGCGGCAGGAACATCATGTCGGAGAGCGGCGGGCGGGTGATACGCCCGCTCCCCGACCGCCAGAGCCCGGCGATCGCGCGCAACACCGACGTCTTGCCGACTCCGCTGTCGCCCACGATCAGCAGCGCCGTGCCGTTCTCGACCTCGAGCGAGAGGTTCCGGACCAGGGTCTTGCGGCCGTCGGGAGTGGTGAGAGTGAGCCGCTCGAGGGCGAGGCGCGCCGCCTCGACGGTCTCGATCTCGGGGTCGGCGGTCGCGACGGAGACGGGCCCGGTGGGCGCCGCCGAGATCCGTCCGGCCGTGGACATCTCCTGATACTCGCCGAGCCGCTCGACCACCGCGGCGAAGCCGCTGAGGGTAGAGAACTGATCGATGATCAGGGAGAGCGAGGTGCGCAGCGTGATGAAGGCGGCGCTGGCCTGGGTGATCTTGCCGAACTCGAGGGTGCCGGCGAAGAAGGACGGCGCGAGAACGAGGAGGGGGACCAGCGGGAGCAGCAGGTCATACGCGTAGGTGAAGAAGGCGACATTTCGCTGCCACACGAGCATCCGGTGGAAGATCCGCATCGCCGCATACAACCGTTGCCGCAGCGAGGTGTGCTCGCGGCGCTCGCCCCCGTAGAGCGCGATCGCCTCCGCGTTGTCGCGCAATCCCACCAGGGCATAGCGGAAGTCGGCCTCGCGCCGGCGCTGCTCGAAATTGATGCCGATCAGGGGCCGGCCGATGACGATGGTCAGGAGCGAGCCCATGCCCACGCACGCCGCGAGCACCACCACGAGGAGCGGCGAGATGAACCACAGGACGATGATGAAGGCCACCCCGGTGGCGACGCCCAGGAGGACCTGCATCACGAAAGACACCGCCGAATGGGTGAAGGTGCCCAGGTCCTCGCTGACGCGCTGGTCGGGGTTGTCGATGCTGGCCTCGCTGCTGATGCGGTAGAACGCGCGGTCGCGGAAGCTGTCTTCGAGGAACCGTTCGGTGAGCCATTGCCGCCACCGGAGCATGAGCCGTCCGGTGACGTACCCCGCGAAGGCGACGACGGGCGCGGCCACGACGTTGTAGGCGACCAGGAGGAGCATCTTCTCGAAGAAGGTGGGGGCGTCCCGGTCGGCCAGCGCGGTCATCATGTCGCGATTGACGTAGCTGAAGACGACGTTGCCGACCTGGATCGAGCCGTTCACCAGGAGGATGACGGCGAACAGACCGAGCGCCACGAGCTTCTGATCCGAGGTCCAGTAAGGGCGGGTGAGCCTCCAGAGCCGGGCCCAGAACAACCGATCGAATCTGCCCATCTGTCCCCCCGGGATTATCGAGGCCGGCGCAGCCTCGCGCTCCCGAGGCGGGGCCGGACGTGCTCCTCGAACCCAGACGCATCGAGCGTGCCATCCGGTATGGAGCGCAAGTCCCCGTGGATACGAGGCGTCACCCGCGAGGGCCCTCTCCACGGTGGGGCCGGGCTGCCTCACTCGTCGCGGGCTCGGCCGGGGCGCCGGCCTTTGCGGCGGCCTTGGGGTTGGAGTTGAAGAACCATGGCGTCAGCCACACGGTCAGTCCGAACATGGCAGCCAGCACGGCCAGGACGAACAGCTTGATCCAGAACACATCCACGGGCGGTCCTCCACTCGCTCTTTCACGGCCCATAGCAGGGGCACGCCGCACCGGGCGCGAGAGCCGCCCCCGGACGACGGAGGGCGACCCGGGTTCGGCCCGAACAGGGACGTGCCGGTCAGGACGATGGGGTGTGCGAGCGAAGCGGGGGAGCGCGGGGCGCGTCGGGGGCGCGTGCCCCCGGGGCCGCCGGGGCGAGCCCGGGGTCCCACCTGAGCTGCGCGGTGACGCCGGCAGCCAGGCGGAGCCAGGCCAGCGAGCTGCCGAGCGGATCGGCCACCAGCGCGGGGTAGGCGCACAGCGCGAGGTCGCAGGGCAGGAGGGCCCAGGGCGCCTCGATGGTCAGTGGCGCGTCGTAGTTGTGATGGGCCTCCGCGGCGCCTCGCTGGAGCTGGAGCCCCAGGACCAGCACAACCAGGAGCCGGGCCAGCACGAGGGCCGACCCGCTCAGACGGGCCCGGCCGGCGTCGCGACGAGAGGGCGGCACTGCCCGGACTCTAGTCCTCCGCTCCGGAGGGCGTCAAGGGCGCAGACCGGCTCAGGGTCAGGAGCAGCGCCACTATCGTCCCGCAGACCGCCGCGAGCATGTCGTGCTGGGCGTCCCAGGGGTCGCCCTGGGCGCCGAGGAAGGCCGCCCCGAGATCGGGTCGGGCGAGCTGGGCCACCACCGACTCGATGATCTCCCACGCTCCGGCGAGCCCGAGCTGGGTCATGAAGGTCAGATAGAAAAGGAGCGGACGCCGCGCCCCGGTGAGCCGGTGGAAGAGCTCGAAGAGCGGATAGGTGAGGAGGAGGCCGAAGGCGAAGTGCGTGACCCGGTCGAAGTGGTTCCGCTCGAGCCCGAGCAGCCCCTGGAGCCACTGACCGACCGGCACCTGCGCATAGGTGTAGTGCGCGCCGACGGTGTGCAGCGCCAGGAAGGCGGCGACGAGCGTGTAGGAAGGGACGGAGAGCGGCACGCTTCGGCGCCCGAAGACGAGGGCCGCGACGAAGGTCAGCGGGAGGACGCTCGAGAGGGCCCAGTTCTGCGGATCGAGGGGGGCCAGGCCCATGGCGCCCCAGAAGACGAGATAGCCGGCGAGCAACGCGGACTCGATCATGTCGGATTCTACCCGCGGGGAGGGGACCCCCGCAACCGACCGGACCGGCCCGAGCGCCAGCGGTGCGTCGCGGCGATGGCGACCGTCGCCAGCACGGCTCCGAGCGAGGCCAGCGACATGTCCTTCTGCGCATCCCACTGATCACCCTGCGCCCCCACGTAGGCGATGCCCAGCTCGCCGCCGAACACCATCGCCGCTCCCCACTCGATCAGCTCGTAGCTGGCCGAGCTCGACATCGCGAGGTCCATCGGCAGGAAGTAGCTCCAGAATCCGCGGAGCCCCGTCACCCGGACGAAGACCTCCCGAAGCGGATAGGTCAGGAGCAGCCCGTACGCGAGGTGCGCGATGCGGTCGAAGTTGTTCCGCTGCCAGCCGAGCGCCGCGTTGAGGCTCCGGCCGGTGAGCGCGGTGACCCAGGCGTCGTACGGGACCTCGGAGTACGTGTAGTGCGCGCCCACCACGTGGAGGGACAGGAACGCGAAGACGAGCGTGTAGGAGAGCCGGGACAGGGCGAAGCGCCGGTGCGCCAGCGCGAGAACGAGCACGCCGAGCACGACCAGCGCGTTCTCGAGCGCCCAGTCGGCGCGGTGGCGCGGCTGGATCGCGAGAGCGAGCCAGATGATGGCGAAGAGCGCGCCGAGGGCCGCGACGTAACGGTCTCCGGTCGATGCGCCCGAGGGCCGGTCGGTATCCATTCGCGCAAGCGTACCTCGGGTTGGGGCGCAGCCGACCCACGAGAGGCGGTGCCGCCTCGCGGCCGGGGTCGCCGGACGCCGCCGCTTCAGGGCAAGCCCCTGATATCCTTGGCCTTTCCATTCGGCACCGCGCATGCAACGCCTCGGACCGTCGGCCTGCGGCACGAGTACACATGCGCACGACGGGAGAGGAGGAGCCATGGAGGAGCAAGGCACGACGCCGGGCGTGATGGAGACACAGCTGCGTGCGTGGGGCGCCGAGCTCGACCGGCTGAAGGCCAAGGTGGAGAAGGACCTCGCCGAAGCCAAGAAGGAGTATTACGAGCACATCGCGGACATGCGGGATGACATCGCGGCGCAGCTCAAGAAATGGGCGAGCGAGGTCGAGACCCTGGAGCCCACGGCGGGGGCGCGGACCGTGCTCCGGGACCTCCGGGCCAAGATCGAGACCGAGCTGACCCGCTGGGAGCCGGAGATCGAGGCACTCAAGAGCAAGGCCGACCGGGCCGAAGCGGAAGCCAAGAAGCTGAGCGACGAGCTGAGAGCCCGGCGCAAGGCGATGAAGGAGAAGCTGTCCGAGCTCAAGCACGCTTCTGGAGCGGCCTGGGAGGACGTGAAGGCGGGCACCACCAAGGCCTGGGAGGAGCTGAAGCCGGCCCTGCAGAGCGCCATCTCGAAGTTCAAATAGGAAGAGAGGAGACGCCCCATGTACAAGCGCGCCCTGGTTGCGCTCGACGGGTCCCCGGTGGCCGAGACCATCATGCCGTTCATCCTGGAGGTCGCCGGGCCCCTCGACATGGAGGTGGTCCTGCTTCGCGTGGTCCAGCCGCTCACGCCCATGGTGATCGAGACCTCGCGACATGTCGAGGTGGAGGACATCGAGGCGCGGCGGATCGACGCCGAGGAGTATCTCGCGCCGCTGGCCGTCGAGCTGCGGGCGAAGGGGGTGCGCGTGACGACGCAGGTGCGGCGCGGCGGCCCCGTCGAAGAGATCGTGGCGGCGGCCCGGGAGACCGGCGCCGACCTCATTGCGATGTCCACCCACGGGCGCGGCGGGCTCGGGCGGATCATCTTCGGGTCGGTGGCCCAGGCGGTGCTCCAGCAGGCCGACGTTCCCGTGTTCCTCCTCCGGGCCACCGAAGCCGAGGTGCAAAAGCGCGCGCCGGGCGCAGTGGCGCGATAGCGCCGGCGCCCGATTCCGAATACTATACGGGGCCATGAGCACTGACCCCGTCCGCACGCGCACGCTGGTCCAGCAGGCCTGGGACGGCGACATCGTCCCGGCGCTCACCGAGTACATCCGCATCCCGGCCAAGTCGCCCATGTACGACACCCGGTGGGCGGAGCACGGCCATATCGACCGGGCGGTGACCCTGATCACCGACTGGGCCCGGAAGCGGAAGATCGAGGGCCTGACCATCGAGGTCGTCCGCCTCGAGGGCCGCACCCCCGTCATCCTCATGGAAGTGCCGGGCAAGGGCGGCGAGACCGTCCTGCTCTACGGCCACTGCGACAAGCAGCCGGAGATGGTGGGCTGGGCGGCGGACGGCGGCCCGTGGACGCCGGTGCGCCGCGGCGACCGGCTCTTCGGCCGCGGGGCGGGGGACGACGGCTACGCGTCGTTCGCGGCGCTGACCGCGATCGAGACGCTGCAGGCCCAGGGCGTTCCGCACGCCCGCTGCGTGGTGCTGATCGAGGCCTCCGAGGAGAGCGGCAGCCCCGACCTGCCGGCCTACGTGGAGAAGCTGGCCGACCGCCTCCGCCCCGATCTGGTCGTCTGCCTCGACTCGGGGTGCGGAGACTACGATCACCTCTGGGCCACCACCTCGCTGCGCGGCGTCCTGAGCGGCACCCTCACCGTCGAGGTGCTGAGCGAGGGCGTGCACTCGGGGGCGGCCAGCGGTGTCGTGCCCTCGAGCTTCCGCATCCTGCGTCAGGTACTGGATCGGCTGGAGGACAGTCGCACCGGGAAGATCCTGGTGCCGGAGTGCCACGTGGAGATTCCCGCGGCCCGGCTGGCCGAGGTGCGCGCGGTGGCGGGCGTCCTCGGCGACGAGATCTCGCGGCGCTTCCCGTTCCTGCCCGGCATGAGCCCGGTCACGCGCGATCCGGTCGAGGCGCTGCTCAACAACACGTGGCGGCCGGCCCTCTCGGTCACCGGCGTGGACGGCATCCCCGCCCTCGCCGACGCGGGCAACGTGCTGCGGCCGAAGACCTCGGTGAAGCTCTCGCTGCGGCTGCCGCCCACCGCCGATGCGGGCCGGGTCGGCCGGCGCGTGAAGGAAGTGCTGGAGGCCGATCCGCCCTACGGCGCGCGGGTGACCTACACGAGCGGCGAGCGGCCCGGCACCGGCTGGGACGCGCCCGCGATGGCGGGCTGGCTGCGCGACTCGGTGGAGCGCGCCTCGACCGCGCAGTTCGGCGCGCCCGCGATGTTCGACGGCCTCGGCGGCTCGATCCCGTTCATGAGCATGCTGGGCGAGCGCTTCCCCCAGGCCCAGTTCCTCGTCACCGGCGTGATGGGCCCCGGCTCGAATGCCCACGGCCCGAACGAGTTCATCGACCTGCCGACCGGGGTGAAGGTGACGGCGTGCGTGGCGCAGGTGCTCGCCGACCACGCGGCCCACCGAGGTCGCTGAGGCCGGTCCCTCGACTACCTCCCGCGCAGCTTGGGGTCGAGGGCGTCCCGCAGGGAGTCCCCGAAGAGGCTGAACCCGAACACCGCGAGGCTGATGGCGATGCCGGGGAACAGGCCGATCCAGGGAGCCTTCTCGGCGTAGGACGGCGCGGAGCCCGACAGCATGAGCCCCCACGACGGTGTCGGCTCGGCCGCGCCCAGCCCGAGATAGGAGAGGGCCGCCTCGGCCAGGATCGCGGTTCCGAGCTGCGCGGTGAGCAGGATGATGTAGGGGGCCATCACGTTGGGGAGGATGTGCTGCAGGACCACGCGGTACCGCGAGGCGCCGAGCGCGTGGACGGCCTCCACGTACTGGTTCTCCTTGACCGCGAGCGCGGTGGCCCGCACGACCCGGGCGGCCCGCGGGATGATCGGGATGGCCACCGCGATCACCACGTTGGGCACCGCCGGCCCCAGGATGGAGGCGACGGCCAGGGCGAGGATCAGCTGCGGGAAGGCGAGCAGGATGTCCATCACCCGCTCGAGCAGGAGATCCACGGTCCCGCCGCAGTAGGCGCTCAGCACCCCCAGCAGGGCGCCGAGCGAGCAGCCCGCGAACGACGCGGTGAAGCCGACGAAGAGCGCGATGCGCGCGCCGTACATGATGCGGCTCAGCACGTCGCGCCCGAACTCGTCGGTTCCCAGCCAGTGCTCGGCGCCCGGCCGCGCGAACTGGGCCCCGTAGTCGCCGAGGTACGGGTCGTAGGGCGCGAGCAGGCGCGCGAGGACGGCGACCACGACCATCACCAAAATGATCAGCGCCCCGGCGGCGCCGAGCGGCTTGGTCCGGGCGAAGGCGCCCACCTCCTCGGCCCAGGTGAGCCGCGGGGTCAGGGGCGCCGACGCGGTCGCGTGGGCGAGCGGGTAGCTGACGCTCATGCTAGTGATACCGGATGCGGGGGTCGAACCACGCGTAGGTGAGGTCGATGAGGAGGTTCACGACCACGAAGCAGAAGGCGATGAGGAATACCAGGGCCTGCACCACCGGGTAGTCGCGATGGGCGACCGCGTCCACCACGAAGCGACCCACCCCGTTGAGGGTGAACACGGTCTCGGTGACGACGAGGCCCCCGATGAGGAAGGCGAACTCCGTCCCGATCAAAGTGATCACCGGCAGCATCGCGTTCTTGAGCGCGTGGCGGATGACCACCACCCGCTCCCGCAGCCCCTTGGCCCAGGCGGTGCGGATGTAGTCCTCGCGCAGGACCTCGAGGACGGTCGAGCGGGTCATGCGGGTGGTGACGGCCGCGTACCGGTAGCCGACCGTCACCACCGGCCAGACGAGCTGCTGGAAGTTCGCCCACGGGTCGACCCACGGCGGCGTGAACTCGAGCGGCGGGCCCCAGCCGAAGTAGATCACCAGGAAGAGGATCACCAGGATGCCGACCCAGAACGACGGGATGGCCTGCCCTCCGATGCTCCCCACGCGGATGACGTAGTCCACCCAGCTGTCCTGGCGCACCGCCGCGAGCATGCCGAGCGGGATCGCCAGCAGCACCGAGACGATCGTGGCCAGGATCGCCACCTCCAGGCTCAGCGGCAGGCGGATCAGCACCTCCTCGATCACCGGCTGGCCCGTCCAGAGCGACTTGCCGAAGTCCAGGCGCACCACCCCCCACAGCCACGTTCCGAACTGCACCGCGAGCGGCTGATCGAGACCGAGCTGCTGCCGCATGGCCGCGACCTGCTGGGGATCGATGCGCCCGGTCTGGTCGCCACCCAGGATCAGGAGCGTCACGTCGCCCGGGATGACCCGCATGATCACGAACACCACCGCGGCGACCCCGAACAGGGTGGGCACGATCAGCAGGAGGCGCTTGGTCAGATACGTGCGCACGCCACGCTCCCGTCAATCCTCGGAGAGCCAGACGTCCTGGAGCTTCTGGTTGGTGTAGTGATTGGGGGGCGCGATGTAGTTCTTCACCTTGGTCCAGTGCACCAGGTTCCGGGACCACCACAGGCCGGGCATGAAGTAGGCGTTCTGCAGGACGACCTTCTCCAGCTCGTTCATGAGCCGCTTGCGCTCGGCCGGGTCGAGGGTCCGGGCCTGGCGCGAGAACAGATCGTCGACCCGGGGGTCGGAGTACCGCCCCCAGTTCTGGGTGCTCCCGGTCGCGTAGCGCCCGAGGAACTGGTCGGGCTCGTCCATGAATTCGACGGTCGGGGCGACGATCAGCTCGAAGTTCCCCGTGTTCTGCCCGTCGTTGAACCACGCGGCCGTCTCGAGCGGCCGGTTCTCGGCCTCGACGCCGATCTTCCGCCATTCCTGGATGAGGAACACCGCGAAGTCCTGGTAGGGGAGCTTCACGTTGCGATTCTTGAGAACGACCTTGAGGCCGTTGGGGAAGCCGGCCTCGGCCAGGAGCCGCCGGGCCTCCGCCCGGTTCTTCTCGATGTCCCGGCTGAAGCCCGGGAGCTTCTCCAGCTCGGCCTCGGGCATCGCCCACTCCGAGCCCGGGCGCATCAGGCCGCCCACGTACCGCAGCCCGGTGAGGGGCTGCAGCACCCGCGCCATCGTGTAGCGGTCGATCCCCAGGGTGAGCGCCTTGCGGACGCGCACGTCGTCGAACGGCTTCGCGGTGTTGTTGATCGCGATGCCCCACTGGCCGGTCATCGGCGTGTGCTGGACCGCGACCTTGTCGCCGAGCTGCTTGCGGATCGCCTCGACTTCGGCGCCGGGCAGGTCCCGAAACTCGATGTAGGCGCGCCCCGAGCGGATGGCCGCCGCCCGCACGGAGGTCTCCGGGCTGATGTAGAACTTGTAGCCATCGAGGTACGGACGGTCCTTGATGAAGTAGGCGGGGTTGCGCTCGCCCTCGAAGGTGGATCCGCGGGTGTAGCCCTTGAGCTTGAACGGACCGGACCCCACCACCTGGGTCTTGAAGTAGTTGGGGTCCTTGTCGAGGTACTTCTTCGGGAAGATGACGTTCCAGGGCGAGGCCAGGTTGGAGAGAAGCGAGGCGGACGGGAACTTCAGCCGGAACATCACCGTGGTGGCGTCCGGAGCCTCGACCTGCGTGACCGCGGTGTAGGCGTTCTTCCTGACGCTGCGGACCCCCGCGGGCGGGAAGATGATCTTGTCGTAGCTGGCCTTGACGTCGGCGGCGGTCAGGGGCGAGCCGTCGTGGAACTGGACGCCCGGACGGATCTTGAAGGTGTAGGTGAGCCCGTCCGGCGAGATCTTCCACTCGGTGGCGAGGTCGCCGATGATCTTCGGATACGCGTAGGGATCGAGCTGCAGCAGCGTGCTGTAGAGCGGGGCCACCAGCTCGATGTTGGCGAACGTGCTCTCCTGGTGCGGGTCGAGGCTGGGCGGATCGGCCCCGATGACCGCCAGCAGGATGCCGCCCCGGCGGGGCGTCTCGGCGGCCGGGGCGGCCGACGCCGCGAGCAGCGAGCCGATGAGGACCAGGGCGAGGACGACCAGGGTCGGGCGAGGTCGGATCCGTGCCGTCATGTGGCACCTCCCGCACGCGTCGGGCGTTGAACGGACACGCGCGCTCCCCCGGGCCTTGGCGGGGCCCCTCCGCCTCGGGAGAGCCGACCACGGACGACCTGAGCTCGCGCCGTCTAGGGAGGGCCGAAGCGGTCTCGGACGGGTCGCACGCTCGAACACGCGGACCGTAGCAGGGGCGGCACGCCCATGTCAACCGCCCCGCCCCTGCGGTACTATTCCCGCGCGGGAAGCCGCACCCCACGAAAGGACATGACCATGGGAGCACTGGAGGGCAGGGTGGCGCTGGTGACGGGCGCGGGACGGCTGCGCGGGATCGGCCGCGCCACCGCGCTGGCGCTGGCCCAGCTCGGAGCGGACGTGGCCGTCACCGGCACCGGCCGGGATCCCGCGACCTATCCCGAGGACGAGAAGAAGGCCGGGTGGCGCGACGTCGAGAGTACCGCCGAGCAGATCCGCGCGGCCGGCCGCAAGGCGCTGACCTGGACCGGCGACGTGAGCCAGGCTCCGGCGGTGGACCGGCTGGTGGATCAGGTCATGAAGACCTTCGGGCGTCTCGACGTGCTCGTGAACAACGCGGCCTACCCGCGCGGCAACGACCGGGTGCCGCTCCCCGACCTCGACGAGGCGGTGTGGCGGAAGGTCCTCGACATCAAGCTGACCGGCGCCTTCCTGCTCTGCAAGCGCGTCGTGCCGATCATGATCCGGCAGAAGTGGGGGCGCATCATCAACCTCTCCTCGATCGCGGGCAAGCGTGGCGCTCCCAATACCGCGGCCTACAACGCGGCCAACTTCGGCATCCAGGGCCTCACCCAGTCGCTCGCCATGGAGGTGGCGCGTCACGGCGTCACCGTCAACGCGGTGTGCCCCGGCACCATCGACACCGCCCGCATGGACGTGCTCGGCCGCAGCGAGGGCTGGCAGCGGCAGCTCGAGCGCATCCCGATGGGCCGCGCCGCCTCCGACGAGGAGGTCGCGGGCCTCATCGCCTTCCTCTGCTCACCCGCCGCCGCGTTCATGACGGGCCAGTCGGTCAACATCGACGGCGGCGTGGTGATGTGGTGACGACTCCGCGACCCGCATCCGGAAGCCGGCCGCCCGGCTGGCAGCAGGAGCACGCGCGGCGATACATCGAGACCGGCGGCAAGGATGGCCACCGCGACGGCGACCGCTACGTGGTGGTGGCCTCGCGCGGCGGCGCGCCCGCGCACCCGGCGTGGTACGAGAACCTCACCGCGCAGCCGGAGATCCACGTGCAGGTGATGGCCGACCGCTTCAAGGCCCGCGCCCGCGTCGCCTCCCCGACCGAGCGGCCGGCGCTGTGGAAGAAGATGGCCGCGATCTGGCCGCCCTA
>DATHSW010000354.1:0-9728 GCA_035463855.1 Candidatus Deferrimicrobiaceae bacterium | reverse complement strand
GTCGCGGGGGCCTCGTCGACCGGCGCGCGCGGGTCCCCGTTGCGCTCGGCGGCGGCCTCGGCCCCGCCGTCGGCGAGCACGGCGGCGCCGCCGCCGGCCTGGCCCGCCATGAGGCGCCGGTACGCGCCGTCGCGGGCCATGAGCTCGGGGTGGGTGCCGCTCTCCGCCACCCGCCCCTCGTCGAGCACGAGGATGCGATCGGCGCCGATGATGCTCGAGAGCCGGTGGGCGAAGATCACGGTGGTGCGCCCGCGCATCAGCCGGTCGAGCGCGTCCTGGATCGCGGCCTCGCTCTCCGCGTCCACCGACGAGAGCGCTTCGTCCAGGATCAGGATCGGCGCGTCGCGGAGCAGCGCGCGGGCGATCGCGATGCGCTGGCGCTGGCCGCCCGAGAGCCGCACCCCGCGCTCGCCCACCACCGTCTGGTAGCCCTGGGGCAGGGCCGCGATCGCGTCGTGGATGTTGGCGCTGCGCGCGGCCGCCTCGAGGGCGGCCTGGCTCGCCTCGGGCCGGCCCATCCGCAGGTTCTCCTCGATGGTGCCGTGGAAGAGATAGGTGTCCTGGCTCACCACCGCGATCAGCCGCCGCAGCTCCCGCAGCGAGAGCTCGCGCAGATCGCGGCCGCCGAGGGTGACGCGGCCCACGGTGGGATCGGCGAAGCGGAGCAGGAGCCGCGAGATCGTGGACTTGCCCGCCCCGCTGGCGCCCACCACGCCCACGCGCTCGCCCGCTGCCACGCGGAACGAGAGCTGCTCGAGCGCGGGGCCCCGCCCGCCCGGGTAGCTGAACGTCACGCCCTCGAAGCCGATGGACGGCTCGAGCCCCTGGCTCGGGCTCTGGCCTTGGCCCTGGTCGGACACGGATGGTTTGAGGGCGAGCAGGCTCAGGATGCCCTGGGCCGCGGACAGGCCGAGCATGCCCTGGTGCAGCACCACGCGCAGCTCGCGGAGCGGGCGGAAGATCTCGACGCCCAGCATCAGGACGACCACGAGCGCGGTCAGCTCCATCTGGCCGGCCTGCACCCGATAGGCCCCGATCGCCAGCGCCACCGACGCGCCCATCGCGATACACACGTCGCTGATGCCGCGCGCGAGCGTGTTGGTGCTGAGCAGCCACATGGTGGCCTGGAAGAGGGCGCGGCCGCGCTCCTCGAGCAGCCGGGCGCGGGACTGGCTCTGGCCGAAAGCGGCCAGGGTGCGCAGTCCCTGGACCGCGTCCAGGAACTCGGCGCCGTACGCCGCGTAGGCCTTCGACCGGGCGAGGCTGTGGCGACTGTCCCAGCGGTGCCAGAGCGTGGGCAAGAGGAAGGTGGCGATCGCGGCCAGGAGGAACACGGAGGCCAATGGCGGATCGATCGCGGCCACCACCGCGAAGATCAGGAACGGGGTGAGCGCGGAAACGAAGAGCTGGGGCAGGTACTGGCCGAAGTAGACCTCGAGCTGCTGCACGCCCTCCACCACCGAGAGGATGACGTCGCCGGTCCGCGTGTGGGTGAAGTGGGCGGGGCCGAGGGCGGTGATCTGGTCGTAGAGCCGCCCGCGCAGCCCGCGCTGCACGCGCGCCGCGGTGTGATGGGCCACCATGGTGCGGCCGTACTCGAGGAGGCCGCGGAGCGCGATGAGGGCCGCCACCCCCGCGACCGGCCAGGCCAGCTCCGCGAGCGAATCGCCCGCGAGCACGCGGCCGAGCACCCAGCCGAGCAGGGCGAGCCGGGCGCTGCCCGCGAGCACCGCGAGGAGGCCCGCGAGGGTGGTGCCGGCGATGCGGAGGCGGACGCCCCGCGTGAAGGCCCACAGCCGGCGGTTCAGGTACACGGCGCAGGATACCGCATCGTCTAGGTCTGGGGCGCGCGGAGCCGGCCGGCCACCACCCGCACCTTGCGCGGGGCCGCGAGCCAGATCGCCCCCGCCGAGATCACGCTGCACGCGATCGAGATCCAGAACGCGAGCGTGTAGCTGCCGGTCCGGTCGTAGAGCACGCCGGTGAGCCACGGGCCCACCGCGCCGCCCGCGATGGAGGACAGCATCAGGGTGCCGAAGATGGAGCCGTAGTGGCGGCCCTGGAAGATCTCGGCGGGGATGGCGCCCACCACCGAGGTGAGGCCGTAGCCGAGCATGCCCTGCGCGATCACCATCACGTAGAGGAGGGTCACGGTCGGGGCGGCGGCCAGCAGGAGCAGCGCCGCGTAGCAGATGGCGAAGCCCAGGCTCCCGACCGTCCATATCCATTCGCGCCCGATGCGGTCCGAGAGGTGTCCGAGCGCGATCTGGCCGGGGATGCCGGCCAGGCTCACGAAGCCGAGCGCCCATGCCCCGTCGGTCGGGCTGAAGCCGATCTCGATGAGGTACTTGGTCTGGTGCACCTGCACCGCGTACCAGGCGAAGAGGCCGCAGAAGTAGCCGATCGCGATCCACCAGAAGCGGGCGGTGCGGGCCGCGCGGCCGAGCGTCCAGTCCACCGCCACCCAGGCCGGGTCCACCACGTTGGACGGCCGCGCCACCGCGCCGGTTGCCGCCGCGCGATCGCCATCGGGCTCGAGGCCCATGTCCTCCGGCCGGCGGCGCAGCAGCAGGTTGAGCGGGACCAGCAGCAGCAGGACGAGAAGGCCCATCGCCCAGCACGCGGCCCGCCAGCCGGAGCGCCCGATCAGGGTCTGCAGCCAGGGGAGCAGGATCATCGAGCCCACGCCCACGCCGGAGAAGGCCAGGCTCATGGCGAGGCCACGCCGGCGCACGAACCAGTTGGGGAGGAAGAGCGACTGGCCGGTATAGCCCAGGCAGACACTGCCGCCCCCCACCATGACCCCGAGCGTGGCGTAGAGATGCCATGGCCGGGTCACCAGCGTGGCGAGCAGCAGGCCCGCGCCGATGAGAAGCACGCCCAGCTCGATCACCACGCGCGGCCCGCGACGGTCCATCAGCCGGCCGAGCGACGGGCTCAGCGCCGCGGAGACCAGGAAGCCGAAGGAGAACGCGCCCGCGGTGACGCCGCGCTCCCACCCGAACTCGTCGAGGACCGGCGGGAACAGCAGCGAGAAGGCGGTGCGGGCGTTGACGCCCACCCCCATGGTGACGAAGACGACGGCCACGATGATCCAGCCGTAGAAGATGGGCAGGCGCACGGAACGGGATTCTATCGCAGCCGCGGGGCGCGGGTTCGGCTAGCTGCCGGCGGAGCGGCGACGGAGCATCTGCTGCAGGCTCTGGCGCGTGAGTCCGAGCCGTTCGGCCGCGTGCGTCTTCGATCCGCACTCCCGCAGCGCGTCCTCGATCATCCGGCGCTTGAGCTGCTCGATGGCGTCGTTGAGGGTCGTGGGGGCGGTGGGTCTCGCGCCGACGCCGCGGACACGCTCGGAGAGATGCTCGGGACCGATGGGCCGGCCGGGGTCGGCCAGGGCCACCGCCCGCTCGATCTCGTTCTCGAGCTCGCGCACGTTCCCCGGGAAGGGGTAGGTCCGGAGGCAGTGCATCGCCTCCGGCGAGATCGCCGGGACCGCGCGCCGGGCCCGCTCGCGGTACACGCGCAGGAAGTGCTCGGCGAGGCTCGGGATGTCTTCGGCACGCTCGCGCAGCGGCGGCAGCCGGATCGGGAAGACATTGAGCCGGTAGTAGAGATCCCTGCGGAAGCGACCGGTCTCCACGTCGGCCTCCAGGTCGGTGTTGGTCGCGGCCAGCACGCGGACGTTGACCGTCCTCGAGGCGGGGGCGCCGACCCGCCGGATCTCGCCTTCCTGGAGCACGCGCAACAGCCGGACCTGCATGCCCGGCGACATCTCGCCCACCTCGTCGAGGAAGATGGTCCCCCCGTCGGCCTCCTCGAAGAGGCCCTTGCGCTCGGCGGTCGCGCCGGTGAAGGCCCCGCGAGCATGGCCGAACAGCTCGGACTCGAGGAGCGATTCCGACAGGGCCCCGCAGTTCTGGGCCACGAACCTGGCGGACCGCCGCGGCCCGTTGTGGTGGATCAGGCGAGCGAAGAGCTCCTTGCCGGTGCCCGTCTCGCCCAGCAGGAGCACGGTGGTGTCGGTGTCGAGGATCTTCCGGGCCAGATCCACGACCTTGCGGAGCCCGCTCGCGGCGCCGATCAGGCCCTCGAAGGCCAGGGACTGCACGCGGCTCTCGGCGGCCTCGCGCCGGAGGGCGTTCACCGCGAGCTCGAGCTCGTCGCGGAGGCGCGCGTTGTCCCTGGCCAGCGTGTAGCGCTCAGCCGCCCGTCGCACGATGATCAGGAGCTCGTTCGGGTCCCAGGGCTTGGGCACGAAGTGGTAGATGCGGCCGGTGTTGATCGCGTCCATCAGGCTGTCCACGTCCGTGTAGGCCGTGAGGACGATCCGGACCGCGTCGGGTGCCACGTCCTGGCTGAGGCTGAGCAGCTCCACGCCGGTCATGCCGGGCATGCGGTAGTCGGTGACGATGACGGCGACGTCGGCGCCGGGCAGGAGCCGGAGCGCCTGCTCCCCACCCTCGGCTCTGAGGACCCGGAACTCGGCGGCGAGGACGGCCTCGAGCGCGTCGAGCACGCGCGGCTCGTCGTCGACGACCAGGACGGTTGCCGTCTCTTCCAAGGGACCTCCGGGACGGTGGTATGTTCCTAGACGGCGCCCGCCGCGACGGGCTCCCGGAGAGAGAGAATCTCGTAGAGCGTCTCGCGATCCTTCAGGCCCTTCAGCTTCGGGGAGCCCAGCTCGCGGTGGCCGACGAGACCGCTCACCTCGCGGAACGTGCTCTCGGCCGCGATTATATGCGCGTCGAACAGCCGTGTCATCCGCTGGATCCGGGCCGCCGCGATCATGGGCCGACCGACGACGACCAGCTCCCGGCGATCGGCCGAGCCGATGGTCCCGGCCATGACCGGGCCCGACGCGATGCCCACCCCGACGTCGAAGCGTGGCAGGCCCTCGGCGGCCCAGCGCGCGGAGAGCTCGCGCACCGCGGCCACCATCTCGACGGCGGCCCGTACCGCCCGGGCCGGCGCGTCCTGCCCGCCCTCGGCCACGCCGAACAGCACGACGATCTCGTCGCCGATGAGCTGCTCGACCGTGCCCTGGTGGCGGAAGATCACCTCGATCATGCGGGCGAGGTACTCGTCGAGGAGCCGGATCACGACCGGGGCGCGCGTGGTCTCGATGAGGCGGGTGTAGCCGCGGATGTCGGCGAAGAGAACGGTGGCCTCCCGCCACTCGCCGGGCTGGTCGAGGAGGCTCGGGTTGCCGAGCGCCATGTCGGCGAGCCGGGGAGAGACGTAGCGCTGGAGCTGGGCCCGCACGCCCGCCTCGCGCACGATGCGCTCCTGGGCCGCGCGGAGATCGGCCAGGGTGGCCTCGAGGTCGGTGTTCTTCGCGGCCAGGTCCCGCAGGAGCCGTTCCCGCTCGGCGGCCAGGCGGTGGCGCTCGACCCCGCGCCGGACGGTGTGGGTCAGCTCGGTCGGGTCCCAGGGCTTGAGGATGAAGTGGTAGATGTTGGCGGCGTTGATCGACTGCATGAGGGCGTCGGCGTCGGTGAACGCGGTCAGGAGGACCCGGACCGTCTCGGGCGCGACCTCGCGGCACCGCGCGAGGAGCTCGGTGCCGCTCATCCCCGGCATGCGCTGGTCGCTGATCACGAGGGCGACCGCCTCGTGCGCGAGGAGCTCCAGCGCGGCGTCCGGGCGGTCGGCGCGCAGGACGCGGTAGTCCATGGCGAGGAGCGCCTCCAGCGAGTCGAGCACCCGCGCCTCGTCGTCGACGATGAGGACGGTCGCTTCGGCGGTCATGCGTGTCCGGTCCGGGCGAGCGGGATACGCACGGTGAAGATCGCGCCGCCGCCGTTCGGACTCTCGGCCCGGATCTCCCCGCCGTGCTTCTTGACGATCTCGTAGCTGATGCTCAGCCCGAGCCCGGTGCCTTCGCCGACCGGCTTGGTGGTGAAGAAGGGATCGAAGAGGCGGCCCATGATCTCCGGCGGGATCCCGGGGCCGGTGTCGGCGATGCCGATCACCGCGGTCGGGCCGTCCCGGCGCGTTTCGATGGTGATGGCGCCCGGTCCCGGGATGGCCTGGGCCGCGTTCGCGAGGAGATTCAGGAACACCTGGTCCATCTGGGAGCGGATGCATTCGACGTCCGGCAGCTCCCCGTACTCGCGGTGGATCTCGACGCGGTCCTTGAGGAGATGGTTGAGCAGGGTGAGGCTCGACTCGATCTCCTCGTGGATGTCCACCGACTGCCACACGTCGTCCTGCGTGCGGGCGAAGACGCGGAGGTCGCGGACGATCTTGCGGGCCCGCTCCGCGCCCTCGCGGATCCCCTGGATCATCGAGTCGAGATACTTGAGCGCGTAGTCGACCTTGCGGGCGTCCCACTCGGCCTGGAGCCGGGCCCGGTCGACCTCGGGGAGGGGAGCGGCGCGATAGGCCTCGAGCATGGCCCGGAGGCGCCGCACGAAGTCCTCGAGCGTGGTCACGTTGGAGTAGACGAAGCCGATGGGGTTGTTGAGCTCGTGGGCGACGCCGGCGACGAGCTGGCCGACCGAGGCCATCTTCTCGCGCTGGATGAGCTGCATCTGGGTGGCCTGCAGCTCGCGGTACGCGCCCTGGAGCTCCTCGTGCGCGGTGCGGAGCTGCTCGGTCCGCACCCGCACCTTGTCCTCGAGGCCACGGGTGAGCTCTTCGATGGTCTGGAAGCTCTCGGCCCGGTCCAGGGCCAGCGCCACGTGGTTGGCCACCGCCGAGAGGAGCTCCAGATCCGCCTCGCCGACCCGCCCCGGCTCGCTCGAGCTCACGTTGAGCACCCCGAAGACGGCGTCCTTGACCCGGAGCGGCACCATGACGACCGACCGGATGCCGAGCGAGCGGGCCGTCGGCACGTCGACGGGCAGGGTCGTGTGCTCCACGTCGTCGACCACGAGGGGCAGGCCGCTGCTGGCCACCCGCGAGGCTCCGCAGTTGACGTCGTCCAGGCGGAACTCGACGTCGGTGAAGCGGACGGGCGCGCTCTCGCGGCCCGCCATGCGGTGGCCCCTGACCACCTGGCGGGCGCGATCGACCAGGAAGAGGTAGGCGTTCTGGTAGCCCATCTGGTGGGCCAGCCGCTCCAGCGCCTGCTCGTAGATCTTCTCGACGTCGAGGGTGGCGTTGACGGCCGCGGACAGCTCGCTGAGCAGGGAGAGCTGCTCGATCGTGGTCTCGAGGTGCCGGAACTTCTTCTCCAGCTCGTTGTTCGAGTACAGGATCTCCTCGGACTGCAGATCCAGCATGCGCTTGGTGTGCTGCCAGCGCGCGCGCTGCACCAGGCCGTAGCCCACCGCGCCCCCGAGGAGCGTCGGGAGCGCCGCCACGACGGCCTCGGCAGCCCAGGACAGCGGCTGGGTCGCCGCGAGTCCGGCCAGGAGGGCGCCCGAGACGGCGCATCCGGCCAGCGTCGAGCCCCAGAAGCGGCCGCCCAGCGGGGGGTTCTTCCACGCCACGTCGATGATGCAGGACTCGGCCCCGCGGGCCGCGCACTGGCTCTCGACGACGACGGCCCGGGGCAGCCCCCAGTTGGTCGGATAGCGCTCCGACTTGACGTTGTCCCAGACGCAGTACCACCTGGGGATGGCGTGGCCGTCGACGGGAGTCCGCCGGAACGTGATCCGGTTGCGGCGGAGCCTGACGGTCTCGACGCGGCAGAAGCGCGCCACCGCGGACTGCATCGTGGCGTTGCGGCTGTACAGCTCGCCCGGGCTGCCCATCCCCATGGTGTAGGTGCCGAGGTAGTGGCGGTACTCCCGGGAGGGCTTCCAGTCCATCATGTCGTCGCTGAAGCGCCGGGCCCACCGCTCCTCGTCGGTCTCGCCCGCGAGCTCCATCGCCACGCGGACCAGCTCGTTGGCGAGGGACAGGGGGAGCCAGTTGTGGTCGGCCATGAGGTACTCGCGCGAGCGCCCGGCGGCGCGGCAGAGCGCGGCGCCGCCCTCCGGCCCGACCTCCTTCTCCACGAAGGGGATCAGCCCCTTCGTGAAGAGGCAGTTGATCTCGCCCGGCATGCCGCCTCGGCCGGCCGCCGCGCCGTGGCTAGACGTGGACGATCTCCTTCCGCATCGACCACATGATGGACAGGATCTCGTCCTTCTCGCGCTGACCGACGCGGTTCTTGGCCAGCGCGTCCATCATGTCGTCCACCACCGTGTTGAACTCCTGCTCGCTGATGTTCATGCCACGGTGGGCGTCGAGCATGTTCTTGCCGGTGTACGTCTCCGGACCGCCGGTCCCCGCCCCGAGCATCTCGCGCACCAGCTGCTTGACCTTCTCCGGATCGCTGTCCACGTATCGCTGCCGGATCAGCGGGTTACGCGTGTGGTTCAGCCAGAGCTCGTCGGTGATCCCCGCGATGCCCTTGGCTCCTCCCAGCCGCTCGTACAAACTCTTCTCAGCGCTCATGGCTGCTCCTGTCTCCGTCGATCAAGACGGCTTGTAGACGAACTTGGAGGTGATGTTCACCGGGTTCGCCAGGGTATCGCGCACGGCCGACTTGCGGTCGATCGTCTCCTTGCACTTGCGGACCTTGTCTTCCGGCGCCGGGCTCTGGATCGTGATCGTGTAATTGATGTCCGTGATCCCGTTGCGCACGGACTTGTCGTGCCCGAGCATGCCCCGGGCGTCCAAGTGGGCCTCCATCTCCATCTCGATCCCGTCGATGGGCACGTCGAAGAGGGCGGCGTTGGTGGCGGTGGCACTCGTGACGCAGCCCGCCAGCGCGGCCAGCAGCACCTCGGGCGGGAAGGGCGCCCGGTCTCCCCCACCGAGCTCGGGCGGGTCGTCCACCGTGATGGTGAACCGGCGGGGGGCGGGGGTCATCCGGTGGCTGCCCGCGTACCACTCGGTGAGCGTCACCTGGGTCATCGTCCCGCGGCACCACGTGGAGCTGGCCTTGATCGTGATCTTCTCCAGGCCGGGGTTCTGGCGGATCGTCGCGTCGGTCTCCTTGAGCTTCTCGATGTTGATGTCGTTCAGTCCCAGTGTCATGGGTGGTCCTCCCAGGGGCTAGAGCAGGTTGGCGATCAGGCGCGCGGCCCGCTCGGTGCCGCCGGCCGGCGCGTCTCGGTACTGGATGGGCTTGCGGAGATGATCGAGGATGGCCGCGCCGAGCTCGTCGACGCCGACGCGGTCGTAGTCCATGCGCACACCCGCCCCGAGACGGTCCAGGCGGCGCGCGACATGGAAGCTCTGCTCGAAGTGGTTACGCAGCGGGAAGTAGAGGAAAGGCGTCTGCAAGGCGGCCAGCTCCATCGTGGTGGTCAGGCCGCCCTGGACGATCGCCAGGTGGGCCGCCGCGTGATGACGGAAGAGGTGGGGCACGAACGGGCGCACGTCGATCTGCGGCCCCCGGGGCAGCTCGTCGGCCGGCAGCCGCGGCCCGGCCACGAGGATCATCCGGGCGTCGGGCACCGTGGGGGCGACCAGGGAGAAGGCCTCGGCGCACTTCCGGAGCAGGGCCCGCCCCACCCGGGTGCCGCCCGCCGAGACCAGGATGACGCGCTCGTCCTCCCGGAACCCCAGCTCGTGGCGGAGCGCGGCCTTGTCCCGGTAGTCCGCGGGGTCGAAGTGGTAGGTGTAGCCCGAGAAGGCGAAGTGCTCCCGGGCCCACTGGCGCATGTTGGGGAGGTCGGGGCCGAAGTCGCGGTCGAGCACGTCCTCGTCATCGCCCACCATGAGGGAGAGATCGCGGACGTCCGGGTGGAAGCGCAGGTGGTCGATGTTCTCCGCGTTCTTGTCCCACG
>DATHSW010000353.1:0-9158 GCA_035463855.1 Candidatus Deferrimicrobiaceae bacterium | reverse complement strand
GGCAGCTCGCGGGTCACCTCGTAGGCCAGCAGCATGCTGATCTCGGCGAGCAGGCTGCGGAACTCGGACGTGCTCGTCTCGCGCTTCCGCATGAGGCCGAGCTTGTGCTGCACGAGCGGATGGCCGATGACGGCGACGTCGCCCAGAACTAGACCATCTCGAGCTGCGAGCGGCCCCAGGTCATGTCCTCCTCGCGGGCCGGGCTCACCTGGGCCGGCCCCTCGTCGGGGGCGGTCGGCCCCTCGCCGGCCACGGTGGTGCGGTGCATGATCCGGCGGTACTTCGACTCGTCCCACGGCCGCCCGCGGTGGAGCATGCACCGGTTGTCCCACATCACGAGATCGCCGACCCGCCAGCGATGCGTGTAGACCAGCTCGGGCCGGGTGGCGGCCTCCCGCAGCTCGCGCAGGAGCGCGCGCGCCTCCGCGGTCGGCATGCCCACGATCTCGCAGGCGTGCGAGCCCACGTAGAACGCCTTCCGCCCGTTGACCGGGTTGGCGCGCACCAGGGCCTGGCGCACCGGCGGCACCTGGGCCGCGTGCTCGGGCGGCAGGAGCCCGTCGTCCACGAGCCCGCGCGAGTACACGAAGCTGTGGATCGCCACCTTGCCCTCGAGGAAGCGCTGCATGTCCACCGGCAGGCGCTGGTAGCCCACCCGCATGCTCGCGAACTGGGTCTCGCCGCCCTCGGCAGGAATCTCGCGCCCGGACAGCAGCGAAGCCATCGCGGGCACCTTCTTGAACGAGCTGTCGGTGTGCCACATCTGGTTGCCCGCGTTGAAGACGTTGCGCTTGTCGCCGGCCGGGATGAGCCGGTTGTCCGCGTCCACGTTGGAGAGGTTCGCGATGTGGGGGAGCGTCTTCTCCTGGGTGTTGATGCTCCGGATCGTGGTCTCGAGCGGGCCGAAGCGCCGGCTGAACGCGATCTGCTGCTCGTCGGTGAGGGACTGGCCGCGGAAGAGCAGCACCGAGTGCTCGTTGAACGCGGCGACGATCTCCGCGAAGGTCGCCTCATCCACGGCCTTGACGTCGACGCCCACGATCTCGGCGCCGAACAGGGGGTGGAGCTTCCTCGTCGTCAGTGACATGGCGCGCCCCTCCTTTCCGGGGTCCCGATCATAAGCGAGCGGATCGGGCGCCCGCAACCGCTTGCGCCCCGGGGGCCGGCGGGTATGCTCTCTGCCGGGAGGCCGCACCCATGTCCACCGTCGAATCGCCGATCAGCATCGTCATCGATCGTCTGGCCGGAGGTCCCACCGCCCCCGCGGGCGGTCCCGGCTCGACCCCGCTCCGCACGCGGGTCGCCGAGGTGGTCGCGCAGATGGGCCCGGGCCCGTGGGCGCGCCGGATCATCGCCGACGAGCGCAACCTGGTGACCCTCATCGCCTCGCCGCCCGGCGGCGGCAACCGGCCGCACTGGCATCGCGAGTTCGACGAGTGGTGGGTGGTGCTGGGTGGGCGGCTCCAGTGGGAGCTGACCGGCGGCGTGGTGGTGGACGCGGCCAAGGACGACATCGTGTGGGTGCCGCGCGGCACCGTGCACCACATCCGGAACGTCGGGACCGAGCTGTCGCTGCGCCTGGCGGTGGCGATGCCGCCCGCCTGGCACTTCTACCACCCGTGTGAGCAGTGCGGCTTCGCCGACGACGGGCCGCGGGAGTGGTGCGCCTAGGGCGCTTGCGGAGGTCGTCGCGCCTGCTTATGCTGTGGCGCACCACGCGGCACCGGAAAGGGGAGCGTCTATGACGACGGCAGCGGGTCCCTCTCACGTCTACGTTGGAGCGGCGAAGTGGACCGGCGGAAGCCAGAGCGGGGTGTTCCGGCGGGGGGACGGCGACTCGCGCTGGGAGCTCTGCAACAAGGGCCTACCGGACGACGTGCACGTGCAGGCGATCACGGTGCACCCGACCAATCCGGACGTGGTCTACGTGGGCACCCAGAACGGCCCCTACCGGAGCGTGGACCGCGGCGAGCGCTGGGAGCGCCTGCCCTTCCCGGAGGACGGTGGCCAGCCGCCGCAGGCAAGAGAGATCTGGTCCATCCTCGTGCATCCGAAGAACCCGCGCACGCTCTTCGCGGGCACCTCGCCGGTGGGCATCTACCGCAGTGACGACGAGGGCGCCTCGTGGCGGAAGCTGCCGAACGCGGTGCAGGCCGAGCGCGTGAAGATGCCCTTCGCGTGCCGGGTCATGCGCATCGCGATCGACCCCGTCCAGCCCCAGCACATCTACGCCGCGCTCGAGGTGGGCGGCGCGATGCGGAGCCTCGACGGCGGCGAGACGTGGAGCGACTGCAGCGGCGACCTCGTGAAGCTCTCCGAGCTGCCGCATCTCAAGAGCCGCATCGTGAGCGACAGCGAGATGGAGGGCATGCTGGACGGCCACGCCCTCTGCGTGAGCCCGGCCGCCTCCGGCACCGTGATCCTGGCCCTGCGCATGGGCCTCTTCCGCAGCACCGACAACGCGGCCCACTGGAAGGACATGGAGGTCGGCCGCTTCTCGCCGCTGACCTACAGCCGCGACATCCGCGTCTCGCCCCAGGACCCGCGCGTGCTCTACGCCTGCCTGAGCCCGGCCGCGCGCAGCGAGGACGGCTCGCTCTACCGCAGCGCCGATCTGGGCGAGACGTGGACGCGCTTCGACCGCGGGGTGAAGGCGGAGAGCACCATGATGGCGGTGGCGCTCCACCCGCGTGACGCCGACCGCATCTACTGCGTGAGCCGCACCGGGCAGGTCTTCGGCACCGAGGACGCCGGCCGCACCTGGCGCGAGGATCGGCTGCCCGCCGGCGTCAGCGACGTCTACGCGATCGCCTGCGGGTGAGCGGGGCTGAGGTCGCGCACGAAGCAGCGCACGGTGCCCAGGTACTCGTAGTGCTCGGTGTGGGCCGGGAGACCGGCCTGCACCGCGTCGATCCCCAGTGACCGCAGCACCGGCTCGGTGAGGAGCGCGTAGCCGCCCCGCCGCGCCAGGCCGTTCTTCAGCAGCCGGTGGACGAGGATCACCGCGGTCCCGGTCACCCGATTCCGGCCGCCCACCGTGTGCCGCAGGAACGGCCCGTGGTGGACCACCATCTTGAGATCGAGCGTCCCGATCCGCTGACACGCCCCGCAGAGGCAGGTCTCGGCGTCCTGCATCGCCCGCTGCCGGATCTTGAAGGCGGCGAAGGCATCCTCCAGGACCTCGAGCAGCCGGGTCCGCGGCAGCGGGGACGATTCCCCGCCGAGCGCGAACACCGCGTCGCCCTCGATCTCCTGGATCTCGAGCGGCGGCGAGAGGCGCCCGACCACCTCGTCGAGCAAGGCGGCGATGATCTCGGACCCGTGCTCCAGCTCGGTGGTGGTCACGAACGCGGTGAACCCGGACACGTCGGCCAGGATCAGGAACCCGTGGTCGGTTCGATTGTTCATGTCTCCCCTCCGGTCCGGCCGCTGGCCGCGACGATCTCGAGGACCTGCACCCCGCTCGGCAGCTCGACCAGGAATTCGGCGTCCCGCTCCAGATGGTGGATGCGCCGCGGGTCCGAACCGGCGAACCGCGACATCGCCTCGACGC
This sequence comes from Candidatus Deferrimicrobiaceae bacterium, assembly GCA_035463855.1. Classification (GTDB taxonomy): domain Bacteria; phylum Methylomirabilota; class Methylomirabilia; order Rokubacteriales; family CSP1-6; genus CAMLFJ01. The sequence goes on along the minus strand of DATHSW010000353.1, from coordinate 5,605 downwards.
TCTCCCAGTAGGAGATCGTCACGAACTCGCTCTCACCCGCGCGATCCTCCCGGAAGAGCTGCACCCCCAGCGCCTTCTCCTCGAGGGGGCGGATGCCGTGCTCGTAGAGGTAGCGCGCGTACTCGTCGGCCCGGGCGGTGGTCGTGCGCCCGCGCCAGATCCGGGCGATCGTGGGGCGGGATCCCGTTCGGTTGTCCATGCCCGTGAGACACCGGAGCGGGGCGGGCGTGAAACGGCCGGAGCGAGGGCTAAGTCCGCTCCAGGATGTGCAAACCCCGGCCCCGGTCGATCACGTAGAGGAGCCCCCGGCCGTCCACCTCGACGTCGTTGCTCGACACCCGCGCATGGCCGGCGGGCGGCTCGGGCAGGAAGTGGGCGACCTCGCGGGGCGCGTGGGGATTCGCGACGTCCACGATGCGCAGCCCGTGGGCGAACCAGGCCACCGGGATCTCCGTGCCCGTCACCCGCTCGCACGGCTGGTGGCAGCCGGTGAACTCGGGCTGCGGATCACCGTTCACCCCCGGGACCTGGAAGGTGGAGATGGGCACCGGGTGGCGCTCGTCGGTGATGTCCACCAGCCACATGAAGGACGGCGGGCCCGCCGCGGTCTTGGCCACGTCCTCGTCGGCGGCCAGCATGATCCGGCGGCCGTGGAGCGAAAACGGCAGCGGCAGCGCGGTGTGGGTCGGCGTGATGTAGGGCGGGCTCCAGTCGAGCCCGGAGACGAAGCGCGGCTTGCTCATGTCCTCGATGTCGAGGATCACGAAGCCGCCGTGCCAGTAGCTCACGTAGAGCCGGTTGCCCGCGCGGATCGGGTGGTGGCAGCGGTGATGCCGCCCCGACCAGGCGGGCGTCTCCCCGCCCCCGGTCCACTGCCCCGGCATCCACCAGCGCCCGATCTCCTTCGGCCGCACCGGATCGTGCAGGTCCAGGATCATCACGATGTTGCCGACGTAGCCGTCCATCTCGGGAGAGATGTAGGCGTAGCGCCCGTCGAAGGTGAAGCGATGCACGCCCGCCCCGCCGCACTTCCAGAACGTGATCTCGCGCGGCCGGCTCGGGTCGGAGACATCGTAGATCACGAGGCCGCCGCCGACCCCGGCCGGGGGCTGGTGCGCGGGCTGGGCCTCGCGGTTCACCAGCATGAGCCCGTTGGCCACGCGCACCTTGTGCGAGTGGGTCTGAAGCGGCACCTCGACGGTGGCCAGCGTGCGGGGCCGGGCCGGGTCGCTCACGTCCACGATGCTGGTGCCGTGGGGCGCCTTCATGTGGGCGACGTAGGCGGTGGTCCCGTCCACCGAGACCTGCCCGCCGCCCGGGCAGTCGAGCCAGGCGACCTGCTTGAGACCCTGCACGCTCGGGGCGATCGCGGTGGCCATGTCGATTGCCGCGGAGCCTAGCAGACCGTGAGCCCGTCGCCAAGCCCGAGGCCATTTGACAGGCGCCGCCGGGGCATGACACAGTCTCGGGCAACTCGCAAAGGAGCGTCGCCATGGCCCTCTCCGTCGACCGGCCCGTGCGTCCCGAGATCAGCACTGCCTATGCGCGGCTCGAGGACAAGATCCTGGAGCGGGATCAGAAGGGGGCCAGCGACATCCTCTACGACCTGGTGCGGGCGCAGGTCCCGCTCGCGGAGCTGGTCGGCCAGATCGTGCGCATCCACGCGCCCTACACCCACGTGCCGTATCACCAGCGTCTCGACGACGGCATCGTGCGGTTCGTCAACAACGACCACTGCCTGCTCAGCTCGCGCGCCACCCTGGACCTGGTCCCCCGCATGCCGCCCGAGCTGGCCTATCTCCCGGTGGCCCAGACGATCTGGTATCTGCCGACCGGCCTCGATCCGTGGAACCAGCTCCTCGGCAAGATGCCCGGCCACTACGTGCGGCTCTACGAGATCAAGTTCGAGGGCAAGCCGCCGCTGCCCGAGGTGCACTGGCCGGACCAGACGCCGCTCGCCATCGACGGCACGTGGCCCGAGCGGCTGAACACGTGGCTCACCCTGGTCCAGCGCGGCGAGGTCATCAACGCCTATCGGGTGTTCCTCGGCCTGTGGGAGGAGGCGCTCGCCGATCCGGAGCGGCGCACCGCGCTGCTCGCCCAGCTCGTCTTCGCGGGCCTCATCGACGTCCAGGACCGCGTGTTCCACAACCGCTCGTACACCACCGGCCACAAGTCCTACCGTGCCCGGGCCACCGTCGCGCTCGCGCGGATGGTCGGCTGGGAGAACGCGCACTCGGTCCTTTACGCGGGCGTGCCCGACATCGCGGTGGGGCCCCGGTGGTACTCGAGCTACGAGATGGGCTGCCTCGTCGCGCAGAACGTCCTCGACAATCGCGACCAGGAGATGCTCGAGAACGACGGCGCCCTCAGCCCGGTGGAGTCGATGGCCCTGCAGGAGGCGCTGCTGAGCGGCCAGGAGCCCGGCTACATCGACCTGATCGTGGGACTCCTCCGAACGGGCAAGGGCATCCGGCAGATCATCGACACGATCCAGCTCGCCTCCGCCCAGCTCATCATGGAGACCGGCGATCCGAACGCGTACTCGATGCCCCAGCACAGCTACGAGTACTGCAACACGGTGCGCTGGTTCTTCGACACCTTCGCCCATCCGCACCGCCTCAAGCTCCTGTTCGTGGCCGCGTCCTTCGTGAACCGGTCTGCTCACAACCAGCGGCACTTCTTCGGCGACCATCCGGTGAAGGTGGAGCCGCCCAAAGGCTCGGACACGCTCACCGCCGCGCAACTGTTGAGCCGGCTGGACGACGCCCTCGACGGCCTGCGGCCCTTCGAGGCCATGGACTGGACCGCCGCCTACCTGCGCGCGGGCTTCGATCGCGCCCCGCTCGTCCAGACCCTCGCGGTGGGCGCGGCGAAGGCGGGCAACGACCCGCACAACCAGGAGCTGGGCACCTGCCTGCTCGACGACTACAGCCACTCCACCGCCGCGGACCGCGACCGCCTGCTGCTCGCCTCCGCCAAGCACACCGCCGGGCATCGCAAGTACGGCAGCCACCTCGACGCCTGGCGGCGCTACGCGGACGCGTTCGGCCTCGCGCGCTCCTGAGGCAGGCGCACGCGCATACGCTGCCCTACCCTCCTTGGGCTCCCCGAGCTTTGCGTGAGTCCATAGGCGAGTTCCGTCCCGAGACCCTCGTAGCCATCGAGGCGGCGAAGCGAGCGTTCGCGATCGCACGGCGTGGCATCATGCCGGAAGACATCACCGTCAAGGCCGAGCGCGATCTCGTGACGGCTGCGGATGTCGCCGTCGAGGACGCGGTTCGAGGCGTCGTGGGCGATACGCTGGGCTTCGAGGTGGTCGGCGAGGAACGTGGGGGCGGGGCCTCGGTTGACGGCTCGCCGTACTGGCTCGTCGATCCGATCTGTGGGACCCGGAACTTTGCATCCGGAATCCCGCTGTACTGTGTGAACCTGGCGCTCGTGGAGGGCAACGAGATCACCGTCGCCGTCGTCGGCAATCCTTCAACCGGCGAGATCGATGTCGCGGAGCGGCGCCGAGGCGCGTGGAGGTTGAATGACGGCGGCCGACACCGGTTGAGTACCAGCGACGGGAGCCGGACCATCGTCATCGAAGACGGCAAGTCGAAGGGCAGTCGGCGCGAGCAGGCCGCGCGATTCACCGCCGAGGCCATCCGGGCGGATCGATGGGACTTCCGTTCACTCGGGACGACGTTGGCCTCGCCCTACCTGGCCGCCGGCCGCATCGCGGCGTACGTCGTCTTCTGGGTCTCGGCCATCCACGCCGGGGCCGGCAGCCTTCTCGTCACCGAAGCGGGCGGCACCGTCTCGGACATCGCCGGCCGCCCCTGGACCATCCGCTCGGACTCACTCGTCGGCAGCGCCAATCGTCATCTCCACGAGGAGTTGCTCGACCTTGCGCGGTCCGATCTGGATCTTGAATAGGAGACAATGCCATCAATGAGCGAAGGCTCTCCGAGCGCCCGCGTCTACTACCGCCAGGGCTGAAGCTCCTGCGCCAAGACGAAAGAGTTGCTTTCGTCATGGGGAGTGGCCTTCGAGGGCTTCGACGTCGAGGCCCGGCCGGAGCGGCGGGCCGATCTCGAAGCCTTCGGGGTGATGCGGGTGCCCGCCACCATCGTGGGCGACCGCATCGTGCACGGCTGGAACCCGCAGGCGCTCGCGGAGCTGGTCGGCGTGCGCTATCGCGCGCCGAAGAAGCTCAGCCCCACGGAGCTGGCCGAGCGTATGGACCTCGTGCTGGCGGCCACGCAGCGTGCGATCCGACAGGTACCGCGCGAGCACCTCGGCTTGAAGTACCCGGGGCGCGATCGCACCGTGCACCAGCTCGGCTTCCACGTGTTCCGGGTCGCCGCCTCGTTCGCGGACACGCGCGAGCAGGGGCATCTCGACGGGGCGTGGTTCGAGGAGAACGCGCCGCCCGCGATGGCGGACGGCGACGCGGTGGCGCGCTACGGGGAGACCGTGCGCGCGCGGTTGCGGGCCTTCTTCGCGCGGCCCGGCTGGTGCGATGGTGAGGTGAGCACCTATTACGGCCCGCAGTCGGCGCCCGAGTTCATGGAGCGCACCACGTGGCACGCGGCCCAGCACCTGCGGCAGATCTACTGGTTCCTCGACGAGCTCGGGGTGGCCAAGGACGCGCCGCTCACCGACGCCGATCTCGAGGGCTTGCCGTTCCCGCGGGAGGTGTGGTCGTAGCGGGCTGACCGCGCGCCCCCTCACCCTGCCCTCTCCCCCTCCGGGGGAGAGGGGAAATGAACGCGTGGGCTTCGCGGACCACCTTCTCCACCGTCTTCCAGTTCGGGCGGTTGTCGAGGCGGACGCCCACCCAGCCGCGCCCGCCGACGTAGGGGGGGACGAAGAAGCGCTTGGGGTCCTGATAGACGAGGGCTTCCTGCGCGCCGAGCGGCATGGCGAGCCAGACGCCCACGTGCGGGGCGCCGTGGTGGTGGTTGTCGAACGTGGCGAACATCCGGCCGGCCACCCAGAACGTGGGCTCGCCGTGGGAGACCTTCTCGCTGGTCCCCGGCCGCGCCAGGCAAATCCCCCGCAGCCGCGCGAGCGCCGCTACGTCGTCACGTGCCGGAGGAACCGCTCCGGCGGATCTTCGCCCCATTGGCTGACGAGCCCCTCTTCCGCGGACAGGAGGTTCGTGCCGCTCCGGGCGTTCAGCCGGTCGGTGTCGGCCCACCGCTCGTGCACGCGGCCCCACGGGTCGGCCCAGTAGTCGTAGACCTGGCTGCCCAGCAGATGCCGCCCCACGCCCCACATGTGCTCGTACTTGCCGAGGCCGACCAGGTACTCGTGGTCCTTGAACACCGCGTCCACGTCGGGCACCTCGAACGAGACGTGGTTCATCCCCGCCCGCTCGTTCATCACGCAGAAGAAGACGTGGTGGTCCACGTACTCTTCCCCGCGGTCGCAGCGGTTGAACGAGCCGATGATGTGGTCCTTGGCGCCCACGTAGATGTCGTCCGAGCCGATGAAGCCCAGCGTGTCGCGGAACCACTGCACGGTCTCGCGCACCCGCGGCGTGCCGAAGACGCCGTGGCCGATGCGCTTGATCGGCGTCGGCGACTTGCGCAGGCGCATGAGCGTCCCCGCG
>DATHSW010000352.1:0-3361 GCA_035463855.1 Candidatus Deferrimicrobiaceae bacterium | reverse complement strand
TGAGCTGTTCGGCCGCGTGGCTCGCCATGGAGCTGATGTCGCGCTGGTACGAGCGCCAGCGTGCGGCCGTCGCCGGCGGCGCGGCCGACCGCGCGGCGCGGCCGCCGGGCCCTCCGCGCGAACGCCTCGGGGGCGGGTAGGCCGCCCGTCGCCCGAGTAGAGCTCGGCGCCCGGCTGAGGCATGGCGCGGGGTCACCCGCTGGGTTAGAGTCGTATCCGTGATGCCTGCCGTTTGCCCGCACGAGAACCCGCCCGGGGCGAAGTTCTGCGCGGAATGCGGCGCCCGGCTGCAGGCGACCTGCGCGTCGTGCGGGGCGAAGCTGGGGGCCGGCGCCAAGTTCTGCAGCGAGTGCGGCGCGCCGGCCACCACCGGGGCTCCGGCTCCGGCGGGCGCCGAGCGCTTCGCCGCGCCCGACGCCTATACCCCCAAGCACCTCGCCGAGCGCATCCTGACCTCGCGGGCGGCCCTCGAGGGTGAGCGCAAGCAGGTCACCGTCCTCTTTGCCGACCTGCGGGGCTCCATGGAGCTGCTCGCCGATCGCGACCCCGAAGAGGCCCGCACGCTGCTCGATGCCGTCCTCCAACGGATGATGGACGCCGTCCACCGCTACGAGGGCACGGTGAACCAGGTGATGGGCGACGGGATCATGGCCCTGTTCGGCGCGCCCCTCGCGCTCGAAGACCACGCCGTGCGCGCCTGCTATGCCGCGCTTCGCATGCAGGACACGATCAAGCGCTACGCCGAGGAAGCGCAGCGCGTCGCGGGGGCGGCCGTCCAGATCCGGGTCGGGCTGAACTCCGGCGAGGTGCTGGTCCGATCGGTCGGCAGCGACCTGCGCATGGACTACACGGCCGTGGGCCAGACGACGCACCTGGCCGCGCGTCTGGAGCAGACCGCGATGCCGGGTTCCATCCTGCTGTCGGCGGAGACACTGCGCCTGGCGGAAGACTACGTGCAGGTAAAGCCGCTCGGGCTGGTGAAAGTGAAAGGCCTCGCGGAGCCCGTGGAGGTGTTCGAGGCGACCGGGGCCGGCACCGTCCGCACGCGGCTGCAGCGCTCGGCGGCCCGCGGCCTGACCCGCTTCGTCGGGCGCGATACCGAGCTCGAGCAGCTCCGCCAGGCGCTCGCGCAGGCGGCGGAGGGGCGCGGACAGCTCGCCGCCGTGGTGGGCGAGCCCGGCGTGGGCAAGTCCCGGCTCTTCCACGAGTTCCTGAACTCGCACCGCACGCGCGGGTGGCTCATTCTCCAGGCCGGCTCCGTCTCGTACGGCAAGGCGTCCGCGTACCTTCCCGTCCTCGACATGCTACGAAGCCACTTCAAGATCGAGGACCGCGACGACGCCCGGGCGATCCGCGCAAGGATCACCGGCGGCGTCCTCACTCTCGACGAGGGCCTCAAGGACATCGTGCCGGCCCTCATCGGTCTCCTCGACGCGCTTCCCGACGACAGCCCGTTCCTGAAACAGTCGCCGCCCCAGCGACGGCAGAGCACGCTCGAGGCCCTCAAGCGCCTCGTACTCCGAGAGGCCCAGGCCCAGCCCGTCCTGCTCGTATTCGAGGACCTGCACTGGATCGACTCGGAGACGCAGGCCCTGCTTGACGCGCTCGTTGAGAGCCTGCCGAGCACGCGTCTCCTGATTGCCGTGAACTATCGTCCCGACTATCGCCACGGCTGGAGCCACAAGACGTTCTATCGGCAGCTCCCCATCGAGCCGCTCAGCGCTGCCAACGCCGAGGCACTGCTCCGTCCCCTCGTGGGTGACGACCCGAGCCTGCGCCCGCTCCTGCAGGCGCTGATCGAGCGGAGCGACGGCAATCCGCTCTTCCTCGAAGAGTCCGTGCGGGCGCTCGTCGACACGCGCGTCCTCGTCGGCGAGCGCGGGCGGTACCGGCTGGCCAAGCCCGGCGCGCCCATCGTGGTGCCCCCCAGCGTGCAGGCGATCCTCGCTGCCCGCATCGATCGTCTGTCGTCCGACGACAAGCAGCTGTTGCAGGCGGCCTCGGTGGTGGGCAAGGACGTGCCGTTCGTGCTGCTCGCGGCGCTCCTCGACGTGCCCGAGGATGCCCTGCGCGCAGGTCTCGCGCGCCTGCAGGCGAGCGAGTTCCTTTACGAGGCCGCGCTGTTCCCCGAGCTCGAGTACACGTTCAAACACGCCCTCACCCACGAGGTCGCCTACGGCGGAATGCTGCTGGAACGTCGGCGCGTGCTGCACGCGCGGATGGTACAGGCGATCGAGTCACAACACGCGGACCGGCTGGCCGAGCAGGTTGAGCGGCTCGCCCACCACGCCTTCCGCGGCGAGGTCTGGCCCAAGGCCGCGCAGTACGCGCGTCAGGCCGGCGACCGCGCGGCCGCGCTGTGCGCGGACGCGGATGCCGTGGCCCACTACCAGCGGGCGATGGAGGCCCTCGCGCGGGTGCCGGTGACCCCGGAGTCGGTGCGCGCCGCCATCGACACGCGGCTCGCCCTGCGCGCGCCGCTGTGGCGGGGCGGGCAGCTCGAGCGGCTGCTCGCGATCTTCCGCGAGGCGGAGGCCCTCGGCACGGAGCACGACGAGACCGAGCGCCTCGACGTGGTCTACTCCTTCTTCCTGCAGTACCACTGGGCCAAGGGCGAGTACGAGAGCGCGATCGACTACGGGCAGCGCTGCCTGGAGACCGGCGCCCGCCGCGACGACCTGGGCCTGCAGGTGACGGGTCGCTACTACCTCGGCGGCTGCCACCAGGCGCGGGGCGAGTTCCCGGCGGCCCTCGAGCACTACCGATGGATCGTCGATGCGTTGAGCGGCGGGCGCGAGAGCGAGCGGTTCGGTCTTTCCGGGCTCCCGTTCTCGGGCGCCTGCGCCCTCGCGGCGGCGTGCCTCGTCGAGCTCGGCGACGCCGGGCCCGCGCAGGACCTGCTACGACGGGGCGAGGCCGCCGCCAGCGTCGCCAACCATCTCTACAGCAAGGTGCCGCTCGCGGTCGCGCGCGGCCGCTTGCTCATGCTGTACGGCGAGACCACCGAGGTCGTGAGGGTCATGGAGCCGATCGTCGCGATCTGCCGGGAGCACAACTTCGTCGGGCAGACCATGCGCGCGCTGACCGTGCTGGGCGACGCCTATGCCGCCGCCGGCCGCGCGTCCGAGGCGGTGCCGCTCGTGCAGGAAGCCATCCAGCTCCAGGAGAGTGCCGCCGCCTTCGTCGACCGGGCGCTGTGGGTCCGGACCCTCGGCGAAGCCTATCGGCAGGCGGGGCAACTCGGCGAGGCCGAGCGTACCGCGCACACCGCGCTGGAGTTCGCCCGGCGCAACGGCGAGCAGGCGAACGAGGCTTGGATCCGCTTCCTCTTCGGCGAGATCGCCGCCGACCGAGAGGACCA
>DATHSW010000351.1:0-14919 GCA_035463855.1 Candidatus Deferrimicrobiaceae bacterium | reverse complement strand
CGGCTATCCGACCCTGGTGGAGCCGCGCCTGCCCCTGCAGGGACCGGGCTGGCTCAGCCAGACGACGCTGTGGAGCGTGGGCTACGGCGCGCTCGCCCTCCTGACCGCCCTCTGCGCGCTGACGCTCCGGAAGGCGCCGGCGTCGCCCGCGGAGGCGGCCGACGCCCCCGCCGGGCCCTTGCCCGCGCGCGGGCGCCGCCTGCACTGGGTCGCCCTGGCCTTCGTGCCCTCGAGCCTGCTGCTGGGCGCCACCACCTACATCACCACCGACCTGGCCGCGGTCCCGCTCCTGTGGGTCCTGCCGCTCGCCATCTATCTGCTCACGTTCATCCTCGCCTTCGGGCGCTGGCCGCGCCCCCTGCACCGCGCGGTGGTCGCGATCACCCTGCCGCTCGTGCTCCTCGTCATCTTCCTCATGGTCTCCTCCCTGCCCGAGCGCATCTGGATCACCGTGCTCTGGCACTTCGCGTTGCTGTTCGTCGTCGCGCTCGGCTGCCACGGCGCGCTGGCCCTGGACCGTCCCGCGCCCCGGCACCTCACCGAGTTCTACCTGCTGATCTCGGTGGGCGGGGTGCTGGGTGGCCTCTTCAACGCCCTGGTGGCCCCGATCGTCTTCCCCTCGCTGATCGAGTACCCGCTCGTGATGGTGCTGGCCTGCGTGCTCCTCCACGCGCGCGGCGGCGCGCGGATCGGCCTCGGGGCGGGAGCGGTCCGCGCCGCCGCGCTCGCGCTGGGGGCGGTGGCCCTCGCCCTCGTCCTCTACTCGGAGTCCGCCACGCTCCGCGTGGACTTCTCCTTTCTGGGCCGGGTGCTCGACTGGAGCGGCGCGCGGGTATCCGAATGGCTCGATCCCACCGAGCGTCTCCTCAACAAGCTCCTGATCTACGGCCCGCCGCTCGCGCTGACGTGGCTCCTGCGCCGCCGGCCGCTCCACCTGGGGGCGGCCCTCGCCGGGATCCTGCTGGCGGCGGGCTTCGTGGACGCGCGCAACAGCGACCAGATCCGCCAGAGCCGCTCCTTCTTCGGCGTGCTCCGCATCTCGCGCGACCGCAACGACGCGGGCTACACCGAGCTGCGCCACGGCACCACCTTGCACGGACGCCAGAGTCTCGAGCCCGCGCGGCGCGCCGAGCCTCTGTCGTACTACCAGCGGAAAGGTCCCATCGGCCAGCTCTTCGCCGAGCTGGACCGGCGCCCGGGCGGGCGGCGGATGGCGGTGATCGGCCTCGGCACCGGCACCCTGGCCGCCTACGCGCGCCCCGGCGACCGGGCGACGTTCTACGAGATCGACCGCCTCGTGCGCGACGTGGCGTTCGATCCGCGCTACTTCACCTACGCGCGGGACGCGCGCGACCGCGGGGCCAGCCTCCGGATGGAGCTGGGCGACGCCCGCATCCGCCTGGACGCGGTGCGCCGGGAGTGGCCGGAGGAGCGCTACGACGTGATCCTGGTGGACGCCTTCACCTCGGACGCGATCCCGGTGCACCTGCTCACCCGGGAGGCCCTACGGCTCTACTTCGACATGCTGGGGGCGCGCGGCATCCTCGCGCTGCACATCTCCAACCGCCACCTGCGCCTCGAGCCGGTGGTGGCCAATCTCGCCGAGGACGGCGGCTACGCGCGCCTGCTCCAGCACGGCGACGCCGGCGACGTCCGCGGCGGCGTGGAGGCGAGCTGGGTCCTGCTGGCCCGCCGGCCGGCGGATTTCGGGGAGCTCGCCTCCGACGCCCGCTGGACCGCGGCGCGCCTCGACCCGGAGCCGGGGGTCGGCACCTGGACCGACGACTTCCATAACCTGCTCTCGGTCTTCAAGTGGTGAAGCGGCGGCGCAGGATCTCGCGCGCCGCGTTCCGGCCGGGCGAGCCCATGACCCCGCCGCCCGGGTGCGCGGCCGCCCCGCAAAGGTAGAGGCCGGCCACCGGCGTGCGGTAGCCCGCGTGGCCGGGCACCGGGCGGAGGGCGAAGAGCTGGCCCGGCGTCATCGCGCCCTGGAAGATGTTGCCGCCGGTGAGCCCGAATACGCGCTCGATGTCGGGCGGCGTCAGCACCTGGCGCGCCAGCACCGAGCGGCTGAAGTTGGGCGCGTACTCGTCGAGCAGCGCGAAGCACCGGTCCGCGAAGGCCTCCCCGATCCGGTCCCAGCTCGTCCCCCGGAGCGCGTAGGGCGCATACTGCACGAAGATGGACATCAGGTGCCGCCCGGGTGGCGCCACCGTGGGGTCCACCACCGAGGGGATCGTGCACTCGAGCACCGGCCGCTCCGACGGGCGCCCGTACTTGGCGTCGTCGTAGGCGCGCTCGATGTAGTCGAGGTCGGGGCAGACGTGGATGGTGCCCCGGTGCTGCGGACCCGGCGTGGTGCCGGGACAGGCGGTGAAGCTCGGCAGCTCGCCCAGGGCCACGTTGATCTTGAGCGACGCGCTCTCGTACGAGATGCGCGACACCGCGTCGCGGAAGCCGGGCGGCAGCGTCTCCGGAGCGAGCAGCCGCAGGAACGTCACGTTGGCGTCCGCGTTGCTCGCCACGACGCGCGCGCGGCACTCCTCCCCGCTCTCGAGCACCACGCCGGTCACCCGGCGGTCGCGCACCGTGATGCGCGCCACCGGCGCTTCGCAGCGGATCTCGACCCCCAGGTCGCGGGCCGCGCGCGCCAGGGCCTGGGTGAGCCCGCCCATGCCGCCCCGCACGTAGCCCCAGACCCCGCGCCGGCCGTCGGTCTCGTCCATGACGTGATGGAAGAGCACGTAGCCGGTGCCCGGGGTGGAGGGGCTCGCCATCGCCCCGATGATCGCGTCGGTGGCGAGCGTGGCCTTCAGAGGGGCGGACTCGAACCAGCGGTCGAGGATCGTCCGCGCGGGTCCGGTGAGCAGCTCGACCGCCTCCGCGGCCCCGTCGCCCAGCCGCGCGAAGGCGCGGCCGAGGCCGAGGAGCTGGAGCAGCCCGCGCGGGCCGGGGCGCAGCAGGTCGGGCGGCGTCAGGTGAAGCGTGGGCTCGACGAAGGCGGCCACCCGCTCCAGCATCGCCTCGTAGTCGGGATAGCGGGCGGCGTCGCGCGCGCTGAACTTGCCGATCTCGGCGCGGGTGAGCGCCGCGTCCGGCCCCAGGGTGAGCGAGCGCCCGTCGGGCAGCGGCGTGAAGGACGAGGGGCTGCGCGGGAGCACCGCGAAGCCGTAGTCGCCCAGGCGCAGGTCGCGGACGATCTCCTTGCGGAAGAGGCTGGTGACGTAGGCCGCGGTGGAGACCTTGAAGCCCGGGAAGGTCTCCTCGGTCACGCACGGGCCGCCGACGATGGGCCGCCGCTCCAGCACCAGCCCCCGGAGGCCGGCCCGCGCCAGGTAGCAGGCGGTGACGAGCCCGTTGTGCCCGGCGCCGACCACGATCGCGTCGTGGCCGCGCCGCCGTCCGCCCGCCGCCGGCGTCGCTGATGTCATGAGAACGGTCGCGCGCTGCGGCTGCTCTCGGACGACCCGAGCGCGACCGCGCGCGGAACGTCTAGCGGATCACCCGCTCGGCGCGGGCCAGCACCGTGGGCGGGATCGTGATCCCGAGCGCGGCCGCGGTCTTCAGATTGACCGCGAGCTCGAGCCGGGTGGGCCGCTCGACGGGCAGATCGGCGGGCTTGGCGCCCTTGAGGATCCGGTCCACGTAGGCCGCCACGCGGGCGTTGACCTCGGCCAGGCTCGGGCCGTAGGCCAGGAGCCCCCCCGCCTCGACGATCTCCCGCCATTCGTACATGGCGGGCAGCCGGTGGCTGGCCGCGAGCTGGATGATCCGCTCCCGGTTGCTCGACAGCACCGGGTCGGTGGTGACGAAGACGGCGCGCGCGCCCGTCCGCGCGATGCTCGCGAAGGCGTCCGGATACTGCTCGGGCAGCCGCGCGTCCGCCACCTGGATCTCGAGCGCCATCGCCCGGCCCACCGCCTCGGTCTCCCGCGCCACCGTCGCGCTGCTCGGGTTCCGCAGGTTGGCGAGCACCGCCACGCGGCGCAGGCCGGGCACGCACTCGCGGAGCACCTCCAGCCGCTTGCCGGCCAGCTCGGGGAGGTAGGTGGTGAGCCCGGTCACGTTGCCGCCCGGACGGGCCAGGCTCGCGACGAAGAGGCCCGCGACCGGATCGGTGCCGCTGACCATCACGATCGGGATCGCCGAGGTCGCGTTCTCGGCCGCCCGGATCGCGGGCGAGGATACCGCGACGATCAGATCCACCCCGCTCCGCACCAGGTCGGCGGCGAGATCGGGCAGGCGCTCGAAGTCCTCGTTGGCGGCCCGGATCTCGAATCGGAGGTCGCGGCCCTCCACGTACCCCAGGTCGCGCAGCCGCTGGCGCAGCTCGGGCATCCCGCCGCGGGCCGACACCGAGGACGGGGTGAGGTAGCCGATGCGGGCGGCGCGCCCCGCCGGCTGGGCGGGGACCGCGCGGGGCAGCAGCAGGGCTCCCGCGGCCAGCGCCGCGACGAACGCCCGCCGATCCGCCGCGCGCGTGGTCATGGTCATTGGTGTCTACCGCTCACTCGTCGTAGAATAGCGGGAACCGGGACCACGTCAACCATCGCGGGGGCCATCATGGGACGAGCGCGTATCCTGGTGATCGACGACGAGCGCGCCGTGCGCGAGCTGATCTCGGACGCGCTGAAGATCGAGGGGCACGACGTCCACACCGCCGAGAACGGCAAGGAAGGCCTCGACCTCATCGGCCAGCACCGCTTCGATCTGGTGTTCTGCGACCTGCGCATGCCCGAGATGGACGGGCAGCAGCTCTACGAGGAGATCCAGCGCGACCATCCGCAGGTGCTCAAGCGGATCGTCTTCGTGACCGCGCAGGCGAACTCGGCGGACTACGGCCCCTTCCTCCGCACCACCGGCATCCCGGTCATCGAGAAGCCCTTCACCCTGAGCCATCTCCGCCAGGCGGTCAGCAAGATGGTGGGCCCGAGCAGATAGGCGGGGCAGGCGGCCCCGGGCGGTCAGTCCTGGCCGAGTGACTTCAGGAAGTCGGCGTTGGTCGCGGTGAGCTTGAGGCGGCCCAGGAGCGCTTCCATCGCCTCCTGCGGCTTGGTGCCGGACAGGGCGCGCCGCAGCAGGTGGATCTTCTTCATGTCCTCCTCGGAGAAGAGCAGCTCCTCGCGCCGGGTCCCCGACCGCATCAGGTCGAAGGAGGGGAAGATCCGCCGGTCGGCCAGCTCGCGCGAGAGATAGAGCTCCATGTTGCCGGTGCCCTTGAACTCCTCGAAGATGATCTGGTCCATCCGCGAGCCGGTGTCCACCAGCACGGTGCCGATGATGGTGAGCGAGCCGCCCTCCTCGATCTTGCGGGCCGCCCCGAAGAAGGCGCGCGGCATCTGGAAGGCGCGGCTGTCGATGCCGCCCGACATGGTGCGCCCGCGCGAGGAGAGCTCGTTGTTGTAGGCGCGGGTCATCCGGGTCAGCGAGTCGAAGAGGATCAGCACGTCGCGCTTCTCCTCGACCATTCGCTTCGCCTTGTCGAGGACCTGCTCGGTCACCTCGATATGCCGCCGGTAGGGATTGTCGTTGCTCGAGGCGACGATCTCGGCCTGCTTGCCGATCTGCATCTTGAAGTCGGTGACCTCTTCCGGGCGCTCGTCCACCAGGAGCACGATGACCACCACCTCGGGATGGTTGGCGAGGATCGCCTTGGCGATCTTCTGGAGCAGAATGGTCTTGCCGGTCCGAGGCGGGGCCACGATCAAGCCTCGCTGCCCTCGACCGATCGGCGCGATCATGTCCAGCGCCCGCATCGACAGCTCGTCCCTGGTGGTCTCGAGCTTGAACTTCTCGTACGGCTGGACCGCGGTGAGGCCTTCGAAGAGGGACGGGCTGGGAGTCCTCGGGGCGGGGCGCGGAGGCATCGGGCCACGCGGCCCCTGTCCCGGCTGTCCTTGCCCCGGCCCCTGGGGCGGTCGGTTTCCGGAGTGGCGGCGGTGGCGAGATCGCCTACTCAAGTGGGACGCTCATGGCATAAGCCCTTTCCGTCAGACAAGTGGAGGAACGGCCAGGCCGGTCGACCGGCGCCGCGGTGCGGGGGCACACGCGGGGACCCCGCTCCGGCGGGCCCCCTGGCTGGTCCCAAGTGTACCGGAACCCGCTCGCGGTCACCAGAGAATCGAAGCTGCGGGCGAGTCAGCGCGCGGCGGGCTGGGCGATACCCCCGCGCACCGCCCCGCCCTTGATGCTGCCCCAGAGCACCTCGAAGCCCTCGGGAAGCGGGCGGCTGTTCGGCGGGGCCAGCCACAGGCGCAGGAGCAGCCGGTCGCGCCCGGGCTCGGGGGCGTCCTCGTAGGCGGTACGGCCGTGGTAGATCACGTGGTTGTTGAGGAGCTGGATGTCGCCCGGCTCGAGCTCCATCTCGTAGCCCAGCTCGTCGCAGACCGCGGCCAGCAGGTCGAGCGCCTCGTCCTGGGCCGGGGTGAGCCGCGGGATCGTGGCGATCTTCTGCGCGGCCTCCACGAAGGTGCGCGAGTACTGGGTGGTGAACTTGCCCTCGCGCATCGCGAAGACGGGCATCGCGTAGACGGAGGCCTCGCCTCCCGCCTCCTCGCCCTGGCGGCTGCGGTAGTAGTCGGAGCAGAGCAGCGCGTGCAGGTCCGGCCGCCGCTCGAGGATGGCGTTGCTCACCGCGGGGACGCTGACCACGCGGCTGGTGCCGCCCCGGCGGGCCGAGCGCACGCAGAGCAGCCCGACCACGTCGCAGCGGTCGGTGTGCCAGCGCAGCGGGCCGGCCGAGCGGGCCTTGGCCCGCGAGGTGACGTCCTCGCTCTTGGGCACTGCGGGCTGGACCACCTCGCCGTAGAGGCGGATCTCGTCGCGCACTTCCCCGATGAGCTCGCCGTGGGCGTTCTGGTGGACCGCCGTCCCCAGGTGGCAGCCGAGCCCCCACCAGATCGCGCGGAGCTCGTCGTCGCCGTAGCGCGCCACCGGCAGCCCGCGCAGCAGCGCGAGGCCGCGTCCCCACTCGAGATCGCGATTGACCTGGGCCAGCTCCGCGGAGACGCCGGGCAGCGGGAAGTCCTTCTTCCGGATGTCCCGCCATCCGAGACCGCGCGCCTGCACCGCCCGCAGGGCCGCCTCGATCTCGTCGAGGGCGCGGGCCGAGAGCCGGTGGATCCAGTCGGTCGAGGCGGCCAGCTCCCGGCCGTGCCAGACCATCGGCCCGGCGATCGGCTTGTCCATCAGGGTGCGCGTCATGGGGGTCAAGGCTAGCCGAGGCGCCCTCGCATCCGCAAGCCCGCGTAGCTTAGAATCACCATTCATGGCAGGGCGTGACGCGCGACGGGCTCTGGGCCTCTCGCTGCTGGCGGGGCTGCTCGCCGGCTGCGCCGGCCCGGTCTCGGACGGCGTCATCGCCACCACCGCGCCGAACGGGGCCGCGGAGCGGATTCCCGCCAGGGTCAGCAAGCCCGAGGGCCTCGGGCCGTTCCCCGCGGTGGTCATCATGCACGACTGCAGCGGCGTGGGGCCCCGGTCCAGCGGCGCGCCCGAGCGCTGGGCGCGGGAGCTGGGCGCCCGCGGCTACGTCACGGTGATCCCCGATAGCTTCACCACCCGCGGCCGGCCCGACGGAGTCTGCACCGACGCCTCCCCCGGGCGCGCCGACGTGGCCCCCGGCCGCCGCGTGCGCGACGCGTACGCGGCCCTCGCCCACGCCCGCGCGCTGCCGTACGTGGACGGGCGCCGGGTGGGACTGATGGGCGGCTCGCACGGTGGCTCGACCACCTTGGCCGCGATGGCCGCGCCTTCGCTCTCCGGGGACCTGCTCGCCCGCGACAAGCGCGCGGGCTTCGCCGCCGCGGTGGCGCTCTATCCGGGCTGCGGGGTCACGCTCGGCACCTGGCGCGCCGACGGCACCGGCGCCTACCGAGCGGTGGCCCCGCTGCTGATCCTGATCGGGGAGATGGATGACTGGACGCCGGCCGCGCCGTGCGTCAAGCTCGCCGCGTCCAGCCGGGGAACGGAGCATCCGGTGGCGATCACGGTCTATCCCGGAGCGCATCACTCCTTCGACAGCGACCGCCCCGTCCGCTTCGTGGCCGCCCGGGTGAACCACAATGCCTCCGGCGGGCGCGGCGCCACGACCGGCGGCGATGCGGCGGCCTGGGCCGACAGCATCCGTCGCGTCGCCGACTTCTTCGGCCGGCTCCTCGGGCCGTAGGAGGACACGCGGCATGCCCGGGTCCGCGCGAATGCGCTGGGGATGGCTGGCCGCCCTCACGGTGGTCTACGTCCTCACCGGGAAGCTCGGCCTCTACTTCGCCTCCGTCCACGCCAGCGCGAGCCCGGTCTGGCCGCCGACCGGCATCGCGCTGGCCGCGCTGCTCGTCCTGGGCCCGCGGATGTGGCCGGCGGTGGCGGCCGGCGCGTTCCTGGTCAACGTGACCACCGCGGGCTCGGTCGCGACCTCGCTCGGCATCGCGCTGGGCAATACGCTGGAGGCCGTGATCGGGCTCCGGCTCGTCGAGCGACTCGCCCACGGCCGGGGCGCCTTCGAGCGGCCGCGCGGGATCTTCGGCTTCGCGGCGGGCGTCCTCCCGGGCGCGGCGGTCGCCGCGACCATCGGCGTCGCGAGCCTCGTGCTCGGGGGCTTCGCCCCGCGCGCCGACGCGGGAGCGATCTGGATCACGTGGGCCCTCGGCGACGTCACCGGCGCCCTCATCGTCGCGCCCCTCCTGATCCTCTGGACGGCGGACTACCGCTCGCTGGCGTTGCGCCAGCGCCCGTTCGAGGCGCTGGCCCTGCTCGTGATCGTGGTGGGCGTCGCGCTGGTCGTCTTCGGCGGCCTCTCCCCCGCCGGGTCGCGCCAGTACCCCCTGGCGTTCCTCGCGATCCCGTCGCTGCTCTGGGCCGCGGTGCGCTTCGGCCGCCGGGAGGCGGCGACCGCCGTGGTCGTGCTCATGGCGATCGCGGTGGACGGCACGCTGCGGGGATTCGGGCCGTTCGCGGCCCTGCCGCGGACCCACTCGCTGCTGATCCTCCAGTCGTTCGTGGCCACGATGGCGCTGATGATCCTGGTCGTCGCCGCGCTGGTCCGGAGCCGCGAGCGCGACAGCCGCCTGCTCCAGACCATCATCGACCGGATTCCCGTGATGATCACGATGTACGAGGTGGACACCCGCGTGCTGCGGCTGAACCGGGAGTTCGAGCGCCTCACCGGCTGGTCCAGCGAGGCCGCGCGCGGCGTGGACCTCATGGCGCGCTGCTATCCGGACCCCGCTTACCGGGCCGACGTCCGCGAGTACATGGACTCGCTGCGGGAGGGCTGGCGCGACGTCGAGATGACCACCCGGGACGGCGGTCGGCTGCTGACCTCGTGGTCGAACATCCGCCTCCCGGACGGCACCCGCATCGGCATCGGGCTCGACGTGACCGAGCGCAGGCGGAGCGAGAGCGAGCGCGAGCGGGCGCGGGCCGAGGCGGAGGAGGCCAGCCGGATCAAGGACGAGTTCTTCGCCATGCTCGGCCACGAGCTGCGCAATCCCCTCGGCGCGATCACGACCGCGCTGCACGTGATCGACGCCTGCGGCCCGGGCGACGATCGGAGCCAGCAGGCCCGGGAGATCATCACGCGCCAGATGCGCCAGCTGGTTCGGCTGGTGGACGATCTGCTCGACGTCACCCGGCTCGCCACCGGCAAGATCGCGCTCGGCCGCCGCCCGGTGGACCTGGCCGCGCTGGCCCGCCGCGTGGTGGGCGCGCTCGCCGCGACCACGCCGGCCCGGCGCCTGCAGTGCGAGGCGGCCGGCGCGGTGTGGATCGACGCCGACGAGACCCGGATCGAGCAGATCCTCAGCAACCTGCTCGGCAACGCCGTGAAGTTCACCCCGGCCGGCGGCCGGGTGTCGGTCGCGGTCACCGCCCGCGACGGCCAGGCCGTCCTCCGCGTGGAGGACACGGGGGCCGGCATCCCCGCCGATCTCCTGCCTCGGATCTTCGACCTGTTCGTGCAGGGGCAGACCGGCCTCCACCGGCCGGCGGCCGGGCTCGGCATCGGACTCACCCTGGTCAAGCGCCTCGTCGGTCTGCACGGCGGCCACATCGAGGCGGCGAGCGCCGGGCCCGGCCGGGGGAGCGTCTTCACCGTGCGCTTCCCCCTCATCGAGGCGCCGCGCGACCCCGGCAACCTGGCTCGCCCCGCTACCGGCGCGCCCGTCCGGCGCCGCGTCCTGATCGTCGAGGACAACGACGACGCCCGCCAGATGCTCCGGCACCTGCTAGAGCGCGCCGGGCACGAGGTGCACGAGGCCGCCGACGGCCGGGCCGGGCTCGACGGGACCCTGTCGCTTCGGCCGGACGCCGCGGTCATCGACATCGGCCTGCCCGGCCTCGATGGCTATGAGGTGGCCCGGCGGATCCGGGCCGCCGGCCAGGCGGACGTGCTGCTGATCGCGGTGACGGGGTACGGCCAGCCCGGCGACCGGCAGCGCTCGGGCGAGGCCGGGTTCGACGCGCACCTCACGAAGCCGGTGGACCCGCTCGCGCTGGAGTCGCTCCTGGTGAACCTGCCGCTTGACCCGCGCCGGACGGGCCGCTAGGCTCAGCTCACCATGCTCTCGACCAGCCCGCCCGTGACCATCCCGAACCTGTCGATCACCGAGTACGTGCTGCGTCATGCCGCGCGGCTCGGCGACAAGGCCGCCCTGATCGACGGGCCCACCGGCCGTACCCTCAGCTATCGCCAGCTCGTCGACGGCGCGCGGCGGGCGGCGGCGGGGCTGGCCAAGCGGGGCTTCCGCAAGGGCGACGTGCTCGCGATCTACAGCCCCAACCTGCCCGAATACGCCATCGTCTTCCTCGGCGTGGCGATGGCGGGCGGCGTCAATACCACCGTGAACCCCCTCTACACCGCCGACGAGCTGGCCAACCAGCTCCGGGACTCGGGCGCCCGCTTCCTCGTCACGGTGCCGCCCTTCCTCGACAAGGCCAAGGAGGCGGCGGCCAAGAGCGGGGTGGAGGAGGTCTTCGTGCTGGGAGCGGCGGAGGGCGCCCGGCCCTTCACCGATCTGCTGCAGGCCGGGGATCAGCCGCCCGCGGTGACGATCGACCCGGCCGAGGACCTGGTGGCGCTGCCGTACTCGAGCGGGACCACCGGCCTGCCCAAGGGCGTGATGCTGACCCACCGCAACCTGGTGGCGAATCTCTGCCAGGCCGAGGGCATGCGGAACTTCGAGGTCTTCGGCGAGCAGGACATCACGATGGCGGTGCTGCCGTTCTTCCACATCTACGGCATGGTCGTGATCATGATGCTCGGCCTCGCCGGGGGCGGCACCATCCTGGTCATGCCGCGCTTCGACATGATGGAGTTCCTCGCGAACGTCCAGAAGTACCGGGTGACGATCCTGCCGCTGGTGCCGCCCATCGTGCTGGGCCTCGTGAAGCATCCGGCGGTCGCCCAGTTCGACCTCTCGAGCGTGCGCCTGATCTTCTCGGGAGCGGCGCCGCTCGGCGAGGAGATGGCCCGCGCGCTCAGCGCCAAGCTCGGCTGCCCGGTGGTGCAGGGCTACGGCATGACCGAGGCGAGCCCGGTCACCCACCTGAGCCCCACCCGCAACGAACCCTTCAAGCCGGGCTCGGCCGGCAAGATCGTGCCGAACACGGAAGTGAAGATCGTCGAGGTGGGCTCGGGCTCGGACGCCGAGCTGGCGGTGGGCAAGGAAGGCGAGCTCTGGATCCGCGGCCCGCAGATCATGAAGGGCTACCTCAACCGCCCCGAGGAGACCGCGGGCTGCCTCGACCGCGACGGCTGGTACCACACGGGCGACGTGGGCTACGTGGACGACGACGGCTACTTCTTCATCGTCGACCGCACCAAGGAGCTCATCAAGTACAAGGGCATGCAGGTGGCCCCCGCGGAGCTGGAGGCGCTCCTGCTCACGCATCCGGCCATCCTGGACGCGGCGGTGGTGCGGAAGGCGGACGAGGAGGCGGGCGAGGTGCCCAAGGCCTACGTGGTGCTCAAGCCCGACGACGCCTCGAAGGCGACCGCCGGGGAGGCCATCATGGGCTGGGTGGCCCAGCGGGTGGCCCCCCACAAGCGCATCCGGCACCTCGAGTTCATCGACCAGATTCCGAAGTCGGCCTCCGGCAAGATCCTGCGCCGTGTGCTGATCGACCGGGACAAGTCGCGCTAACCCCCGCTCCCCGGTCATGAACAAGATCGAGCGGGTGCGGGCCGCGCTGGAGGGCCGGCCGGTCGACCGGGCCCCCTTCACCGTCTGGTACCACTTCGGCACCCAGCACGCCCCCGCGGAGCGCGCCGCCCAGGTGCATCTCGAGTTCTTCGACCACTACGACCTGGATCTGCTCAAGCTGATGAACGACTACGACTACCCCATGCCCCCGGGCCTGGAGGTGGTGGCGACGGCGGCGGACCTGGCCCGCCTCGAGCCCTTCGATCCGGCGCGGACACCGATGGGCACACAGCTCCAGACGGTGGAGCTGGTGGCCCGCGCCCTCCGGGATCGGGCGCTCTTCGTGGACACGGTGTTCAACGCCTGGAACACGCTCAAGCGCAACCTGGTGCGCGAGGCGATGCCCGCCCTGATGGCCGAGCAGCCGAAGGCGCTCGAGGCCGCGCTCGCGGTCGTGAACGACAACCTGATCCGCTACGCGCAGGCGAGCCTGGCCCGGGGCGCCGCGGGCATCTTCCTCTCGGTGCCCGCCACCGCCGAGAGCCTGACGCTCGAGCAGTACGAGCGCTTCATGCGGCCCTTCGATCTCGCGTTCCTGGAGGCGATCCAGGGCCGGGGCGAGTGCCACGTGCTGCACGCCCACGGCGAGCGGCTCTACTGGGACCGCCTGATCGACTATCCGGTCCACGCGCTGTCGTGGGCGGATCTCAACGGCGGCCCGTCCATCGCCGAGGCGCGCCGGCGCACCCGGTTCACGCTCATGGCCGGGCTCGACCACGTGAAGTTCGTCGAGAGCTCGGCCCGGCTCGTGCGCGCCCAGGTCGGGCGCGCCCTGCAGGCGGGCGGCCAGACGGGATTCATCCTCGCGCCGGGCTGCTCGCTGCCGACGTACACCTATCCGCCCCTGATCCGCGCCGCGCGCGACGAGTCCTCGAAGACGGGCCGCTAGTCCGCTTCCGGCTTGGGCGAAATCCATGCCGAGAACGGGTAAATCCCTGCCTCTTGTCCGGCGTGCATACCCCGAAGGATGCAGAAAATAAATCGTTTTCTCCTGGAATGCCCCTTGCTCTCTTGCAGGGCAGGAGGGCGCCGAATGACCCTGAAGCGCATGGCTCTCGCAGCCGTTGTCGTCCTGACCGTGGTGTTCCTGAGCCCGCTCGCCTACCTGGCCGGGCAGCGCGCGAGCGTCTGGCTCACCACGCCGGCCGCCGAGCGGACCGGGCCCTGGCCGAGCCAGGACGAGGCGGAGCCCGAATCGGGCGCCAGCGACCGCTTCAAGCCGGCGGTACGCCCGGGCTTCGGCGACATCTAGACAAACCCTCTCGCCCTACAGCGTGACCACCAGCCCGTCGTAGGCGCACTCTTCCGGCACGTCGGCGGCGCGCGCCAGCATCTCGCCGCTCAGGTGGGTGAGGATCAGGCGCCGGGCGCCCACCCGGCTCGCGTGGGCCGCGATGTCCGGGTAGTTCAGGTGCCACTTCACCGGCTTGTCGTAGAAGTAGCATTCCGCGATGAGCAGATCCGCGTCTCGGGCGGCGCGGGCGACGTCGTCGGTCCACTCGGTGTCGCCGGTGTAGGCGATCACCTTGTCGCCCACCTGGACGCGCAGCGCGGTGGGGTTGGTCTCCCGGGTGTGCCGCGCGGGCTCGGGGGTCACGAGCAGATCGAGCACCGGATGGGGCCGGCCCGTCTCCATCTCGATCCAGTCGACGGGGAACCTCGGTGTCATCACGTGCGAGCCGGGGAAGAGCGCCTCGCCGATGCTGTCCATGCGGGCGCGCAGCTCGCGCGGGCCCGCGATGGTGAGGGGGCGGGCGCGCCGGGCCGCCAGCATCGCGTCCATCAGGAGGAACGGCACCCCGGCCGCGTGGTCGCCGTGCAGGTGCGTGAGCAGCACCGCGTCGATGGAGTTGTGCTCGATCCCCTGCTGGGCCAGGGCGATGAGCGACGAGGCGCCGAAGTCCATCGCGAAGCGGCAGCGCGGCCCGTCCACCAGGATGCAGGTCTGGAACCGTCCTCCGCTGCCGAAGGAGTCGCCGGAGCCGACGAAGCGCACGGTGACCGTCACGTGGATGCTCCTCGCCCGGGATCTTACGCGAAAAACCTCCCCGGGCGCGGCGCGGCCTGAGAGGATAGCCGCGTGCGGCTCTTCGACCGGAAGTTCGGCGCCCGCTTCCTCGACGACGTGCCCGCCGCGCCCGGCGTGTACCGCTTCCACGATGACGGCGGCGGCCTGGTCTACGTCGGCATGGCCGCGAACCTACGCCGGCGCCTCGGGCAGTACCGCCTGACCGGGCGCCGGAAGAAGGAGCGCAAGCGCCGGGCGCTCGTGAAGGCGACCGCGCGGATCACCTGGGAGGTCTGCGAGTCCCCGCTGGCCGCCGCGCTGGCCGAGATCCGCCTCATCCAGACGCTCCGGCCTCCGCAGAACGTGGCGAGCGCCTTCCCGTTCCTGTACCCGTACGTGGGCGTCGCCACCGAGGGCGGCGAGACCTATTTCTGCCTGACCACCCGGCCCGACGCCTTCCCCACGTTCACGTTCCACGGCGTCTTCCGCTCCCGCGAGGTGACCGGCGAGGCGTTCTTCTGCCTCATGCGTCTGCTGCGCTACGTGGGCCATCCCGTGCCCCGTCACCGCTGCCGGCGCCTGGGGGCCGCCCCGCATTCCCACGTGCGCGGCTTCCGGCGCCTGCCGGCCGACAGCGGGGAGGCCTGGGGCGCCCTGCTCCGCGGCGCCTCTCGCGAGGCGCTGGAGGCGCTCGCCCTGCGCCTGCTGGAG
>DATHSW010000350.1:0-19745 GCA_035463855.1 Candidatus Deferrimicrobiaceae bacterium | reverse complement strand
TCATCAGCGGCACGTCGGGACCGTAGACGTCCACGTCGACCAGCCCCACCTGGGCGCCCGACTGCTTGAGGGCCAGCGCCAGGTTCACCGCCACCGTCGACTTGCCGACCCCGCCCTTGCCGGACGATACCGCCACCGTGTGCTTGACCTCCGGGATGAAGTCGGCGGCGGGCGCGCCCTGGGGTTGGCCGTGGGCATGGCCCTGCGCGGCCGGGGCCGGGGCCGGGGCGCGTCCCGCCCCGGCGGCCGTGCCCATCTTCACGCTCACCCGGCTCACCCCGGGCAGCTGCGACACCGCCTTCGAGGCGCCGCTGTGGAGCGCGGCCTTCGTGGCCGGCGCCTGGCCCGCGAAGGCCAGCGTGAAGGAGACTTCCGCGTCGCGGATCTGAAGGTCCTTGACCATGCCGAGGCTCACGATGTCCTGGCCCTGGTCCGGATCCCGAATGCCGCGGAGCGCGGCGAGCACGCTGCTCTCGGTGGGCGTCGTCATGGTGTGGGCGCAGTATAGGGGCCAAGCCCGGGCGCCGTCAACGAGTAGGCCCGCAGCCGGTGCGGTCCAAGCCCTTGGAGAACTTGAAAAATCGGGCCGGAACTGCTACAACGTTCAGGTGATCGGGTCCGACGATTTTCGCCGCGTGATGAGTCACTTCGCGACCGGAGTCACCATCATCACCGCCTGGGACGCCGAGCACCGCCCGACCGGTCTCACCGCCAGCTCCTTCACCTCCGTGTCGCTGCACCCGCCCCTCATCCTGGTCTGCGTGTCGCAGGGGGCCCAGAGCTACCCGGCGATCAAGGCGGCCGGCCGCTTCGCGGTCAATATCCTGAGCCAGGGCCAGGAGCCCGCGTCCCGCCGGTTCGCCACCTCGACCAGCGCCCCCGGCGACGAGAAGTTCGCGGGCCTGGAGTACCGGCCCGGGCCGCTCGGCCTGCCGGTCCTGTCCGAGGCGCTCGCCCACCTCGAGTGCACGGTGGTTCACGCCTATCCGGGCGGCGACCACACGATCTTCGTGGCGCAGGTCGAGACCGCCGAGAGCCGCGGCGACGCGGGCAAGGAGCCGCTGCTCTACTTCCGCGGCAAGTATTCTCGTCTGCTTTCCTGACCCAAGGAGGATCGCTCAGATGCCGATTCCGCTCTCCCGCCCGCCCGTCGATGACGAGATCAAGGCCGCGGTGCTGGCCGCCATCGACTCGCGGCAGTACATCCTCGGGCCCGAGTGCCGAGCCTTCGAGCAGGAGTTCGCCCGGTACGTGTCCAGCAAGCACGCGGTGCTGACCAGCAGCGCGACCGCCGCGCTCTGGATGGTGCTCAGGGCCTTCGGCGTCAAGGCCGACGACGAGGTCCTGGTGCCCTCGCACACCGCCTTCCCGACCGTGGAAGCGATCTGCTTCGCGGGCGCGGTGCCGGTCTTCGTGGACGTGGACGATTCCTACACGGTGGACGTCAAGGACGCGGAAGCGAAGGTCTCCCCCCGGACGGTGGGCTTCGTGCCGGTGCACCTCTACGGGCATCCCGCGGATCTCGACGGCGTCCGGCGGCTCTGCGCCGAGCGCAGCCTCTGGCTGCTCGAGGACTGCGCCCAGGCGCACGGCGCCGCGTGGCAGGGGCGCAAGGTCGGCACGTTCGGGCGCGCGGGCGTCTTCTCCTTCTACCCGTCCAAGAACCTGACCGTGATGGGCGACGGCGGCATGCTGGTGACCGACGACGACGACGTGGCCGCGCGCTGCCGCCGGATCCGCGACCACGGACGCCTGAACAAGGACGTGCACGCCGAGATCGGCTTCAACCTGCGCTTCAACGACATCCAGGCCGCGGTGGGCCGCGTGCTGCTGCGCCGCCTCGACGCGATGAACGAGCACCGGCGGCGGCTCGCCGGCCGGTACCGGCGGGGCCTCGCCGGCCTGCCCCTCACCCTGCCGGTGGAGGCACCCGGGGCCCGCCACGTCTATCACCTCTACGTGGTGCGCACGCCCGAGCGGGACGCCCTCGCCCGGTTCCTCAAGGAGCGGGGCATCGCCACCGGCATCCACTACCCGGTGCCCAGCCACCAGCAGCCCGCGATCGAGCCGCTCACCCCGCCCGCGCTGCCGCGGACCGAGCGCCTCGTGGGCGAGATCCTGACGCTGCCGATCTCGGCGGGCCACACCGAGGCCGAGGTCGACGAGGTGGTCGCGGCGATCGCGGAGTTCTTCCGCGGCCGGTGAGCGGCCGGCTCTGACCGAGCGCAGGCGCCGCCCGTGAACATCCTCCAGCTCTACCCGAAATCGGACTACTTCACCGGCGCGGCCATCCAGCTCCGCGACCTGGCGGTGGGCCTCGCCGGGCGGGGCCATCACGTGGTGGTGGCGACGCGCCCGAACGAGCACTGGGGCCGCGCCTGCGCCGCCGCCAACGTCGAGCACGCGGCGCTGCCGATGCGGAGCGGGATCGATCTCACCTCCGCGTGGGCGCTCGCCCGGCTCATCCGCGAGCACGAGATCCAGATCGTGCACTGCCAGAAGGGCCGCGCGCGGACCCTGGCGCTCCTCGCCGGGCTCACGGTCCGGATCCCGGTCCTGATCCTCAACCGCGGGGTGAGCTTCTCCCTCGACCGCTGGAACCGCCTCGGCTATACCACCCGGCGGGTGACCGCGATCGTGGCGGTCTGCGAGTCGATCAAGCGCGGCCTCGTGGCGGCCGGGGTCCCCCCCCGGAAGATCGAGGTCATCTATTCGGGAACGGACCTCGGCCGCTTCCATCCCGGGGTGGACGGCCGCCGCATCCGCGCCGAGCTGGGTCTGGCGCCCGAGCACGCCCTCGTCACCCAGGTCGGCATCCGCTCCTGGCGCGGCAACGACGACGTGCTCGAGGCCATGACCCGCGTCTGCCACGCCGCCCCGCACGCCCGCCTGCTCTTCGTCGGCGCGCCGCCCCCGCGCGTGCTCAGCCTGCGCGAGCGCGCCTTCCGGCGCGGCGTCGGCGAGTCGGTGCACGTCCTCGGGCACCGCGAGGACATCCCGCAGATCCTCGCCGCGAGCGACGTCGTCGTGGACGCCTCCTACGCCGGGCTCGGCCTCACCGGCTCGCTGCGGGAGGCCCTCGCGGTGGAGACCCCGGTGATCGGCACGGATCTCGAAGGCCACCCGGAGCTGATCCTCGAGGGCGAGACCGGGCTGCTGGTGCCGCCGCGCAATCCGGACGCGCTGGCGCAGGCCATCCTCCGCCTGCTCGAGAATCCGACGCGGGCCAAGGCGATGGCCCGGGCCGGCCGCAAGCGCGTGGAGGCCCACTTCTCGATGGCCCAGAAGATCCAGCGGACCGAGGCGCTCTACGAGCGGCTCTGGGCCGCCCGCGGGCGCCCGTGAAGGCGCGCTACCGGCTGCTCGCCCGGCTGCTGCCGTACCTCCGGCCCTACTGGCCGGTGCTCGCGGTGGGCGGGCTCCTCGCCCTGCTGGTCTCGGGCGCGGAGGCGCTCATCGCGTGGCTGGTCAAGCCCGCGATGGACGACATCTTCCTCAAGCGGGACGTGGCCATGCTGCGGATCATCCCGCTCGCCCTGCTGGGCGCCTACCTGGCCAAGGGGCTCGGCCGCTTCGGCCAGTCCTACCTGATGGCCTCGGTGGGCGAGCGCGTGATCGCCCGCATCCGCCGCGAGCTGTACGCCCACATCCAGTCCATGCCGCTGGCCTTCTTCGCGTCGCTGCACTCCGCGGAGCTCATGACCCGCGTGGTCACCGACGTCAACCGCCTCGCCCGGCTCTCCTCAACGGTGCTGGTGATGGCGGTGCGGCACGTCGGCACCATCGCGGCCCTGCTCGTCGTCATGTTCCTGCGCGAGTGGCTGCTCGCGCTGATCGCGATCGGGGTCTTCCCGCTGGTGGGCCTGACCATCCGGGCGATCGGCCGCCAGCTCTACAAGATCAACCGGCGGGCCCAGCAGAAGATCGCGGAGCTGAACGTGGTGCTGCAGGAGTCGTTCACCGGCAGCAAGATCGTCAAGGCCTTCGGGCGCGAGCACCTCGAGCAGGAGCGCTTCAACCAGGTCAACGACCGCATGCTCGCGCTGGCCCTCAAGGACCGGCGGGTGGACGAGATGGCGGAGCCGATCATGGAGGTGCTGGGCGCGCTCGCCATCATGGGCGCCCTCTGGTACGGCGGCTACCGGGTGATCGCGGGCGCGCTCACCCCCGGCGAGTTCTTCTCGTTCACCGCCGCGGTGATCCTGCTCTACGGCCCCGTCCGCCAGCTCTCCCGGATGGCCAACACCGTCCAGCAGTCGATCGCCTCGGCGGAGCGCGTGTTCGACATCCTCGACACCCCGCCCGCCATCGTGGACGCGCCCGACGCCCGCACGCTGCCCGGCTTCACCGGGGCCATGGTGTTCGAGGCCGCCGGCTTCCGTTATCCGGAGGCGGAGGACTGGGCCCTCCGCGACATCTCCCTGACGGTCCGGAAGGGAGAGCTCGTGGCCTTCGTCGGCATGTCGGGCGCGGGCAAGACCACCCTGATGGAGCTGCTGCCGCGCTTCCACGACGTCTCGACGGGACGCATCCTGATCGACGGGCACGACCTCCGCGCGGTCACGGTGGGCTCGCTGCGCGCGCTGATCGGCATCGTGACCCAGGACACCTTCCTGTTCCACGACTCGATCGAGTACAACATCGCCTACGGCAAGCCGGGGGCCACCCGCGCCGAGATCGAGCGGGCCGCCCGGCAGGCCCAGGCGCACGACTTCATCGCGGCCTTGCCCGAGGGCTACGCGACGCCGGTGGGCGAGCGCGGCGTGAAGCTCTCCGGAGGCCAGGCCCAGCGCCTGGCCATCGCCCGCGCCTTCCTGAAAGACCCGCCGATCCTGATCCTGGACGAGGCGACCTCGGACCTGGACGCGGAGAGCGAGTTCCTCGTGCAGCAGGCGCTGTCGGAGCTGATGAAGGGCCGCACCGTGCTCGTCATCGCCCACCGGCTCGCCACCGTGAAGCACGCGGACCGGGTCGTGGTGGTCCACGCCGGCCGCATCGCCGAGATGGGGACCCACGACGAGCTGATGGCGCGCCCCGACGGCATCTACCGCCGCCTCGCCACCCTGCAGTCGCTCGACGCCCTCCCGGCCAGCTAGGCCCTCGCCTCGCGGTTCAGACGGGTCGCCGCGCGCGCGCCCGCCGCGAGCATGGCGGGGTAGACCACCCACCGCCGGAACGGCTCGATGAGCCGCAGGTAGCCGTGGCCGAGCCGGCCGTTCGGCCGGACGTAGACCGCGAGCCGCGGTCGCCGGTCCGCCAGGGAGACGTGCAGGAACGCGGTCACGGTCCGGTTGGCGATGCGGGAGAGCTGCTCGTCGGCCTCCTGGTACACGGGCACGAACCCTCCACTCCCTCGATCCAGGCCGAACAGCCGCCCGAGCGTCATCCGCAAGCTGAACAGCGCGCGGCTCGGGAGCGGCCGAGGCTCCTCGCGAAAGGCCCTGAGCCACGCGGCCAGGGTCACGCCGGGGGCCAGCGGGGTCCCGACTTCCCAGACGTCGTGCAGCGCGAGCCCCTCGGTGGCGGCGAGGCCGTGGACGCGCCAGGGTCGCCGCAGGTGATCCGCGGGGTCGATGCGCCCGCCGCTCGCCACGCTCGAAGCCGCCCCGCCGGGCTAGGCGGCGCGGGGCGCGTACATGATGACCACGACGCCGGCCAGGCAGAGGCCGGCCCCGAGCAGATCGTAGCGGTCGGGCCCGACACGGTCCACCGCCCAGCCCCACAGCAGCGAGAGCACCACGAAGGCCCCGCCGTAGGCCGCGTAGACGCGCCCGAAGTGCGCCGCCTGGTAGGTCGGGATGAGCCCGTAGAGGACGAGCACCGCGGCGCCGACCAGCCCCACCGGCCAGGGCCGCCCCTCGCGCCACCAGCGCCACATGAGATAGCCGCCGCCGATCTCGGCGAGCCCGGCCAGCGCGAACAGGAGAGCGGAGCGGAGCAGAGCCTACTCGCGGAAGCGATTGACGATGGGCAGGCGCCAGTCCTTGCCGAAGGCGCGCGGCGTGATCTTGATCCCGATGGGCCCCTGCCGCCGCTTGTACTCGTTGCGGTCCACCATCGCGATGACCCGCTTGACCGTGGTCGCGTCGAAGCCGCGCCCCACGATGTCGGCCACGCCCTGGTCGCCCTCCACGTAGGCCTCCAGGATCGCGTCGAGGACCGGGTACGGCGGCAGGGTGTCCTGGTCGGTCTGGTCGGGGCGCAGCTCGGCCGACGGCGGCCGCTCGAAGATCGAGCGCGGGATGACGTCGCGGCCCGCCCGCCGGTTGACGTGCTCGGCCACCTGGTAGACCAGGGTCTTCGGCACGTCCTTGATCACCGCGAAGCCGCCCGCCATGTCCCCGTACAGCGTCGAGTAGCCCACCCCGATCTCGCTCTTGTTGCCGGTGGTGAGGATGAGCCACCCGAACTTGTTGGAGAGCGCCATGAGGTAGTTGCCGCGGATGCGGGCCTGCAGGTTCTCCTCGGTCACGTCCTCCTTGAGCCCCTTGAAGGGCCTGGCGAGGGCACGCCGGTACGCGGCCAGCACCGGCGTGATGGGCAGCCGCAGGAACTCGATGCCGAGGTTGCGGGCCAGCCGCGCCGCGTCGCTCCGGGTGCCGGTCGAGGAGTACTGCGAGGGCATGGTGACGCCGGTGACGTTGGCGGCGCCCAGGGCGTCGCACGCGATGGCCGCCACCAGCGCGGAGTCGATGCCCCCCGAGAGCCCCAGCGCCACGTGGGTGAAGCCGTTCTTGGTGACGTAGTCGCGGGTGCCCAGCACGAGGGCCCGGTAGATCTCTTCCACCGGCTCCAGCACCGGCACCTCGTGGGGCGGGAGCTTCGGCCGGGCGGAGGCGGGCCGCGGGGGCAGCGCCACGCGGCGCGACTGGGTCGCGGTGGCGCGCAGCTTCTCCTTGCGCCGGCGCGAGTCGTGCAGCCGGACCCGGAAGACCTCGTCGAGGTCGAGATCGGCCACGACGAAGTCCTCCTCGAAGGGCTTCCCGCGGGCCAGGCACTCGCCCTTCTCGTTGAACATGAAGGACTGGCCGTCGAAGATCAGCTCGTCCTGGCCCCCCACCGTGTTGACGAAGGCCAGGCACACGAGGTCGTCGGCCGCGCGCGTCGCCAGCATCTTCTCGCGGAAGCGCCCCTTGCCCGCGTGGTAGGGCGAGGCGTTGATGCTCAGCACCAGCTCGGCCCCGCCGAGGGCCTGCAGCGTGGTGGGCCCGGTCGGGTACCAGATGTCCTCGCAGATGTTCGCCGCGATCACCGTCTCGCCGAGCGTGAAGACCGGCGCCTCGGTCCCGGACTGGAAGTACCGGTTCTCGTCGAAGACGCCGTAGTTGGGCAGGTACTGCTTGTGGTAGGTCCCGGCCTGCGAGCCGTCGTGGAGGATCGCGGCCGCGTTGAAGATGTCGTCGCGCTTGTCCACGAAGCCCACCACCGCGGTGAGCCCCCGGCTCGCGCGCGCCACGTCGGCGAGCGCCCGGAGATTGGCCTCGATGAAGGCGGGCTTGAACAGCAGGTCCTCCGGCGGGTAGCCGGTCAGCACCAGCTCCGGGAACGCCACGATGTCGCAGCCCAGCGACCGCGCCCGGTCCATGCCCGCCATCACGAGGCGCGCATTGGCCTCGACGGCGCCCACCGTCGGATTCACCTGGGCCAGCCCCACCCGGACCCGCCGCATGCCGGTATTCTACCCTCTCCGCCGCGCTTTCACCGTCAGGTGCAGGCCGACCAGGATCAAGAGCCCGCCGGCCACCGTGAAAAGGGTGAGCCGCTCCCCGAGCCACCACACCCCGACCAGCGCACCGCCGAGCGGCTGGATGTTGAGGAAGACGGCCACCCGGGGCGCCTCCACCCGCTCGAGGCACCAGTTCCACACCGCGTAGCCCAGCGCGGTCATCACCACGCCCAGGTAGAGCGCGCCGGTGACGGCCCGCGGCGTCCACCGGGGCCCTGGACCGGTGGCCCACTCGAGGAGCGCGAGCGGCAGCATCGCGGCGGCCCCCCAGAGAATCGAGTAGGCGGTCACCATCAACGCGGGATGGCGGAGGAGCACGGGGCGGGCGAGGAGGGAGTAGGCGGCGTAGGCCACGCCGGAAAGGATCAGGACCAGGTCGCCGCGCCAGTGGGGCACGAGGGCCTGCGTGACGCCCGGGACGCCGTTCACCACGACGACGGCTGCGCCGAGGATGGCCAGCGCGGCGCCCAGCCCTTCCCGGCGGGAGAGCCGCTCGCCGAGCAGCAGCGGCGAGAGCAGGATCAGGGAGGCCGGCTCCACCGTGATCAGGAGCGCCGCGTTGCTGGCGGTGGAGTGGGCCAGGCCCCAGTTGCCCAGCGCGAAGGCCGCCGTGAAGCCCACCACGCCCATGAGCGCGACGCGCCAGTGGTCCTCCCGGGAGAGCTTGGCGGCCGTCATGCCACGCCATGCCCACGGCACGAGGAGCGCCGCGCCGATGGTCAGGCGGGTCATGGCGAGCGCGGCCGGGCCGATGTCCTCGAGGACGACCCGGGAGATCGAGTAGCCGGTGGCGAAGATCAGGTTGGATACGAGCAGGACCACGTAGGCGCTCGGCATCGGCCGAGCTTATCGTATAATCCCGCGCATGAAGCCCAAGATCCCGTGGCTGCCGCACGAGGTGCAGCCGGGTCAGCCCACCCTGGTGTGCCCGCGCTGCGGGGCGAAGAAGCTGATGCCGTGGACGCTCCGGCGCGATCCCAAGCGCATCACCCTGCTCCGGACGTGGGTCTGCACCGCCTGCCAGACCACCGAGGAGCGGGAAGAACCGGAGTAGAGGGCGAGGCTCAGCCGGCGTTCACGAAGTCCAGCAGGCTGCGGAGACGGGCGAAGTCGGAGCGGGTGAAGGGCAGCACCAGCCTCGGCAGGTCCGGCAGCTCGTCCCCCTCCCCGGGCAGCGGCCCCTTCGATTGCACGGCCGGCGCGGTCAGGATGTCCGCGAACCGCGTGTTCAGATCGGCCAGGGCCGCGGGCGCGAGCGACCGCCGGATTCGCAGAGCGAGGACGTCGCGCACGTAGCGTTGCGAGTGGTAGTTCTTGTAGAAGCCCTCGATCTCGGCCGCGGCCTTCTCCACGTCATCGGTGATCCGGTAGAGCCCGGGGTCGTTCGGCGAGACCATGCCCCGCTCCACCATCTCCCGCTGGATGAAGTCGTCGAAGGTCTTCCAGTAGGTCCCGCCCGGCTCGTCCAGCATCACGATCGGCAGCACCGGCGACTTGCCGGTCTGGATCAGGGTGATGGCCTCGAAGACCTCGTCGGCGGTGCCGAAGCCGCCGGGGAGAAAGGCCATCGCGTGGGCCTCGCGCACCAGGAACAGCTTGCGCGTGAAGAAGTACTTGAACGAGATCAGCTTCGGGTCGTCCGCGATCCAGGGATTGGCTTCCTGCTCGAAGGGTAGCCGGATATTGAGACCGAACGAGCGGTCGGCCCCCGCGCCCTCCTGGGCCGAGCCCATGACGCCGCCACCCGCCCCGGTCATGACCATCCACCCCGCCCCGGTGATCCGCTTGGCGAAGGCGTAGGCCTGCTCCGAGATGGGGTGCGCCCGCGGCGTGCGGGCCGAGCCGAACACGGTGACCTTCGGGACGTTCCGCCAGGGGGCGAAGACCTTGAACCCGTAGCGGATCTCCTTGAAGGACGCGTTGGCGATCTTGAGGTCGGCGACGCCCGCGCCGTCCTCGTACATCTTCAGCGCGGTCGTGAGCATGTCGGCGTACAGCGGCCAGCTGGACTCCGGCACCCGGAGCTGCTCGAGCAGAGCGTCGATCCGCCGGTTCGCGTCCTCGGACTGGAGATGGTAGTGCCGATCCGGACTCACATCTGCAGTATACACGGCGCCCCGCTCAGGCCAGCGTATGCCGCACCATCTTCCCCTCGACCAGGTAGATCACCATCTCCGCGATGTTGGTGGCGTGGTCGGCCACCCGCTCCAGGAAGCGGGAGATCAGGATGACCCGGATCGCGCGGGAGACGGTCCGCGGGTCCTCCATCATGAAGGTCAGCAGCTCCCGGAAGATCTGCTCCTTGAGCGCGTCCACCTCGGCGTCCTCGGCGCACACCTGGCGGGCCAGGGCGGTATCGCCGGCCACGAAGGCGTCGAGGCTCTCCTTGACCATGCGCTGCGCCCGGTCCGCCATGCGGGGCAGGTCGATGTAGGGCTTGAGCTGGGGCTCCCGGTTCAGCTCGAGCGCGCGCTGGGCGATGTTGACCGCCTGATCGCCGATGCGCTCGAGGTCGGTCACGATCTTCATGGCGGTGGTGATGAAGCGCAGGTCGCCCGCGGCGGGCTGGTGGAGCGCGAGCAGGTTCACGCACTGCTCGTCCACCTCGACGTCGTAGGTGTTGACCTGCCGGTCCCGGTCGATGACCTCCTGGGCGATGACGTCGTCGCGCTCGAGCAGGGCGCGCATGGCCCGGCGGATCTGGTCCTCGACCAGCCCGCCCATCGCGAGCAGGGTCTGCTTGAGGCCCTCCAGCTCCTCGTGGAAGTGCCGTTGCATCGCGTCCTCCCTCGCCTACCCGAACCGCCCGGTGATGTAGTCCTCGGTCTGCTTCTCCCGGGGATTGGTGAAGAGCTGGCGGGTCACTCCGAACTCGACCAGCTCGCCCAGGAGCATGAAGCCCGTGTAGTCCGAGACCCGGGCCGCCTGCTGCATGTTGTGGGTGACGATGACGATCGTGTAGCTGTTCTTCAGCTCCAGCATCAGCTCCTCGATCTTGGCGGTCGCGATGGGATCGAGGGCCGAGCACGGCTCGTCCATGAGCAGCACGTCCGGCTCCACCGCGATCGCGCGCGCGATGCAGAGGCGCTGCTGCTGGCCTCCCGAGAGCCCGAGCGCGCTGTCCGGCAGCCGGTCGCGGACCTCGTCCCAGAGCGCGGCCGCCCGGAGGCTCCGCTCCACCATCCCTTCGAGGTCGCTGCGGTTCCGGACGCCGAGGATGCGCGGCCCGTAGGCCACGTTCTCGAAGATCGACTTCGGGAACGGGTTCGACTTCTGGAACACCATGCCGACCCGCTTGCGCAGCTCGGTGACGTCGAGGCCCGGGCCGTAGATGTCGGTGCCGCCGATGCGGATGCTGCCGGTCATCCTCACGCCGTCCACGAGATCGTTCATCCGGTTCAGGCACCGGAGCAGGGTCGACTTGCCGCACCCGGACGGGCCGATATAGGCGGTCACCCGATTCTTGGGGACCGACATGGAGATCTCCTTGAGCGCGATCTTCTCGCCGTACCACAGCGAGACCCGCTCGATCTCCACCATGGGCATCTCCATGATGGGCGCCTCCAGCGCGCCGGGGTTCAGGCTCTGCCCGATCGTAACAGGTCCAGGTCCCGCCATGTTCTCCTCCGTGAAAGGGGTCAGACGGCCGACGTCGCGTACCGGCGGCGGAGCCGGTTCCGCATGCTGATCGCGAAGACGTTGAGCAGCACCACGATCAAGAGCAGGAGCAGGGTGGTCGCGAACACCATCGGTCGCGCCGCGTCCACGTTGGGAGACTGAAAGCCGACATCGTAGATATGGAAGCCCAGGTGCATGAATTTCCGGTCGAGATGCAGGAACGGCCAGTATCCGTCCAGCGGCAGCGACGGCGCCAGCTTCACGACCCCGGTGATCATGAGCGGCGCGACCTCGCCCGCCGCGCGGGCCATGGCCAGGATGAGGCCGGTCAGGATGGACGGCATCACCGCCGGGAGCACCACCCGCAGCGTCGTCTCGAGCTTCGTGGCCGAGAGCGCCAGTGACGCTTCCCGCACCCCGCGCGGGATCGCGGCCAGCCCTTCCTCCGTGGCGACGATCACCACCGGCACCGTGAGGAGCGCCAGGGTCAGGGACGCCCACAGGATGCCTCCGGTACCGTAGGTCGGCGTCGGGAGCGCTTCCGAATAGAAGAGCCGGTCGATGGACCCGCCCACGAAGTAGATGAAGAAGCCCACCCCGAAGACCCCGAACACGATGGAAGGCACGCCGGCGAGGTTGTTGACCGCGATGCGTACCGCGCTCACGAACGCGCCCTGCTGGGCGTATTCCCGGAGGTAGAACGCGGCGAGCACCCCCAGCGGGGTGACGAGGATGCTCATGATCACGACCATCATCACGGTGCCGAAGATGGCCGGGAACACGCCGCCCTCGGTGTTGGACTCCCGGGGCTCGTCCGACACGAACTCCCATATGCGTCCGGCGTAGTAGACGCTCTTCGCGGCGAGGCCCATGGCGTTGGGGAACCGGACGTCCACGATCTGGGCCAGCGGCCACTCCTTCTCCTTGCCCCCGTCGGCCTGGACCAGGATGGCCGCGGTCTGGCTCTTCCTCAGCTCGGCCAGGCGCCCCTCCTGGGCCTTGTATTGCTCCTGGAGCGGAGCCAGCCTGGCCTTCAGGGCATCGACCTCAGGCCCGGAGACGATCCCCTTCAGCTCGAGCCCCTTCAACCCGAGGCGGACCCGCTCTTGCTGGTAGTTGATCCCCCCGATCTCACGCGTCTCGATCCGCCGGATCTCGCGCCGGATGCGGGTCACGTCCG
Organism: Candidatus Deferrimicrobiaceae bacterium; assembly: GCA_035463855.1. Taxonomy (GTDB): domain Bacteria; phylum Methylomirabilota; class Methylomirabilia; order Rokubacteriales; family CSP1-6; genus CAMLFJ01. Next base: position 7,221 of record DATHSW010000350.1, on the reverse strand, counting down.
GCAGCCGGCGCTCGACCTCCGCCCACGCCTCGGCCCCGCTGGCGACCGCGCGGCCGCCATCCCGCAGCTCCTTGATGGTCCCGATCAGCGCGCCCCATTCGGTCCGCTCGATCAGCGCGGCGTCAGCGGGATAGTCCCGCTTGGCGATCTGACTCTCGTCCACCCATCGGAAGTCGGCGCCGTAGATGTCCCGGTTGCCCACCTTCAGCTTGACCCGATACTCGCCGGCCCGCCCGGGTACGGGCTCCCGCTCGGCCATCTGGCCGGTCAGGACCGTGCCGTCGGCGAGGGTCGCCCGCAGCACGTTGCTCGGCCAGAAGAAGCCGAGCCCGTTGGAGAGGATCAACGCGACCAGCCCCGCCACCATCAGCAGGGCAACCGCCAGCGCCCCTCCCGTGAGCCAGATGAACGGCTCGCCGCTCCTCCAGAGCTTGCTCACAGGTAGCGGTACTTTCGCCGAAGCTTGAGCCGCACGAGCTCGGCCACCGTATTCACCGCGAAGGTGAGGCAGAAGAGGAGGAACGCGGCCAGGAACAGAACCCGGAAGAGGGTGCCCTGCTCCGGCGCCTCCGGCAGCTCGACCGCGATGTTCGCGGACAGGGCCCGGAAGCCGTTGAAGATGCTCCAGTCCATGACCGGAGTATTGCCGGTGGCCATCAGCACGATCATGGTCTCGCCCACCGCCCGTCCGAAGCCGATCATGATGGCCGAGAAGATCCCCGGGCTCGCGGTTGGCAGGACGATCCGCAGCGCGGTTTGCCAGCGGTTGGCGCCCAGGGCGAGGGATCCGGCCCGGAGGTGCTGGGGCACGTTGGACAGCGAGTCCTCGGCGATGGTGAAGATGATCGGGATCACCGCGAAGCCCATCGCGATGCCCACGACCAGGGAGTTCCGCTGATCGTACGTGAGGCCGAGGGCCGACAGCAGCCAGCCCCGGTAGTTGCCGTCGAGGAGCGCCCACTCGATCATGCCACCGAGCTGGAATGACACCCACATGCCGAGGACGACCACCGGCATCAGGAGCAGAGCTTCGCTCCCCGAGCGCAAGCGCGTCCGGATGCCGGCGGGAACCAGGCGCCACAGCAGCAGCGCGCCCAGGATGAAGACGGTCTGGACCAGGGGCATCACGAAGAGACCCGGCACGACCTTCTCCACCATCGGAGCGAGCCAGAGCCCGGCCAGGAAGCCGAGGACCACGCTGGGCAGCGCGGCCATGATCTCCACCACCGGCTTGATGTAGGCCTTGAGGTTGGGGTGCATGAACTCGCTGACGTAGACCGCCGCCAGCAAGGCCAACGGAATGGCGATGAGCAGGGCGTAGAGGGTCCCCTTGAGCGTGCCGTAGATGAGCGGGGTCAGGCTGAACTTGGCCTCGAAATCGTCCGTGCCTCCGGTGGACTGCCACACGTAGGCGGGCTCGGGGTAGCCCTCGTACCACACCTTTCCGAACACGGCTTGCAGCGTGATCTCGGGGTGAGGGTTGTGTACCTTCCACTGGGAGATCGCCCCCCGCGGGTCGGCGGTGAGCACCGCGTCGGCCTTCGGGGCGAAGACGACCGACTGGATCCGACCTCCGCCGGCGCGCATCGAGAGCAGCGTCTTGCCGGAGGTGCCGTAGTGGACGTGGAGTCCGCCCGAGGCGTCGGCCGTGACGAATCCCTTGTCGCGTCCGGATGCACTCACCGCGATCACCGGCCCCTGGTGGCCCTGGAACTGATGGATACGCGTGAGCCGCCCCTGGGGCCACACCACCTGCCAGGAAGAGACCCCGCCGGCGTGATCACCCACCAGCAGGGTCCGGTCGCCGAGCAGGAAGGCCAGCGCGGTCACGGCCACCGACGGGGTGACGGTCACCGCTTCGGCCACCTTGGGACTCGCCTTCTCCCGGAGGTCGTAGCGCACCACCTGCCCGCGCGACGTCCCGATGAACAGGTCCTCGGCCCGGCGGTCGAGCCCGAGCGCGGTGACCTCGCCTTCGATCGATAGAGGAAGCGGGGTGAGCGATTCCTCGCGGCGACTCCCCCCGACGAGGGCCTTGGTCTCGATCACGGTCTGGAGGACCATGTCGCTGGGACCAACCCGCGCCACCGTCACCGGGCCGGACTCCGCCGCGGCGCTCGCCACGTCCAGGATCGGCCGCTTCCGCTCCGGGTCGAGCAGAGACGGGGCTCCGAACTTCGGTTGGGCGACGACCTCGCGCTTGCCGTCCGCAAAGGTCACGTCGAACTTGATCTCGAGGGGGATGACCCGGCCGTCGGAAGTCCCGATCAGGTACTTCGAGGTTCCCACGAGGTACTTGCCGGCACCGGTGTCGGCGACCCGGCTCACCGTGGCGCCGTCGAGGCCCGCGATCGGCACCGCCGCGAGGACCTTCCCATGCTTGAGATCCGTCAGCTGAAGCACGCCGCCCGAGATCACCTGGCTGGCGACCTCGCGGTACTCGTCGACGCCCAGCGGGCCCGCCGCCACCGCGCCGCCCCCCACCGGGGACCCGACGAGCTCGGCGGTCGGGACCTCGAACAACGGATACACCTCGGCCGCGATGACGAAGAGAATGGCGAGGATGGAGGCGATGATGACGATGCCGCCGACCACGACCAGGCGAGACGCCCAGCGATCGGCCACGATCCGGCGGGCGGTGCGCGCCGGAGAAACATCCAGCGGGCGGGCCGGTCCCGCCGGCCCGCCCGCGCGAAGTACGTCCGGACCGATCGCCACTTACTGGACCTTGTTCAGCTCTTCCTTGGCGATCGTGGCGGGAATCGGGAAGTAGCCGTCCTTGATGACCACCGCCTGACCTTCCTTGGAGAGGATCAGCTTCGCGAACTCACGCGTGAGCGGATCGAGGCCCTTCCCCGGGGCCCGGTTCACGTACACGTACAGAAAGCGGGACATCGGGTACGTGCCCGCGTAGGCATTGTCCGGGTCGGCCTCGTAGCACTTCGCCCCTTCCTTGGCCGCGAGCGGGACCGCCCGCACGCCGGCGGTGGAATAGCCGATCCCGCTGTAGCCCATCGCGAAGCGGTCGACCGTCACCCCCTGGACCACCGACGCCGACCCCGGCTGTTCCTTGACCTCGTCCTTGTAGTCGCCGTTCTTGAGCGAGTGCTCCTTGAAGAAGCCGTAGGTCCCGGAGGCCGAGTTGCGGCCGTAGAGGCTGATCGGCTTGCCGGCCCACTCGCCGGTGAGCCCGAGCTGGCCCCAGGTCTTGATGTCTTCCTTGTAGCCCGCGCGGCGCGACTTCGAGAACACCGCGTCCACCTGGGCCATCGTCATGCACTTGATCGGGTTGTCCTTGTTGACGAAGACCGCGAGGGCGTCCACCGAGGTGCGGATCGGGGTGGGCTTGTAGCCGTACTTCTTCTCGAACGCGTCGATCTCGGTGCCCTTCATCTCGCGCGACATCGGACCGAGCTGGGCCGTGCCGGAGATCAGGGCGGGCGGAGCGGTGGACGAGCCCTTCCCCTCGATCTGGATCTTGGCGTTGGGGTAGAACTTGCTGAAGTTCTCCGCCCACAGCGTCAGGAGATTGTTGAGCGTGTCCGAGCCGATGCTGGAGATGTTGCCGCTCACCCCGCTCACCGCCTTGTACGCGGACAAGGCCGGGTCCAGCTTGGGCGGGCCCGACGCGAACGCGACGGCCGTGGTCAGCCCGATGATGGCCAGCGCTGCGATCGCTCTCTTCATCCTGTTCTCTCCTTTGGGTTGTCGGGGCTCATGGTCCCCTGTCGGTGTTGCGCCACGGTAACCGTCACGTTACGTTTCTGTTACGAGCCACCCGGGTCGCGGAACCGGTAGCCCACCCCCCGCACCGTCTCGATGGCCGGCACCGGCGCCCGCGCCGCGGTGAACTTCGCGCGCAGCCGGGCCACGTGCACGTCGACCGTCCGGGGCTCCACGAACCCGTCCTGGCCCCACACCAGATCGAGCAGCTCCTCGCGGCCGAAGACGCGCCCCGGGGAGCGCACCAGGCTGGCGAGCAGATCGAACTCCTTGCGGGTCAGCTCCACCAGGCGGCCCTTCATCTTGACCTCGAAGCGCTGCCGGTCGATCTCGAGGTCCCCCGCCCGCAGCGGCTGGTCGGCCGCGTCGTCTCCGCCTCGGCCGCGCCGGGACACCGCGCGGACCCGGGCGAGCAGCTCCCGGGGCGAGAAGGGCTTGGTGACGTAGTCGTCCGCGCCCATCTCGAAGCCGAGCACCTTGTCGCCTTCCTCCGCGCGGCCGGTGACCATGATGACCGGGATCGCGACCGTCTCCCGGTCCTGCTTGAGGCGGCGGCAGATCTCCCAGCCGTTGAGATGCGGGACCATGATGTCCAGCAGGATCAGGTCGGGCCGGGCCTCCTTGACCTGACGGAGCGCGTCGGTGCCATTGCCGACCACCCGGACGTCGTAGCCTTCCTTGCCGAGGTTGTAGCGGATCATCTCGGCCACGTCCGGCTCGTCCTCGACGACGAGCACCCGCGCGCCCCGGACCGGCCCACTCGCCTTCTGCGCGCCCCCGCGCCGGCCGCCGTTGCCCATCAGGTCCACCCCCGCGCTCGGTCTCGTCATGGCGCGAGTGTGCGCGGGCGGGGTTACGGGATGATGACGGCGCGGTAAATCGTGGGTGAACGGCGGGCCGCGGAACGCCCGACGCCCCCGCCGGCGGGCAGGGGCGTCGGGGTGACTCAGTCGAGACGCGGGTGGATCAGATCGCGAGCTCGCGCGAGGTGATCTTGTACTTGAAGCTGTCCGGATCCAGGCTGTCCTTGCGCACTTCCCCGGTCTCCGCCTGCGGATACATGAAGAAGGCGACCGGCTCTTCCTTCGAGTTCAGCAGCTTGACGTCGTGCGCGTAGTTGTAGGCGAGCCAGTTCATCTCCCACTGGCCGAACAGCTTGGCCCGCGCCTTCTGGGTGGTCGGATCGTTGAGCGGGATGCCGCCCCGCTCTTCCAGCACGATCTTGCGGACGTCCGCCGGATCCACCGGCACCCAGCCGTGGCTCGCGGTGTAGAACTCGGCCCGGCAGTGCTGGGCCTTCGTGATGTCGCCGCCCTTGCCGAGACTCTTGAACTCGGCCGAGTCGGCCGTGCGCACGCCGTACACGTCGCGCGCGGGGATGCCCGCCGCGCGGGCGAGCCCGACGAACAGCGCGTTCAGGTCGGCGCACTTGCCGCCCAGGTTCCCGGTCTCGAGCATGGCGCGGATGTCGCCCACCCCGCAGCCGCGCACCTTGGGGTCGCGGAAGGTCTTCTCCACGATCCACTCGTAGAGGGCGCGCGCCTTCTCCACGTCGCGGTCCAGGCCCTTGGTGATCTGCTGCGAGGTCTTCTTCACGATCCCGTCGGTCCGGATCAGCTTCGTCGACTCACGGTACCGGTTCAGCGTGGCCCGGTCCTCGGGAGCGGTATTCGTGCCCGCCTTCGTGACGTCCACGAGCCGGTCACGCGCCGCGAACCGGCTCGTGAGTTCCACCACCGGCGCGCTCTCGCCGGCCGGCCACTCCGCGTAGAAGACCGCCGCTCCGTACTTGTCGTCGCGATGGATCCGCGCCGCCGCCCCGTTCCCCGTCCAGCTGTGACCGAGGCTCTTCTGGTAGTCCGTGTCCACCGCGAGGGGCATCGGCAGCCAGATGCGCGTCGGGCCCGTGGGATTGGCCACCTCCACGCGCGTCACCACCTCGAACGTGCGCCACCTGGCTCCGTCCGAGCCGGTGGCCGCCCGCGCGATCCGCGGCCCGCCACCCACGGCGGCGGCCACCGTCGCCAGGGCTCCGCTCTTCAGAAATTCGCGTCGCTCCATGAATGGGTCTCCCTTTCGGCGTAGCGCCGGCAACCATCCGGACGTCCTCGTCCGCCGGCAGATGGTACCGCCTCGCCCGGGAGGGTCCAATCCGACATGCCGATGACTTCCGCTCGAGGCATCGGCCCTACCGATGGCTGCCGGTTTCGTAACATTCCTGTGATTTGACCTTCCGCGAGGCCTCTCCGAGACTGGCGGCGGCCATGCCCGACAAGCGCGGGCCCGATCCCACCATGATCACAGCGCCGCTGCCGCCGGACGTCTTCGTGAACCGCGAGCTATCCTGGCTCGAGTTCAACCGGCGCGTGCTCGAGGAAGCTCAGGACCCGAGCGTCCCACTCCTCGAACGCGTAAAGTTCCTGGCTATTTTCAGCTCAGCCCTCGACGACTTCTTCATGGTGCGGGTGGCCGAGGTGAAGCGGCGGATCCGCGCGGGGGACCTGGCCGCCGGCCCGGATGGGCTCTCCCCGGCCGAGACCCTGGCCGCGATCTCGGAGAAGGTCCACCGGCTGGTCGACGCCCAGCACCGCTGCTTCCTCGAGGAGCTCGGCCCGATCCTGGCCTCGGAGGGCATCCGGCTCGTGCGCCCGAAGGAGGTCACCCAGGAGCAGGAGCGGTTCCTCGACGAGTACTTCCACCGGACCCTCCTGCCGGTCCTGACCCCGCTCGCCATCGACCCCGGCCACCCGTTTCCGCATCTGGCCAACCGGTCGCTCTGTCTGGTCGTCTCGGTCAAGCCGGTCGCGGCGAGCGTCCTCCCGCACGCCACGCTCCCGAGGATCTCTACGCGGCCACCGGCTTCACCGCGTTCTCCGACCTCTTCCAGCTCTACGCGGCGGTGGACGTGCCGCGCCTCAAGGATCAGCCGCTGCCCCCGCGCCCGCTCCCGGCCTTCGACGGGGGCGCCGACGTCTGGAGCGCGATCCGGAGCGGAGACGTCCTCGCGCACCACCCGTACCACTCCTTCGACGCGGTCACCCGCTTCGTGAGCGAGGCGGCGGGGGATCCGCGGGTGCTGGCCATCAAGATGACGCTCTACCGCGTGAGCCCGACCTCCCCGATCGCGCAGGCCCTCACCCTGGCCGCCGAGAACGGCAAGGAGGTGGCGGTGCTCGTGGAGCTGCAGGCGCGCTTCGACGAGGAGGCCAATATCCGCTGGGCCCGCGCGCTCGAGGAAGTGGGCGCCCACGTCGTCTATGGGCTGCCCGGCTACAAGACCCACTGCAAGGCGTGCCTCGTGGTCCGTCAGGATCCCGACGGGATCCGGCGTTACTGCCACCTCGCCACCGGCAACTACAACGTGCGCACCGGAGGCATCTACGGCGACTTCGGTCTCTTCACCTGCCGGGAGTCCTTCGGCGAGGACGTGACCGAGCTGTTCAACATGCTGACCGGCTACACGCGCCCGCGCCGCTTCCGTCACCTCCTGCTGGCGCC
>DATHSW010000349.1:0-28864 GCA_035463855.1 Candidatus Deferrimicrobiaceae bacterium | reverse complement strand
CCGCCTCGGCGCTTCGCGCGGCGCGGTGGCGGCCTTGGGCTCGGGCTCGGGATCGGGCGCGCGCGGCGCGACCGGGGCCCGCGGGCGCGCGGGCAGGCTCGGCGCGGCCGGGGCGTTCGGGTTGCCGACCGCCGCCACCATCGGCACCAGGTTGACGACCTGGACCTTCTCGGAGCGCCAGCCGCCCCACATGACGAACGCGGCCATGCCGCCGAACACCACGATGTGTCCGACCGTCGAGAATCCGATGGCCACCAGCGGCAGCCGCCGCCGCCGCAGCGCCGGGCCCGCCCGCCTCAGTCGGGGATCGGGGAGCGGGCCCATGGAGTATCGGCGGGCGGCCATCGTGGAGCTCATCGAGCGCGGGTCGGCTCCGTCACCATGCCGAGCTTCTCGATGCCGGCGCGGCGCACGCGATCCATGGTCTCCACCACGAGACCGTACTGCAGCGCCTGGTCCGCCCGCAGGTAGAGCGTCTTGTCCTGCCGGTTCTTGAACAGATCGCGGAGCGTCTGCTCGAGGGCCCCGAGGGCCACCGGCTTGTCGTTGACGTAGATGGTCTGCTCCTTCGTCACCGTCAGGACCATCCGCTCTTCGACCGCGGTGGGCTTGCCCGCGGTCTTGGGCAGGTTGACGTCGATGCCCCGGTACATGAGGGGGGCGGTGAGCATGAAGATCAGAAGGAGCACCAGGATCACGTCGACCAGCGGGATGATGTTGATCTCGGACAGCGTTCCGCCGATGCGGTAGCCCCCGCCGTTGCCGTAGTCGGGCGCGTCGACCTTAATGGCCATCTTTCGCCACTCGTGCCATCTTCTGCGCCGGGCGCGCGAAGGCGTTCAGCAGGTCCAGGGTGAAGCCTTCCATCTCCATCGCCCAGTGCTTGGTCCGGTTCACGAAGAAGTTGTAGCCCATGACCGCCGGGATGGCCGCGCCGAGGCCGGCCGCGGTGGCGATCAGGGCCTCCGAGATGCCGGGAGCGACCACCGCGAGATTGGCCGAGCCCTGCTGGCCGATGCCCTGGAAGGCGGTCATGATGCCCCACACCGTGCCGAACAGCCCGATGAACGGCGCGGAGCTGGCCACGGTGGCCAGGAAGGGCAGATAGCGCTCCATGCGCGCGACCTCGGCGGAGCCGGCGCGGCGGAGCGCGCGGCTCGTCGCGTCCAGGCGCTCGCCGGGCAGGCCCTCGTCCGCGTCGTCGAGGACGTGGTCCACCATCTCGGCGCTGCCGTAGGCGGTGACGAGCTCCTGCCCGGCCGCGACGTAGAGCTGGGCGAGCGGGCTGTCCCGGTGCTTCTTGGCCGCCGCGTAGACCACCGAGAAGCGGCGCGCCTCGCGGAAAATCTGCCGGAAGCGCAGCGACTCGCGCCGGATCTTGCGGAACTCCCACCACTTCTCGACGATCAGGGCCCAGCAAACGACGGAAAAGATCGCGAGGAGGAGCAGGACGAACTTGGCGACGGGACCGGCGCTGAGAACGAGGTCCGCAACGCCGCCGTTGACGCTTCCTGACCCTGGCACCCGGGGGTCTCCTTCTTCGGTGAATGGTGAACGATGCGGCGAATCGGTTTCATTCGATGATACCGGAGCCCTTTTCGGGGTGTCAACAAATTCGCCCGGAAAAACCCTGAAAAGTCGCAGAATTATTGACAGTCTCGGGGTCCCGCCGTATAAGCCTTCTATGTTCCAGTCGCCGGGCGCCATCGCGGTGCACGTGGGCCCGATCGCGATCCGCTGGTACGGCGTCCTCATGGCGACCGCGATGGCCCTCGGCCTCTGGCTCGCCCACCGGGACGCGCGGCGCCGGGGGCTCGATTCCGAGCGGCTGCTCAAGGCCTCCGAGCTCGCGCTGCTCGGCGGCCTCATCGGGGCGCGGCTCTATTACGTGGCGTTCAACCTCGACTACTACAGCCAGTTCCCCGGTAAAATTTTCGCGCTCTGGGAGGGCGGGCTCGCCATTCACGGCGGCGTGCTCGGCGGCATCCTCGCGGGTGGCCTCTACGCCTGGCGGCGGCGCTTGCCGTTGCGGCAGTACCTCGACGTGGCCGCGCCCAGCCTCGCGATCGGGCAGGCGATCGGTCGATGGGGGAACTTCTTCAACGAGGAAGCCTTCGGCCGCCCCACCGACCTGCCCTGGAAGCTCTTCATCTCGCCCCCGCACCGGCCCCTGCCGTATGCCCAGGCCGAGTTCTTCCACCCCACCTTCCTCTACGAGTCCCTGTGGGATGTCGCGGTGTTCGGCCTGCTCGTCTTCGTGCTCCGCGACCGTCTCGCGCGGGCGCCGAGCGCGCTCTTCCTCGCCTACGTCGGGCTGTATTCTCTCGGCCGGCTCTTCACCGAGGGGCTGCGCACGGACCCGCTGATGCTGGGCCCTCTCCGCGTCGCGCAGCTCGTGAGCCTGCTCGGCATGATCCTGGCCCTGGTGGGCGTACCGCTGCTGCTACGCCGCCGGCCCGCCTGATCGGCGCCGGCCCGCGCCCGGCATGAAGCGCTACGCGAGCCGCGATGGGCGCTTGCGTCTCTTCGTGGGCGACAGCCGGCGACTGGCCGGCATCGCCACCGGCAGCGTCGGCGTCATCCTGACCTCGCCGCCCTACTGGGTGCGGGGGCGCGGGCGCGCGCGGGCCGAGCGTTACGCGCGGGAGCTCGCGGCGGGATTCGGGCGCGAGTGGCGGCGGGTCCTCGCCGACCGCGGTGACCTCTGGCTCGTCATCGGCGACCGGCACGACGGGGTCGAGTGGGTGGGGATGGACGCGTTGATCGCGGGCCGGATGAGGCGCTCGGGATGGCATCTGCAGGCCAAGGGGCTCTGGGCGCAGGTACGCTCGCGTGAGCGCTGGGACAACCGGGTGAACCACCTGCTGCGCTTCCGGAAGGCGGGGCACCCGGTGCGGCCGGGCGGGACCACGCTCTGCTGGATGCTGCCGCTGCCGCGCTCGCACCCGGAGAGCCTCTGGGACGCGACGCCCGACGCGGTGATCCGCGAGGTCCTCGCCCTCTCCGCGCGGCGGGGCGCGGTGCTCGATCCGTTCGCGGGCGCCGGGACGGTGGGGCGCATCGCGGCCGCGCTCGGGCGTGAATGGATCGGGGTGGAGCGCGATCCGCACATGGCGGCGCTGACCGCGCGGCGGCTGCGGCTCCGTCCGGTCACCGCCGCCGGGCGGAGCGCGGCATCTCGCGCGAGACGGTGACCGCGATGGGGCCGGCCGGCGCGAGCCGGACCGCCGCCACGGTCCGCTTCAGCTCGTGGCGGCGAGCCGCGCGTGCACCAGCCGGCGGAGCGAGGCCTCGTCGAAGGCGGTGGCCTGACGGCTCGGCGCGGTGGCCTCCGTCTTGAGCCCGGTCTCGCTCACGATCACGCAGATGGACGCCTCGGGATCGAGGGCTCGGTCCGCGAGGAGCCGTCGCAGTACCGCGAGGGCGGCCACGCCCGTCGGGCCCGCCCAGATGCCCTCGGTGCGGGCGAGGAGCGCCTGCATCTCGAGGATCTCCTCGTCCTCCGCCTCGCCCGCCACCCCGCCGTTCTCGTTCAGGATGCGCAGGACCCACTCGCCCTTCCGGCCGGGGTTGCCGGCGGCGAGGCCCTCGGCCACCGTGTAGCCGATCTTCACCGGCTCGAGCGGCCGCTTCCCGCGCCAGGCGCGCGTGATCGCGTTGGCCCGCGCGGCCTGCGCGGCCACCATCAGGGGCCGCCGCGGGATCCAGCCGAGCCGCTCGAGCTCGCCGAAGCCGCGGTGGGTCGCGATGAAGGTCTCGCCGACCGCCGCGGGCGCCACCACCACGTCCGGCGCCCGCCAGCCCGACTGCTCGGCGATCTCGTAGGCGAGGGTCTTCTTGCCCTCGTGCTTGTAGGCATTGCGCGAGGCCCCGCAGTCGAAGAAGAGCCGCTCCTCGACGAGCCGATCCCAGAGCGTGATCAGGTCGTCGTAGACCCCCTGGTAGAGGACGAGATCGGTGGCGGTCGCGGTCATGTGCAGGAGCTTGGGGGCGGACGTCCGCTCGTAGGCGAAGATCAGCGAGCGCAGACCCGCGCGCGCCGAGTAGGCCGCGATGGACGAGCCCGCGTTGCCGGAGCTGACCACCGAGGTGGCGCGGAAGCCGAACTGGAGCGCGGCGGCCACCGCGGTGGGGGACGAGCGGTCCTTCACGGTGCCGGTGGGATGGGAGCCCTCGAACTTGACCTGGAGCCGGCGCACCCCGAGCCGGCGGGCGAGCGCCGGGCAGTCGAGCAGCGGGCTCTGCCCCTCGCCGAGCGTCACGCGGTGCGCGGGGTCGGCGATGGGCAGCACCGGCGCGTAACGCCAGAGGCCCCCGCCGGTGAAGACCCCCGGCCCCGCCCGCCGCAGGGCGTCCTCGTCGTAGGCGAGCTCGAGAAGGCCGTGGCAGGCCGGGCACTCGAGCCGGTATGCGAGCGCATACTCGACCCCGCAGTCGATGCACCGGAGCGCGGTGGCGAACGACTCGCGCGTCATCGTCCGAGGACGGCGATCATCGCCTCGATGCGGTGGCGCAGGGTATGCTCGGCGAGGGCCCGCTTGCGCGCCCGCTGCCCGATGTCGCGGGCCTCGTCGGGATGCGCCAGGTAGTAGTCGAGGTGATGGCGCAGCTCGCCCAGGTCGTGGTACACCAGCGCCTCTTCCCCCGGGGTGAAGAGATGGGCGAGCTCGTCCTTGGCGTCCACCACCTGGCAGGCCGCGCTCGCCGCCAGCTCGAAGGTGCGCGTGTTCACGCCCACGATGTCGTTCATCGGGTGATGGTGGTTCAGGGACAGGGTCGAGCCCGAGTAGACCGCGAGCTTGGCCCGCCCCCAGACCGGCCCACCCGCCACCATCGCGCGTACCTCGGGCGCCTCCACCCGGTCCCAGCCCGCGCCCCAGAGGCGCAGCGGGTACCCGGCCAGCTCGCGCACGAAGCGCGCCCGGTAGGGATAGGCGCTGCCGACGAAGCTGATCGGCGCCGCGAAGCGGCGCGTCTCCTCCGGGGTGAGCTCGATCGGGTGATGCTGCTCGGGCACGCAGTACATCGGCAGGTAGTGCAGGTTGCGCAGCCCGGCCTGCTCGAGCGCCCGCAGCGCGTAGCGCTCCTTGGTGAAGAAGGCGTCGTAGGCCTCGACGCACTCGAAGGGGATCATCCAGAGCGGGTTGTCGGGGAAGAAGTTCACGAAGCGCGTGTCGATCCGCGCCTTGATGCGGCGGACGAGGCCGGGGGTGACCGGGCCGCCCTTGATCACGAGCACGAGATCAGGCCGCCAGGCGACACAGGCGCGCTCGAGGCGGCGCAGGATGAAGATCTGGTAGGCGGCCTTGGTGCTGCGGTTCTTGTAGAGCGGATTGTCGCGACGGTAGGCGAACGTGCGCACCTCGTGACCCATGGCCACGAGCTCGTCGCGGAAATCCATTCCCATCAGCCCGGGGCGGGCGAAGGGCAGCACGATGAGCCAGCGCACGGGCGAAGCGTATCACACCGCCGCGCGGCGTCAGGCGAAGGCGGGGAGCACCTCCCGGGCCAGCAGCTCCAGCTCGCGCATGATGTGGCGGTGCGGCATGCCGGGGAAGAACACGCGGCAGATGAGATGGGTGATGCCGTACTCGCTGACGAAGGGGCGGAGCGCGCGGATGACCTGCTCGGGCCCGCCGATGAGGAAGCGATTTCTCATGAGCCCGTCGAGGTCGGTGGCGATGGAGGCGTCGATGAACGGGTGCCGCCAGCCGCCCGCGTACTCCTTGCGGTAGGAGATCATGATGTGCTTCTCGGCCAGCTCGCGCGCTTCCCGGTCGGTGTCGGCGATGATGACATCCCGGGTCAGCGGCCATTCCGCCACCGGCTCCGTCCGGCCCGCCGCCTTCCGGTTGGCCAGGAACTGCCGCTTGCCGGCCAGGAGCCGCGGCAGATCCGCGGTCGGGCCGGGGATCCAGTTGTCGGCGAGGGTAGCGGCGCGGCGCAGCGTGATGTCGCCCCATCCGCCGATCCAGACCGGAGGATGGGGACGGCTGATGGCCTTCGGCTCGAGCCGGCCCTCCACCCGGTAGTAGGCGCCCGTGAAGGACACCGACTCCTGGGTCCACAGGGCCTTCATGATCGCGAGCTGCTCCTCGAAACGCGCGCCCCGCTTCTCGAGCTCGGCGCCGTAGAGCGCGAACTCGTCGGGCTTGTAGCCGATCGCGACGCCGAGCACGAAGCGACCGCCCGACATCACGTCCAGCATCGCGGCGTCCTCGGCGAGCCGGACCGGATGGTAGAACGGCGCCACCAGGATGTCGGTGCCGAGGCGCATCCGGGAGGTGCGGGTGGCGAAGCCCGCGAGCACCGGCAGCGGCGAGGGCCAGTAGTGATCGGTGACCGAGTGGTGCTCCTCCATCCAGACGGAGGCGAAGCCCAGCTCCTCGGCGCGCGTGACCTCCTCGAGCGCCTCCCGGTAGTAGTGCCCGCCCTCGATGGGGATGAAGCCGATCTGGAGCGCCGCCACCGCGCCCGCTCCGCTACTTGTCGCTGGCCAGCTTGCCGTTCACGCCCCAGTTCGACCTCTCGATGTCCTGGAACACGATCTGCACCTGGTCGGCGGTGGTCTTGCCGATCTTGACCATGGCGTCGGTGATCGCGGCCGTGATCTCGCGCTTCTGCTGGTCGGTGCGGCCGGCGTACCACTGGACGGTGATGTTGGGCATGGGAGCCTCCTCGGAGATCGGGGTTATTTGAGCCGCCGCAGGTCGTCCGGGAAGTTGGTGGTGAACGAGTAGGACTTGACGACGCCGTCGGCGTTGAAGCGCACGATGAGGTCCTTGCTCACCGCGCCCGCCGGATCACGCTGGACGTACAGCCAGCGCCAGGTCGGGTCCCCATTCTCGAAGCCGACCTGGTAGGGCTCGCCGAGCATCCGCTGCAGCCCCCACCGGTCGCTCTTCCCGGCGACGATCCAGTGGGCGTCGGGCGAGGGGAACTCACGGCCGATCTTGATCGAGGCGCAACCGGTGAAGAGGACGAGCGCGACCAGACCCAACCGCCAGCCGGGCGCGCGCATGGCGCGGATTATGGCACCGGAGCCGGCGCGCGTGCAACCGGTGGCGGCTTGACTTGGCGGGGATCGGCGCCTAGGGTCGGAGCGCCCGATCGCGGACGCATGGCGCGTCGCGCGATTCCGTCGCGCTGCGCACTCCAACCGAGGAGACGGCACGATGCAACCGGAATGGCTCAGGCGCTATTTCCAGTCGCAGCACTCCGATCAGTGCGAGCACGTCGTCGATGGCGACGGCGTGTCCCGCCGCGACTTCGTCAAGACCGGTTTCGTGGCCGGGATGGCCGCCGGCATGGCCGCGGGGGCCGTCGTGGGCCAGCCGGGCTCCGCCGAGGCGCAGGCCGCCAACCCGATGGGACGCGACTGGTGGCCGGGCCCATGGGGCGCTCAGGACGAGGCAGGCGCGTGCAACCGCCTCACCCCCGCCAAGGTGCTGGAGGCGGCCAAGCTGATCAGGACCGGGAAGGTCTACCCGCTCGGCATGCTGCTCGAGAGCGACATCCCGCTCTTCGGCGCGCGCCACGTGTCGCTCACGATCCCGGGTGGGCCGACCGGCGGGCCCTTCGGCACCCACAACCTGCACTACAACGATGAGATGTTCAGCGGGGAGATCGGCCAGGTCGGCTCGCAGTTCGACGGGCTCGGCCACATCGCGGCCAAGGTGGGCAACGAGATCCGGTACTACAACGGCCTCACCCAGGCACAGGTGGGGGCGGCCTACGGGCTCCAGAAGCTCGGCGTCCACAACGTCCGGCCGTTCTTCACCCGCGGGATTCTGCTCGACGTCCTCGCCTACAAGGGCGGGGATCGGCTGCCCATCGGCTACGTGATCACGATGGACGATGTCATGCAGACGCTCCGCCGGCAGGGCACGCGCGAACCGGGCGAGGGCGACGTGGTGCTGTTCCGCACCGGGCACATCAAGCTGTGGAAGAAGGACAACGTCGAGTTCAACAAGGGCGAGCCGGGGCCCGGCCGCACCGTGGCCAACTGGCTGGTGAGCAAGAAGATCGCGTGCGTGGGCGCCGATAGCTGGGCGACCGAGGCGGTGCCGGGCGAGGACGCCAACCGGCCGTTCGAGTGCCACGTGATCTGGATGACCATGAACGGCATCTACAACATCGAGAACCAGAACCTCGAGGATCTCTCCAAGGACAAGGTCTACGAGTTCGCCTGGTCGTTCAATCCGCTGCCGCTGAAAGGCGCCACCGGATCGCCGGGCAACTCGGTCGCCATCGCCTGATCGATCGCGACTCCACCGGGCCCGCCGGAGGCGCGGATGCCTCCGGCGGGCCGCGTGCTAGGATGGCCGCCGTGGAGACCTTCACCGCCGCGGAGCGGACCGCGCTGGCGCCGTATTTCACCGAACTCGACGGCCCCGTCTTCGCCCTCGTGCACCTCCCGGAGGTGGTGAAGGGGGCGCTGTTCGCGCGCTACTCCCGCTCCGCCAAGTCCCTGCGCCGGCTCTTCCTCGACGAGTTCCTGGAGCAGGCCGAGCGGCCCCCGGCCGCCGGGTCCATCGGGACCACCCGCGCCGAGCAGCTCTACGAGCGCGTGTTCAGCGAGTACGGCGACGACTCGGTCGCCCAGCTCGGCGGCGTGCACCTGGCCTGCGAGGGGGCGTCCAACGTCCTGACCAAGGTGCTCGAGTGGGGGCGGCTCATGGCCTATCTCGAGCAGTCCACCCGTTACGTGCCGTACACGGACCGGCCCGAGGGCCGGTGGAAGTACCACGTGCCGGCGGAGCTCGAGGGTCATCCGCTGCGGGAGCGCTACGTGGAGGTGCTCGATCGCGCGTTCGAGACCTACGCGCGCTGGATCGATCCGATGCGGGAGTACTGGACGCGGCGCTTCCCGAAGCCCTCCGCCGACAGCGACGCCACCTACCGCATGACGATCCGGGCCAAGGCGCTGGACAGCCTGCGCGGCCTGCTGCCCGCGGCCACGCGGTCGAACGTGGGGATCTTCGGCACCGGCCAGGGCTACGAGGCGCTGCTCCTCCGCATGCGCGCGCATCCGCTCCGGGAGGTGCGCGACTACGGAGACCTCATGCTCGCGGAGCTGCGCAAGGTCATCCCGGCCTTCCTCAGGCGTCTCGAGCGCCCGGAGCGCGGGGGGGTCTGGTCGCGCTATCTCGCCGAGACGGCGCACGCTACCGCGGCGGTGGCGGCCCGGCTGCTCGCGGGCATCGAGCCCGAGCCCCGGCCCGAGGTGACGCTCACCGACTGGGATCCGGACGGCGAGGTGAAGGTGATCGCGGCCGCGCTCTACGCGGCCTCGCGGCTGCCGGACGACCAGCTGCTCGCGGTGGCCCGCAAGCTCGGCCCCGAGGAGCGGCGCCAGGTGCTGGAGGCCTATGTGGGGCGCCGGGAGAACCGGCGGCACAAGCCGGGGCGCGCCTTCGAGCGGACCGTTTACCGCTTCGACGTGCTCGGCGACTACGGCGCCTTCCGCGACCTGCAGCGGCACCGGCTGCTCACGCTCGAATGGCAGCCGCTCTCGACCCGGCACGGTTACGTGACGCCGGAGGAGCTGGCCGAGGCGGGCGCGCTCGCCGAGTGGACGCGCGTCATGGAGGACTCCGCCGCGCTCCACGACGCGCTGGCCGCCGCGGTCCCCGCGGCCACGCCCTACGCGGTGGCCATGGCCTACCGGGTGCGCTTCTACATGGAGCTGAACGCGCGGGAGGCCATGCACATGATCGAGCTCCGCACCGCCCCGCAGGGGCATCCGGCCTACCGGCGCATCTGCCAGGCGATGCACCGTCTGATCGCGGAGCAGGCCGGGCACCGGGCGCTGGCCGCGGCCATGCGGCACGCGGATCACTCGGGCGCGGAGGGGGGGCGGCTCGAAGCGGAGCGGGCCGCCGAACGCCGGCGCGGGAAGAGCTGACGGGGCCTACTGCCCGCTGACGGTGACCCGGGTGGTCGCGCCATCCACGCGGATGGCGGCGGCGCCCGCCGTGATGGACACGGTGTTGCCGGCCGCGTTCTGGATCGGATTGGTGATGGACACGTTGGCGGCCAGCGCCCCGCCGGAGAGCCGTACCGGAATGCCGCCGATGAGGGTGCAGGGGCACAGCGCGTTGCTCACCGTGACCGTGCTCCCGGCGCCGCCGAACGAGAGCAGCGCCCCGCTGATGTTCACCACCGAGCCGCCCGCCGCGAAGAGCAGGGTCCCGTTGGTGACCGAGAGCTGGCTGCCGTTGGCCACGCTCAGGAGGTTGCCGGTGACCCCGAGATAGCTGCCGCCCGCCACGTTGACCACCGAGGCGTTGGTCACGGTGAGCCGGCTGCCGTCCAGCGCGATGACCGGCGCGGTGGCGTTCAGCTTGGCGCGCGAGGTCAGGTCGATCGCGTTGCTGCTGGTGGTGAGCCCGCTCGCCACCGCGCCGTTGGCCCGCAGGCTGAGCAGCGGGGCGCTGGCCTGGAGCAGGGCCACGTCCAGGCGCACCGCGCGCTGGGTGGTCGCGGTGGCGCCGACCGCCTCGAAGAGCGAGCCGGCGGCCTGGATCGGCTGCTGGGTGCCCAGCGTCAACCCGCTCAGCGGATCCACCGCGGTGGCGGTGCCGGACAGGCGGTAGATGTTGCCGGTGGCGCCGAACTGGTGCGTGCCGCCGGTGAGCGAGAGCAGCGGCGCGGTCGATCCCGTCACCACGACGCGCCCGCCGCCCAGGGCCCGCACGAAGTCGCCCGCCGCGGTGATGTCGGTGCCGGTGGTGTCGAGCAGCCCACCCGCGAGTGTCGCGGTGCCCGAGGTGTTCAGCAGGAACGCGCTGGCCGCCGAGCCGAGCGTGAGCGTGCCGCCCGAGAGGCTCACCAGCCGCTGCGTCGAGGTGCCCGTGAGCGTCGCACTGCTCGAGACCTCGACCAGCGCCGCGCCGGTGACGGACAGCGCGCTGCCGGCGGCGCTCAGCAGCGGGCCGGCCAGCGTGGCCCGCGACCCCGTCCCGTTCACCACGAAGAGCTGGTCGCCGCTGCCGTTGCCCACGCTCAGGGTGGCGTTCGCGAGGATCAGGAGCGGGCCGGTACCGGTGTCGGTGAGCCGCCCGCCCGCGGTGATGCTGACGAGATCGTCGGTCACGGCGAGGCTACCGCCGGTGCGGCGGAGCGCGGAGCCGTTCAGGCCGAGTCGGCCATTGGCCGAGGAGACCGCGACCCCATTGCGCGCCGAGACGGTGCCGCCGGTCAGATCCAGCAGCGCGTCGGTGCCGGTGTTGGTGAGCGATCCGGACACGGTCACGAGGTTCCCGGTGGTGGTGACGCCGGTGCCGGTGGTGCGGAGCAGGCTGCCACCCATCGTGCTGGGACCGGTCGAGCTCACCAGGAAGCCGGCGGCCCCGCCGAGGCTCAGCGCGCCGCCGGACAGCGCGGTGAGCGGCGCCGCCGACGGCGCGGTCAACGTGGCGCCGCTCGACACCTCGACGAACGCCGAGCCGGTCAGGGTGAGCGCGGTGTTGGAGGCGTCGAGCACGGGGCCGGCGAGGGTTGCCGCGGAGCCGGTGCCCGTCACGACGAAGAGCTGATCGCCGGAGGCGTTGCCGACGTTGACGGTTGCATTGGCGAACCCGAGCAGCGCCCCCGTTCCCGTGCTCGTGAGCCGCCCGCCGCCGGAGACATTGAAGAGATCGTCGGTGGTGGTGAGCGTTCCGCCGGCCCGATCCAGCGCGGGGCCATTCAGCGCCAGCCGGCCGTTCGCGGAGGAGACGAGCACGCCGTTGCGCGCCGACACCGCCCCGCCGGTGAGATCGAGCAGGGGGGTGGAGCCGGTGCCGGTGAGCGAGCCCGACACGCCGACCAGGTTGCTGGTGGTGGTCACGCTCGTGTTGGCCGTGCGCAGCAGGCTGCCCGCGATCTGGCTCGCTCCGGTGGAACTGACCAGGAAGCCCGCCGCACCGCCGAGGCTGACCGAGCCGCCCGACAGCGCGGCGACGGGGCCGGAGCCGGTCGCGGTGAGGACGGCTCCAGCCGACACATCCACCAGCGCGGAGCCGGTCAGCGTGAACGCGGTGCTGGAGGCCTCCAGCAGCCCGCCGGCCAGCGAGGCGGCCGATCCGGCGCCGGTGAGCTGGAAGAGCTGGTCCCCGCTGCCGTTGCCGACGTTGACCGTGGTATCCGTGAAGCGCAGCAGGGGGGCCGTGCCGCCGGCCACCAGCCGGCCGCCGGCCGAGACGTTCAGCAGATCGTCCGTCGTCGCCAGGGTGTTCCCGGTGCCGGAGCGATCCAGGAAAGCGCCGCCCAGGGTCAGGATCCCCGCCCCCGACGAGACGACGCCCAGGTTCCGCGCCCGCACGTTGCCGCCGGCGAGCGAGAAGAGCGGGCTGGTCGAGGGGCTGCTGAGCGGCCCGGTCACGCGGAGGAGATCGCCGGGCGAGGCGATGGCCGCATTGATGTGGGTGCCGCTCGTGTGGAGCAGGCCACCGCCCAGGGTGGAGCCGGCCGCCGAGCTCCACAGGAACCCGGTGGCGGCCGAGTTCAGCACCAGCGCGCCGCCGGTCAGACCCACGAGCGGGCTCGCGCCGGCCGCGGTGAGCGCGGCGCCCGTGGACACCTCGACCAGCGAGGTGCCGGTGAGGGTCACGGTGGAGGCGCTGGCGTCGAGGAGCGCGCCCCCGAGATTGACGCGGGAGCCCGCGCCCGCCAGCTCCAGCAGCCGGTCGCCGCTGCCGTTGCCCACGTTGAGGGAGGTGCCGGAGAGACTCAGGAGCGGGCCGGCCGCCGGCCCGG
The DNA here is from genome assembly GCA_035463855.1 of Candidatus Deferrimicrobiaceae bacterium. Classification (GTDB taxonomy): domain Bacteria; phylum Methylomirabilota; class Methylomirabilia; order Rokubacteriales; family CSP1-6; genus CAMLFJ01. The sequence goes on along the minus strand of DATHSW010000349.1, from coordinate 16,123 downwards.
CGAGGCCGCCGCCGCTCATGACCCGGACGAGATCATCGGTGGTGCTGACCCCGCCGCCGGCCGCGTCGAGCAGCGGGCCGCCGGTCAGCGACAGGCTGCCGACCTGGACCGATGCCAGCGTGCGGGCCGCCAGCGTGCTCGACTGCAGCGCGACCGCCGGCGTGGTGGCGGTGGCGGTGAGCGTGCCGGTCACGTCCACGACCTCGTTGGTGACGGTGACCGCGCTACCGGTCGCGCTCGCGATCCCCGACCCGAGGCTGCCGGTGGTCGCGCCCGGCATGTTGTAGAGATCGCCCGTCACCGTGGCGGTCTGGCTGTTCCAGCTCTGGAGCGGCGGGGGCGGGGGCGTGACGGGCGTCGCAGCCGGCGCGCTCGGCGTGACCGGCGGAGCCACCGGCGCCTGGGCCGGGCTCTGCATGCCGGGTGCCGCCTGCGCCACCGGGACTTCGGGCACCGCGAGCATCTCGAGGGGATCGCCGTCGCCGCCTGCGCCGTCGCCGCCGATCAGGCGCGCCAGCAGCACCGCTTTGGCCTGTTCCTGCGCGACGACCTCGGCGGGCGCGCCCGGCTCCGCGACACGCAGTCCCAGATAGTCGGCGGTCAGGCGCCCGCGCGTGCCCGCGTCCAGCCCGCGCGCGGCGCCGACCACCGCCCCCGTGACGGTCAAGCTGGCCGGGGCCTGCAGCCGCTGCCAGGCGGTCGGGTTGGCGCGGGCGGCTACGTCGAGCGTTCCGGTCAGGACGTGGAAGTGGCTGACCGCGCCCTGCGTCTCGACGACGATCGAGGTGCCGCGCACTGCGGCCACCGCGTTCGGCGTGTGGATCAGGACGGCCTCGCCCGGGCGCAGGCGGGGCCGGGCGACGCTGAACGCGATCCCCCCCGACCGCAGATCCACCGTCGCCTGCGTCGCGTCTTCGGCGATGCGCAGCACCGACAGCTCGCGGACCGTGAGCACGGCTTTGCGCTCGAGGAGCATCCGCACGAAGGCGTGCTCGGCCGTCCGGATCGTGTCCGCGCCGAAGACCCCATCCTTGAACCGGAGCGGAGCGGGGGCGTCCGGGGTCGCACTCGCCGTCCGCGTGGCCTGACCCGAGAGAGTGGTCACGACCCCGAGCGGCTCCTGCGCCAGGCCGAGGCCAGGGCAGACCAGGAGGGCCACGGCCATCAGCAGGATCGAGCGCCCCAGGGTGCTCATGCCTCCTTCTAAAGGCAACCCTCGTGCCGATACGCAACATACTGAAAGTGTGATGTTTTCTCTTCTGCGTCCGGTGTTGGAAGCCTCCCTGGTGAGGGATGAGCAACAAAGTTTGGAGGCCGATCGGCTATGGTGCAGGTCCCATAGTCGCCGCGCGGCCGCCAGAGAGCCACGCCCAGCATCCCCACGAAGGCGGGGGCGGGAGGTCGCGTAACTCCCTGAAAAGGCGCCGAGTCGGATCTGCGACGCCAGCCGAGGCTCGGTGGCACTCGGGTTGCTCCGGTAGGGGGCATGGCAACGAAATGGCTTCGATCGGTGATGGCAGGGCTGGGACTGGCGCTCGTCTCGACGGGATGCGCGAGCCACGGGCCCTATCTCAGCACCGGGCAGACCCAGCTCGGCCAGTCGCCGCATCAGGTCGGGCCGGTGACCGTGGTGATCCGGCCGCAGGCCGAGGTGGAGCTGATCTGCCGGCTCCGGAGCTCGCACCAGGCGCCCGGCGGCCGGATCCACGGCTGCTACGTGCCGGCCGACCGGATGATCGTCTCGACCGCGGACCCCTACGTCCTGATGCACGAGTTCAAGCACTACTTCGAGGGCGCCTGGCACAAGTAGTCGCCGCTCCTGCGTCGCCGCTTGACGCACCCGCCGTCCCGTCGCATACTCCGCTCCGGATAATTGGTCGACCGACCAATAACAAACCGGAGGAGCGCCCCTGACTCCCAAGCTCGGCGTGGCCCCGATGCGGCGGGAGCAGATCGTCCGCGCCACCATCCGGTGCCTGGCCCGCGACGGCTACGCCGGCCTCACCATGAAGCGCGTGGCCGCCGAAGCGGAGGTGAGCCAGGGCATCCTGCACTACTACTTCCGCGACAAGGCCGCGATGCTGGCCGCCGCCGCCCTGCGCGTGACCGCGGACCTGGACCGCCGCGTGGCCACCGAGGCCCGCGCCGCGCGCGACGCGCGGGGGCGGCTCCGGGCGGTGATCCGGGCCTGCCTGCGGACCGCGGTCGACGACCGCGACTTCTGGACCGTGTTCATCGAGTTCTGGGGGGAGGCCTTCCACGACCGGCGGCTGGCCGCCGTGAACCGCCGGGCGTACGTGCGCGCCCGGCGCCTGATCGGGGCGGGCCTGGCCCAGGGCATCGCGCTCGGGCAGTTCCGCCCGGTGGACGTCGAGGAAGCCGCGGCGGTGACGCTGGCTCTGCTCGACGGCCTCGCGCTCCAGCTCACCTTCGACCGCGGCCTGATGACGCTGCCGCGCGCCGCCCGGGCCGCGGAGACCGCGCTCTTCCGCTATCTAACGACAGGAGACCCGACATGACCATGCCCCCGGAGCAGCTCCGAGCCAAGGCTTACCTGCGGGAGAAGGGCACCGAGGCCCCCATCGCGCAGATCCGGGAACGGGTCGCGGATGCCTTCGCGGCGCTGGACGCGCTGCTGGACGGCGTGACGGAGAATCAGGCGCGCCGCCGGCCGGGGGAGGACGAGTGGAGTGTCCACGAAGTCCTGGACCATCTGGTGGAGACGCACCCACGGGCCCTCGACGAGATGCGCGCGCTGCTCGAGAACCGTCACTCGCCGGTGAGCCCCATCCCCGCCGGCCTCCAGTCGGCGGACCCCATGGCGCGGCGGTGGGACGATCTGCGCGCCGCCCTCCGCCGCGTGCACGCGGACGTGCTCGACACGCTGACGAGGGCGCCGGACCGCCCGACCGAGGCCCGTGCGCCTGTCATCATGGTGATCAATACGCGGGCGGCCGACGGGACCGCGACGCCGATGCACTGGATCGAGGAGAGCGACTGGAAGGCCTGCGCCATCATCTTCCGGCTCCACGAGCTCGACCACCTCGGTCAGGTCAGGCGGGCGCTGCGGGCGATCTCGGTCAGGTGAAGAAGAGCCGCTCCACGAGCCAGACGGTCCCGATCACCGCGACCGCCACGGACGCGCCCCGCGTCGCGCGCCCGTGCAAGGGGACGCCCCGGCCCCAGAGGGCCAGCGGCGCGGTCAGCGCGATCACGAGTGCCTGACCGGTCTCGACGCCCAGGTTGAAACCAAGCAGCGCCCGCGCCAGGGCCCAGGGGGGCAGGGCGAGTGGCTGCAGGGCCTCCGCGAAGCCGAGCCCATGGATGAGGCCGAAGGCGAAGCTGACCAGCCATCGTGGCGACGCCCCTCGCGCCGCGCGACGTTCTCGATCGCGACCCAGACGATCGACGCGGCGATCAGGGGCTCGATCAACCGCGCGGACACGTTCACCAGCCCGAACCCGACCAGGGCCAGGGTCAGGCTGTGGGCGAGCGTGAAGGCGGTGACGATCTTGAGGAGCGCCAGCCACCCGCCCCCGCCCAACAGCAAGGCGGCCAGGAAGAGCAGGTGGTCGTACCCGGCCAGGATGTGCTCGACTCCGAGGCGGAAGAAGCCCAGGTGGCCGGCCGGAGCGGCCGCGCCCAGCTGGATCACCGCCTCGCGGGCGTCGGGCAGGAAGGCGACCTCGTGGATGCCTCCGGGTCCCTCGATGCGAGCGAGGGTCTGGTGATGGCCGCCGAAGGCGTCCGCCCAGTCGTCCCGGATGCGCAGCTCTCCGGACGCGGGGCACTCGAGCGAGAGCTCGAGCGAGAGGCGCGCGTCGCCGGCTCCCGATCCCTGCACGAGCGCGCGCCCGGGCCGGCACGGCCGCCCGCCCATGCGGATGATCACCCGCTCGCGAAGGATGGCCACGACCTGTTCGGCGCCCGCGCGGTCGCCCTCGGCGGCGGCCAGGAAGAGCCGGCGTGACTCCTCCGGCAGCTCGACCGGCACGAGCAGCAGGCGATAGGTGAGCGTCCGACCGTCCACGGTGAGGGTGGCGAGCCCCGTGCTCGTGGTGTGCGCGTGCGCCGGAGCCGGCGCATGCGCCACGGCGAGGGCGACCGCCAGGAAGATCGCTGCGTGCCGGATCTCGCGGATCACGGTCGGCCCATCGCGGTTTCCCAGGATCGGCCCACGAAGCGCGGCAGCAGGAGGACCTCGCCCTGGCCGGCTACGCGCGCGTATTGCGCGAGCCCCTGCGGATTGACCGCGCCGAACTCGATGCTGAACGTCGCGCCGGCCGCGTCCTGAACGGTGACCATATAGTGCGGCGGAGCCAGGCCGTACTCGCTCACCGGGATCCCGTCGACCTCCGCCCGTTGCAGGACCCGCTGGGGCTTGGAGCCGTGGAGAAAGCGGAGGCCGTCGTCCACGGCCCGTGCGGTCTGCTCGGGCGCGGGAGCGCTGCCGGCCGCCCACCCGCCTCCCGGCCCTCGTTGGAAGCGCCACCGCTGCTCCGCCTGCCGCACCTCGACCGCCATCGCCTGCGCGGGTTCGAGGGCGCGCATCACTCCCGCGGCCTCGAAGCGGGCGAGGCCGGCGGGGTCGGGCCGCTGTCCGTGGAGTGCGAGGAGAGTGATCGCCGCCGCCGCGCCCAGCGCCGCGGCGATCCAGATCGCGCGCTTCACCGACGCCGCCGCCACCAGACCACGCCGCCCACCGCTACGGCAAGTCCGGGGAGCCCCAGCACGCTGACGACGAAGATTCCGCGGACGTCCTGGTTGGTGAGCACCACCTGCGGGAGCACCTCGACCGGCGGCCGCATCGTGGGCGCGCGCTCTTCCCGAAGGAGCCAGGCCAGCGCGCCCAGGGCGAGGTCGCCGTTGGACATGTAGGGAAAGAACGAGTTGCTCGCGAAGTCGCCGTCACCCACGACGACGAGCCGGAACGGAGCGCTCGCCGCGCCGTCCGGCCAGCGGCCCTCCACGGCCACCGCCAGCGTTCGCGCTCCTCGCGGGAGACCGGCGGTGCCCTCGGAGCCCCGCCGGCCCGGCGGCTGCACGGAGCTCTCGGGGCTGCTCGCGAAGAGCGGTGTCACCGTGACGTCGGGGGGAGCGGGGGAGAGCGTGAGGGGGCGCACACCGGGATAGAAGGAGAGGGCCAGGCCGCGCGTCACCACGTGGGGCGCGTAGCGCGTGACCGCCACCATCTGGGGATCGGTGAAATAGTGGTCGAGCGGATCGGTCACCACCCCGTCCCCGAGCCGGACGCCGATCTTGCCGAGGGTGGCCGCCAGCGGGGAGTCCGCCGGGAAGTCGACGTCGTACAGCAGGAGCGCGGCCCCGCCGCGCGCGAGGTACGCCTCGATCGCGCGGCTCTCCGGCGGCGCGTAGCGGGTGCGGGGATTGGCCTCCACGAGCGCCGCGCAGCCCTCCGGCACCCCGCCCGCGGTCGCCAGCACGACCTTCCGGGTCGCGAAGCCCAGGCTCTCGAGAGCGCGCCGCAGGCGGCCGATGCCGTGCCGCTCCATGAGCACGACCCCGATGCCCTCCGCGCCGTGGCTGTGGCTGTGCACGCCCTCGAAGTGGGTGTGGTACTCCATGTTGTCGATGTCGTACTCGCCGTGCCCGCTGGCGAAGCACACCGTCTTCTCGTCCCGCCGGGTGAGGCGCAGGAGGCCGAGCGCCACGTCGCGGTCCTCGGTGGTCACCACCTCGACGCGGCGGCCCGCGCTCTCGAGTACCGCCACGTTGTAGACGCGCACGCCGTACTGGCTGGCCAGGCCCGGGTACTGGTCCGGATCCACGGTGCGCACATGGAGCCTCGGATTGCCGCGCCCCATGATCTCCACCATGCGCTTGGCCGCCCGTCCGGCCGGGTTCTGTTTCTGGTAGAAGTAGGTCAGGTCCACGTCCTCCCCCAGCGCGGCGACCACCCGCTGGGCCTCCGGCGACGGCGTGAAGGCGTGCGAGCGAGTGACGTCGAAATGCACGTCGTGGCGATACAGGGCCACGTTGGCCAGCAGCGTGAGCGCGGCGGCGCCCGCGATCAGTCCCGTGCGGGCGAGCCCTCGGCGCCAGCCGGCCCGGGCCGAGGGCAGCCGCGTGCCCGCCGTGAAGAGCAGGAGCAGCGCGCCGAGGACGACCAGGAACCAGAGGCTGTTGACGACCTGTCCGCTCACCGGTCCATCACCGCCCGCGTCGCCAGGAAGAGGGCGAGCAGCGAGAGCGTCAAGTAGTAGCCGACGTCCGACAGGAACAGTGAGCCGCTCACGAAGGTTGTGAAGTGTCCGATCAGCGACAGATTGATCGCCACCACGTCGAGCGGCGCCGGCAGCATGTAGGAGGCCGAGTCGGCGAACCAGAGCATCAGGCTGAGCCCGAGCGCGCACGCGGCGGCGATCGCTTGATTTTCGGTGAGGCTCGAGGTGAGAACGCCCGCCGCCACGAGCAGGCAGCCGAGGAGCAGCAGGGCCAGGTAGCCGCCGTAGATCGGGGCCCAGTCCGGCTCGCCGTAGAGGCCGAGGATCACCGCGTAGGCCCCGGAGCCCGCGAGGAGACCGGCCACCAGGGTGAGCGCGGCGAGGAACTTGGCGAGGACGATCCACACCTCTCGCACCGGCGAGGTCAGCAGGAGCTCGAGCGTGTCGGCCTTGCGCTCTTCCGCGAAGACCCGCATGGTGATGACGGGGACCAACAGGATCAGCAGGACGTACATCTGGTGGAAGATGTACGTGAGATTCGCCACCTTGGTGAAGAACAGGGTCAGGCTGAAGGTGTAGCCGGTCACGAGCAGGAAGACCGCGGCCACCGCGTAGGCGATCGGCGACGTGAAGGTGGCGTGCAGCTCCTTGCGCAGCAGGATGCCGAGCGCGCTCATGTGAGCGACAGGAAGAGCGCTTCCAGGTCGGGGGTATCGGCCATGGACCGCACGTCCAGGAGCCGGCCGCGCAGGAGGATGGCCACGCGGTCGGCGATCTTCTCGACCTCTCCCAGGATGTGCGAGCTCATGATGACGGTCCGCTCGCCCGCGAGCCCGCGGATGAGGGTGCGGGTCTCGATGATCTGGCGCGGGTCGAGCCCGTTCGTGGGCTCGTCCAACACGAGGATGTCGGGGCCGTGCACGAGCGCCTGCGCGATGGCGACGCGCTGCCGGTAGCCGCGCGAAAGCGTGCGGATGGGGGCGGCGGCGACGTCGTCGAGCCGGACGCGCCCGATGACCTCGGCGACCGCGGCCGGGGCCGCCTTGCGCGACAGCCCGCGCAGGCGCGCGATGAACGAGAGGAACTCGCCGACCCGCATGTGCCCGTAGAGCGGCAGCGACTCGGGCACGTAGCCGATACGGCGCCGCGCCTCCATCGGCTGGCGCTCGGTGTCGAAGCCGGCCACCGTGAGCCGGCCCGCCGTCGGCGCCAGGTAGCCGGTCAGCATGCGCAGCAGCGTGGTCTTGCCCGAGCCGTTCGGGCCCAGCAGGCCGAGCACCTCGCCGCGCCGGACTTCCAAGCTCACGTCGGAGACGGCGGCCACGCGGCCGTAGCGCTTGCCGACACCCTCGATGGTGACGATGGCGTCGCCGCCGGGTGGAGGAGACTGGCTCATGAGATGCCGCCGGCCCGGAGCAGGATCACCGCTCCGGGCCGGCGTGGGCCTCGCGATTCGCGTTTGCCGCGTCTACTCGTAGTAGTCGGGCGCCTGCTTGGTGGCCTTGAAGACCTCCGGGTCGTGTCCGTAGAAGATGCTGGCCCTCTCGCCGTCGCGCACGAGCCGGAGCTTCTGGTAGCTGTCGTACATCGCCATCGGACTCCAGGTGCCGGGGATCGGCGGGATCAGGTTCTTCTCGAGGCTCTCCTTGAGGTACACCACGTCGCTCGTCAGGATCACGGTGCCCGTCTTGGGCAGGCGCACGACCGCGAACTGGCTGCCCGGCGTGTGCCCGGGGGCGCGGCGGATCTCGACGCTCCGGTCGCCGAAGAGATCGAGGTCCGCCTCGAGGCGGATGACGTTCATCTTCTTCGTGTCCGCGAAATCCCCCGGGATGTAGTAGATCGAGTATCCCGGGTCCGGCCACCACGCGGCCTTCATCTCGTCGTTCTGCACCACCAGCGTGCCGTTGGGGAACTGGGAAACGTTGCCGCCATGATCGAGGTGCATGTGTCCGACGACCACGTACTTGATGTCGGAAGTCTTGAGCCCGATCTTGGCGAGCTGCGCGGCCATCGCATCGTTCTGGGTCATCTTGAGCCCGAAGCCCTTGGCGAGCGGGCCCCACCACCCGTCGGCATTCGTGATGGTCTTGTCGTTGTTGCCGGTGTCGAACATCACGTTGCCCTTCGGGTGCTTGATCACGTAGAAGGACACGGGGGCCCAGTCGATGTTGCCCTGGCCGCCGATCTGCAGGGCGGCCTTGGGGAAACCGCCCAGCGAGCCCGAGGTGAAGACGTACAGCCGCATCCCCGCGGGACTCTGGGCCAGGACCGGCATTGCCACCAGGCCGAGAAGCAATGTGAGCAGCAGGCCGCCGAACGCCCAACGCTTCATAGGGACCTCCTCGTCGAAGGGAGCCGCGCCGAACCTGCGGCATTCTGATGAGGAGGCCCGGGGCATGTCAAGGAGGATTCGAGCCGGCGCCCAGCGGGTTGACGCGTCGTGTAAGATCCGGGACATGGGACGAACCGGGCGCATCGGAGCGGCAGCCCTGGCCCTGTTCCTCCCGACCGTCTGGGCGGGGGTGGCGCTCGCCGCGGATTCCCCTCCGGCCGATCCCCCGGTGGCCGCGATCTCGCGCTCGATTCCCGACCTGCATCTCTCCATCAGCGAAGTCCCGGGAGAGACGACGGTGCGTCTGCCGCTGGCCTCGGAGAGCCTGCTCTCCCGCTTCCTGAGCCCCTACCTGTCGCTGGGCTCCAGCACGTCCCTGGGGGTGCCCTGGAACCCCCCGCCGGCACCGGCCCTCCGCCGAGAGACCGACAGCCTCGATGACGTGCGGCTGGGGGCGGGCATGGCGGTGCCGATCTCGGAGCGCGTCCAGCTCTACGGGGAATACCGCTTCCTGCGCGGTCGTCTCGAGTCCGGCGTCGGCCGCGGCCTGCTCCAGCGCGAGCCCGACTCCGCAGACTTCCGCGCCGGGTTCTCGATTCGCCTCGACTAGCTTCTCGCGAACTCCTCCTTCGCCTTCCGGAGTTCCCCCGGCTCGGCCAGCAGGTCGAGCGCGGTCATCGCCAGCGCCTTCGCCGCCGCCACCATGCCAGTCCTCGCGAGCGGCGACTTGGCCCACTCCGCGAACTCGCGCGAATGCCCCGGGACGCCGTCCGGGGAGATGCGGATGTAGGGGTGGATCGTGGGGAGCGCCTGGCTGACGTTGCCGCAGTCGGTCGAGCCGTACCCCGCCTCGCCGTCGTCCGGATCCACCGGGAAGTCGATCCGCTCCAGATTCCGGGCGAACAGCGCGGCCATGGCGAAATTGGCCTTGAGCGGGTCGTGGATGATGGCGTCCGCGATGACTTTCACGGTGCAGCCGGTGGCGGTGGCCGCACCCTCGGCACACGCCTCGAAGCGGCGCAGCAGCTCCCGGCAATAGTCCTTGGTGGGCGCCCGCAGGTAGAACTCGGCGGCGGTGTGCTCGGGGATGATGTTGGCCTGATCGCCGCCCTTGGTGATGATGCCGTGCGCCCGTGAATCGGGGCGGAGCTGTTGCCGCATGGCGTCCAGCGAGACGAAGAGCTGGATCATCGCGTTCAGCGCGTTGACGCCGCGCCACGGCCACGAGGAGGCGTGGGAGGCCCGCCCGAAGAACTCGCACTTGACCTTGATGATGCCGAGGCTCGGGCGCCAGACCTGGGTGCCGCAGCGGCCGTGGATCATCATCGCCGCGTCCACGTCCTCGAACACCCCCGCCTCCATCAGCCGCACCTTGCCCGCGCCGCCCTCCTCGGCGGGCGTGCCGATCACCTGGATGCGGCCCGGGAAGGGCAGGGTGGTGAGCGCGGCCGCGATCGCGGCGCCCGCGCCGGTGCCCGCGGTCGCGATCACGTTGTGGCCGCACGCGTGGCCGATGTTCGGCAGCGCGTCGTACTCGGCCATGATCGCGATGGTGGGCCCGGGGCCCTGGCCGGCGATGGTGGCGCGGAACGCGGTGGGCAGCCCGCCCACGCCGCGCTCGACCGCGGCGCCCTGCTTGGCGAGGAAGTCGGCGAGCCAGCCCGCCGCCTTGTGTTCCTCGAAGCACAGCTCGGGGTTGGCGTGGATCCGATGGCTGATCTGCTCGAGCTCGTCGGCGAGGCGGTCGACGGTCTCGGCGACGCGGGTCTTGGCGTCGTTCAGGATCGCGGAGGTCATGACGCCTACTTCGAACGCGCGAACTCGTCCTTGGCCGCCTTGACGCGGGCGGGCTCGGCGAGCAGATCGAAGGTGGTGAGCGCCATGGTCTTGGCCGCCGCGATCATGCCCGCGCGGGCCAGCGGTTTCACGGCCGCCTCCGCGAAGTCGCGGGTGTGGATCGCCATCCCGTCGGGCGCGATCGCCACCATGGGCTGGATGGCCGGAATCACCTGGCTCACGTTGCCGATGTCGGAGGACCCCAGACGGTCGGGGATCGGCGCACCCTCGCTGAGGCCGGCCGTCTTCATGTTGGCCGCGAAGAGATCGAGCATCACGCGGCTCGACTTCATCGGTTCGTAGACGCTGTCGTGCTGGGTGACCTTGAGGGAGCAGCCGGTGGCCTTGGCCGCGCCCTCGGCGGCGGCGACGACCCGCTTGAAGAGATCCCACATCGTGTCGATCCGGGGCGCCCGCACGTAGAACACCGCGGAGGTGTACTCCGGGATGATGTTGGCCGCCGCGCCCCCGTTGGTGATGATGCCGTGGATGCGGCAGTCCGGCCGCACCTGCTGCCGCAGCATGCTGACCGCGTTGTACATCTGGATGACCGCGTCGAGGGCGTTGACGCCTTCCCAAGGATCCGCGGAGGCGTGCGAGGCCTTGCCGGTGAACTCGAAGGTGCCGCGGACGATGCCGAGGAGATCCTGGTGCAGGAGCGTGCGATCGAAGCCGTGGATCATCATCGCGCAGTCCACGTCCTTGAACACGCCGGCCTTGATCAGCTTCACCTTGCCGCCGCCGCCCTCTTCGGCGGGCGTGCCGATCACCTGGATGCGGCCCTTGGGGAGCTGGGCCCGGACCGCGGCCAGCGCCGCGCCCGCGCCGGCACCGGAGGTGGCGATCACGTTGTGGCCGCAGGCGTGCCCGATGCCGGGCAGCGCGTCGTACTCGCACAGGATCGCGATGGTGGGGCCCTCGCCGGTCTCGATGGTGGCGCGGAACGCGGTGTCCACCCCGCCCACGCCCTTCTCGACCTTGTAGCCCTGCTTGGCCAGGAAGTCGCTGAGCCAGCCACAGGCCTGCACCTCCTGGTAGGCCAGCTCGGGATGATCGTGGATCTGGCGGGAGAGGCCTTCGAGCTCGTCGCCGAGGCGGTCGACGGCCTGCGCTATGGAATCCTTGACGGTGGTCATGGGAGCCTCCACGATGGGATCGGAACCGGCGCCAGCTTACCCTCCCCCCGTGTCCTTGACAAGGCGCGGTCCCGCTCCTGGACTCGCTGCGAACTCGGCGAGACCATCCGGGCCTTCGGGGAGGCGGCAATGCTCCTGCATCGGGTCCTCGGACAGTCCCTTCTCACCCTCGTCCGCCGCCTCGACGGCGCCCCGCCCCGGCGGCGGCCCTCAGGGCGATTGAGCGCAGAACAGGAAGAAGAGCGGCCGGCTGGCCTGGAGCGACCCACCGCGCCCCGGCTCGTCCACGCAGCGGACGGTCGGCGATGGCGACGAGCGGCGGGGGGAGCCCACGGTCGTGCACGCCGCCAGGGTGAGGGCAGCGCCGAGCGCGACGAAGGTTACCCTGAGGACGACGGAGCGCACGGAGGAAAAGAGTACCACGAGCCCGAGCCCGCGGGAGCGGGCGCAGGGAGCGGACGACTCAGATGGACGGGGTGAGGGCGGGGTCGGCGGCCGGGACGCCGACCGGCAGCTCGATCACGAACATCGCGCCGCCGCCGGGGCGGTTCTCGGCCCAGAGGCGTCCCTCGTGTTCGGCCACCACGCTGTGGGCGACCGACAGGCCCAGGCCGCGGCCTTCGCCGGGCGCCTTGGTGGTGAAGAACGGGTTGAAGACGCGGGCGAGATCGTCGGGAGCGACGCCGGGCCCGTCGTCGGCGACCTCGATCCGCACGCCGTCGCCGGACGGCCGCACCCGGATGGCGAGGGTGCCCGAGCCGCGCGAGGCGGACATGGCCTGCTCGGCGTTCTGCACCAGGTGGAAGAGCGCCTCCTGGAGCTGATTGCTGTCGGCCCAGATCTCGGGCACTTCCTCGAACTCGGTCTGCACCGTGATGTGGGCGCCCTCGAGCCGCGACTGGTGCAGGGAAAGCACCTTGTAGATCTGATCGCTGACCTTGCAGCGCGCGCGCCGCAGCGGCGAGCGCTCCGCGAAGAGCACCAGCTCCCGCACGATATTGGCCGCGCGCTTGGTGGCCCCGTCGATGACCTTGAGTCCGGTGAGCACCGCGTCGTGGTCCTGGGACTGCAGCAGCAGGTGCACCTGCCCGAGGATGATCATCAGCGGGTTGTTGATCTCGTGCGCGACGCCGCCCGCCAGCTCTCCGACCGCGGCCAGCCGCTCCGCCCGCACCACGTCGGTGTGCGAGCGCCGGAGCTCCTCGAGCTGCAGGCGCGTCTCCGAGTACAGACGCGCATTGTCGAGCGCCAGCCCGATCTGGTCGGCGCTCGACTCGAGCAGCGCGATCTCCTCGTTGGTGAATCGCTCCTCGGTCTGCCGGCCGAGCGAGAGCGTGCCCAGGATGCGGTGACGCGCCCGGATCGGCACGCACAGGAAGCCGCGGATGCCGTCGGCGGACACCGCGGCCCGCGCGGCGGGCAGCAGATCGGGCGCGCGGCCGGCCTCGTCCACGCGCCGCACACGGCCCGAGGCGGCGACCCGGCCGATCAGGCCCTGCCCCATCGGGAGCGTCTCGTTGACCTCGCGGAGTCGATCCGACAGGCCGCGCTCCCCGCGCAGGAGCAGCATCTTGCCGTCGGAGGAGACGAGATGGAGGCTCGCGATCTCGTGGCCGGTGACGTGGGTCAGCGCGCTTACCGACTTCTGGATGACTTCATTGAGATCGAGCGAGCGGCTCACCGCCTCGGTCACCGTGCGAAGAATCTGCAGGTGACGGATCAGCGACGACGCGCCGCCTACTCCGCGGTTGTTGGCTCGGGCCATCGTGAGCTCGTCCCGGCTCTCCATTGCTCGTGCACGTTGAACATCCCCTCCGTGCCAAGCAAGCCAAGTGCCATAGGTCGCTGGTAAATAATACCATGTATTCCAGCTATTTACATCGGTGCTGGACGGACCGCCGAAGCGGCACCGATGCTGCCCCGACACACTGTCAGGTCAGACCATGGAGAAACTGCCGGGCGTGAGCGATCCGGCGGCCGATCGACGGGTGAGAGTAGAGGAAGAATTCTTCGAGCGGATGAGGCTCCCGCTCGGCCAGATTGAGCGTGGCCAGCCGCTCCATGGACGCGATGAATGCGTGCGGATCCGCGATGGTCCGGAGCGCGAAGCGGTCGGCCCGCCATTCGACGTGGCGGGACCAGCCGTTGGCGAGCGGCAGGGCGGCCAGGCTCACCACCACCAGGACCAGACCGAAGAGCGGGAGGCCGGCGAGATCCGCGGGGCCGCCGAGGCCCAGCCAGCCGGCGCCCAGCCGCAGGGCGGCGTCGGCGATCCGGAAGGTGACGAGGGTCAGGGCCCCCTGCACCAGCAGCCCGCGGCGGATGTCGCCGTGGAGCTGGTGAGCCAGCTCGTGCGCCAGGACCGCCTCGACCTCCTCCGGCGTGAACTCCTGGAGCAGGGTGTCGAAGAGCAGGATGCGACGGGTGCGACCGAGTCCGGTCACCGCCGCGTTGGCGGTGCGGCTCTTGCGCGACTGGTCCACCACGAACACGCCGGTCACCGGCACGCCGACCCGACCGGCGAGCGCCAGCAGCCGGGTCCGGAGCGGGCCGTCGGGGAGCGGCGTGAGGCGATAGAAGAGGGGCACGAGCCAGATCGGCGCGACCAAGGCCAGGAGGGCGTAACCCGCGAGGAAGGCCGCGGCGCCCCAGAGCCACCACCACGACGTCAGCCGGATCAGACCGTAGACGACTTCGATCGCGATCAGGCCGAGGACGCCGCCGAGCAGGGTCGCCTTCGCGGCATCCCAGAGCCAGCGGGTGAACGGCTGGTGGAGCAGCCCGAAACGGCGGGGCAGCCAGTAGCCGCCGAGCCAGGTCAGGGGCAGCGTGAGGAGCCGGTACCCGCCCGCGAGCGCGAGCGTCGCGATGGCCAGCTCGAGCCACCACGCCGCCGTCCACCGCGCGAGGAAGTCGGCCAGACGCGCGGCCGCGCGCGTCTCGATCAGGGCGAGGAGATAGGCGATCGAGAGGGCCAGGCCGAGCAGGAAGAGGACGAGCTGGCGACGGTGGTAGACGCGCGCGCGGGCGGCCTCCTCGGACGGCGGGGTCGGAGCCACGACCCGAGTGTCCCACCGTCGGGGGGGCCCGCCAACCGGCCTCTCGGTTTGTGCTACACTGACGCCCAATTCATATTCAGGGAGCCGCCATGTTTCAGTCCGTCGAGGACGTCCAGCAGCAGTTCAAGAACGCCCGCTACATCGCCAACCGCCGCATCTCCACCGTCGTGTTCCTCGCCGAGCGCATGGGTCGGCCCGTGCTCATCGAGGGGCCGGCCGGCGTGGGGAAGACGGAGCTGGCCAAGACCCTGGCCGAGGTCACGGGACGGCATCTCATCCGGCTGCAGTGCTACGAGGGCCTCGACGAGGGCAAGGCGCTCTACGAGTGGAAGTACGCCAAGCAGCTGCTCTACACGCAGCTCCTCCGCGAGCGGATCGGCGAGCTGATCGCCGACGCGCCGTCGCTCCCCGACGCGGTCGCCCGCATCTCCGGCCAGGACGACGCCTTCTTCTCCCACCGCTTCCTGGCCCCGCGCCCGCTGCTGCAGGCCATCGAGTCCCCCGACCCGGTGGTGCTGCTGGTGGACGAGATCGACAAGGCCGAGCCCGAATTCGAGGCGTTCCTGCTGGAAGTCCTGTCCGACTTCCAGGTCTCGGTGCCGGAGCTGGGCACGATCCGGGCGACGCAGATCCCGCTGGTGGTGCTCACCTCCAACAACGCCCGCGAGCTCTCCGACGGCCTCAAGCGGCGGTGTCTCCACCTCTTCATCGAC
Organism: Candidatus Deferrimicrobiaceae bacterium; assembly: GCA_035463855.1. Taxonomy (GTDB): domain Bacteria; phylum Methylomirabilota; class Methylomirabilia; order Rokubacteriales; family CSP1-6; genus CAMLFJ01. The sequence continues at coordinate 859 of DATHSW010000349.1, read as the reverse complement.
TTCCCGCCCGCGGACGAAGAGCTGGCGATCATTCGCCTGAAAGTCCCGGAGGTCTCGGAGCGCCTCGCCCAGACCGTGGTGACGGCGGTCCAGCGCATCCGCGGGCTCGAGCTGCGCAAGGCGCCCTCGGTCTCGGAGAGCCTCGACTGGGCCCGCTCGCTCGTCATCCTCAACGCGGAGACGCTCGACCGGGATCTGGTGGAGTCCACCCTCACCCTGCTCGTCAAGCACGAGAAGGACCTCGAGCGGGTCAAGGGCGCCCTCGACAAGGTGCTGGCCGACCTGACCTAGTCCCCATGACCGGGAGCTGGGCCAACCTCACCGAGTTCCGCGAGCTGTGGTTTCCGAGCCCGCGCATCCGGCTGCCGGAGCTGGGACCGGCGGGCCCGGTGTTCATCGAGGGGGGCCGCTGCATCTCGGGCGCGCTCGGCGAGTACACCAAGCTCTGGATCTTCGCGGCCGGCCGCTGGCACTTCTACTACGTGCACCCCTCGCCGCGGGACTTCTACCGCGTCACCATGCCGGAGGCGGTGCCCCATCTCCTGCACCCCGGGGAGATGACGGTGGAGACGTTCCGTCAGGGCCTCTCCTACAAGGTCGTGCTCGGCCTGCGCTGCACCGACGGGCCGGTGCGCGTCCTGCACCTGGTGGGCGACGTGGCCGACGTCACGCGCGCGAGCGAGCGCGACGAGGACGCGCCGGCGGGCCCGCTCGGCTGGAAGCTCAAGATGACGCACCTGATCTCGCACGGCTCCTTCCACGGCCTGATCCGGCTCGAGGACGGGCGCCTGCACCCGATCAGCCGCGACAGCGGCGAGGACGTCTTCAAGTCCTCCTGGGTCCACTTCAGCCGATGAGC
>DATHSW010000348.1:0-2090 GCA_035463855.1 Candidatus Deferrimicrobiaceae bacterium | reverse complement strand
CGGGAACCAGTTCATGAGCCCCTCGGGTGTTTCGAAAGAAAGAATCGGATAGTTGCCGCGCGGTCGACCGCCGCCACCACCAGCCGCGTGGTCCCGAAGTCGATACCGAGCCGCATCGCTTGTGACATGCTCCCGGCGTCGAGCATTCCGCTGACGACGAGGCCTGTCCGAAGATCCGAGCTAATTTAGATGCCGAGCGGTGCGACCGGGAGTAAATCGGGAGTACAACCCGGCTCAAACTGGCTCATTCCGTGTTACCCAGTGCCAAGAACGTGAACCGCGGAAGTACGTGATGCGCTGAGAAGAATCCATGAACATCCGGCGCATGGCCGGGTGTGCCGAGTGCGGTCCGAGCGAATCCCCCCTTCGGCACCATTGATCCGCGAGCGAAATCCCGGCCTCGTCCTACCGCGGCACCCGATCCACCCCCGAGGAGCGGCCCGGCCCGCGCGTGCCCGTCAGCCGGTGCTGATGAAGGTCGAGCGGGCGGCGCGCCGCGCGACCGACCGGCCGTAGGTCGGGCGCGCGAGCCCGTGCATCACGAGGCGGTTGACCAGCGAGGGGAAGAGGGGCAGCGGCCGGAGCACGTCCACGATCAGCACCACGCGCGGCTCCCGGCTCTCGTTGATGACCTCGTGCGGCCAGGAGTCATCGAACATGACGGCCTGCCCCGCCTTCCAGACATGCTCCTGCGAGTTCACGATCAAGCGCGGCGGGTTGTCCTGGGGGACGTGCAGCCCCAGGTGATAGCGCAGATACCCGAGGTAGGGGCCCTCGTGACGAGGGACTCGCTTGCCGGGGTCCAGGATGGAGAAGAATGCCTGGACCAGGTTCGGGACGCGGGCGAGCGCCTCGCACGTGGCCGGGCAGAGCGCGCGGTTCGCGGTGGGCTTGTGGCCCAGGATGTAGAGCATGAAGACGTACCAGTGACGATCCGAATCCGCGGCCGAGATCGCCTTCTCGCCCGGATCGATCTCGTGGTACCGCGGGAGCTCCTCGCGGCGGGTGAGGAGCCGCCCGCACTCCTCACGGATCGCCGGGTAGGCGCGGGTGACGTGGCCGAGGGCCGGGTAGGTCTCGTCCACATCGAAGAACGCCGGGCGCCGGTCGCCGCCCACGTGTCGGAGCAGGAAGCGATTCAACCGGGCCTTGAACGGATGGTAGTCCAACGGGCCTACCGGTCGGGGGGAGCGGCCACCGCGCGGCGCGCCCGCACCGAGGCCGCCAGCTCCCGGAGGACCGGCACCGTCATGTCCCAGCCCATGCAGGCGTCGGTGATGCTCTGCCCGTAGACGAGACGCGAGGGATCCACGAGGTCCTGCCGGCCGTCGACCAGGAAGCTCTCCATCAGCACGCCGATGATTCCCCGCTCACCGTGGGCCACCTGGGCCGCGATCTCCCGGGCGACCAGCGGCTGTCGCCGGTAGTCCTTCTCGCTGTTGCCGTGGCTGGTGTCGATCATCAGCCGGGGCGGCAGCCCGGCGTCGCGGAGCGCGGCGAGGACTTTGCCCACGCTCCCCGCATCGTAGTTGGGGCCGCTCTGGCCGCCGCGGAGAATCACGTGGCAGTCCGAGTTGCCGCGAGTGGAGACGATGCCGGCCAGGCCGCGCTCGGTGACGCCCAGGAAGCTGTGCGGATGGGCCGCCGCGCGCACCGCGTCGATGGCGATCTGGATGCCGCCGTCGGTGCCGTTCTTGAAGCCGACCGGCATCGAGAGACCCGACGCGAGCTCGCGATGCACCTGGCTCTCGGTCGTGCGGGCCCCGATGGCGCCCCAGCTCACGAGGTCGGTGATGAACTGGGGCGAGATGGGGTCGAGGAACTCGCATCCGGCCGGCAGCCCGAGCGCCACGATGTCGAGGAGCAGCTGCCGGCCGCGCCGGAGGCCCACGTTGATCGCAAAGCTTCCGTCCAGGTGCGGATCGTTGATGAGACCCTTCCAGCCGACCGTCGTGCGCGGCTTCTCGAAGTATACGCGCATGACGAGTCGTAGGTCCCGGCCCAGCTCGTCGGCCAGTCCGCGCAGGCGCCCCGCGTATTCCCGGGCGGCCACCGGATCGTGGATCGAACAAGGCCCGACGACAACGATC
>DATHSW010000347.1:0-4148 GCA_035463855.1 Candidatus Deferrimicrobiaceae bacterium | reverse complement strand
TTGAGCCGCACCGAGAAGACCAGGATCAGCATGATGCCGAGCCAGAAGGTCGGCATGGCCTGCCCGAGCAGCGCCACCACCGTCGAGACGTAGTCCACCGCGGTATTGCGTTTCACCGCCGACACGATGCCCGCCGGGATGGCCAGGCACAGCGCGATCAGCAGCGCCGCGCCCGAGAGCTGGAAGGTGGCGGGCAGGCGCTCGACCACCAGGCCCATCGCGGGCTCCCCGTGGCGGAGCGACTCGCCGAAGTCCCCGCGCACCGCGCCCTTCAGGAAGCGGAGGTACTGGACCGGCACCGGATCGTCGAAGCCCATCGCGGTGCGGAACCGCGCGATGTCCTCGGCGGTGGCGTCGGGCGGCAACAGCAGCCCGGCCGGATCGCCGGTCAGGTGGAGGATGAGGAACACCACCACCGAGACGCCGAAGAGGACCAGCAGCGACTGCCAGAGGCGCCGCAGCAGGTACGACTTCACGAGCCGGCACGCTCCAGCCGGGCTACCGCCTCGATGTGCGGAGTGTGGGGGAACATGTCCACCGGCTGGACCCACTCGAGCCGATAGCCGCCGCGCACCAGCTCGCCTAGATCGCGGGCCAGCGTGGTCGGATTGCACGACACGTAGACGATGCGGCGCGCGCCGAGCGTGATCAGGGCGTGCAGGGCCTTGGGATGGAAGCCGGCGCGCGGCGGATCGGCCACCGCCACCTCCGCGGTCACGCCCTTCGCGATCAGCGAGGGCAGCACGAAGCGGACCTCGCCGCACACGAAGGTGCAGTTGGTGATGGAGTTGGCCGCCGCGTTCAGGCCCGCGTCGTCCACCGCGGCCTGGGCCACCTCGATGCCGTAGACCCAGCGGGCGCGCCGGGCCAGGAGCAGGCTGATGGCGCCGGTGCCCGAGTAGAGATCGTAGACGGTCTCGGTCCCGGTCAGCCCCGCGGAGTCGATGACCAGGTCGAAGAGGCGCTCGGCCTGCCGCGTATTGGTCTGGAAGAAGGAGCTGGCCGAGACCTGGAAGGTGAGCCCGCCCACGCGCTCGCGGATGTGGTCGCGGCCGCCGAGCAGGTGCTCCTCGACGCCGACCGCCACGCTGGCCTTCTTGGGATTGACGTTCATCACCACGCTGGTGGTGCCCGCGTCCCGCGCCTGCAGGCGCTGGGCGAGCGGCGCCAGCTCCGAGACCGCGGGGGCCGACGTCACCACGTTGGTCATGAGCTCGCCGGTGTGCCGGCCCTCGCGGAGCATGAGGAAGCGCAGCAGGCCTTCGCCGGTGTCCTGCTCGTAGACGGTGAGCCCGCGCTCGGCGAAGAAGCCGCGCGCCTCCGCGAGCAGGGCGTTCATGCGGTCCGACTGCAGCAGGCAGCGCTCGATGTCGAGCACCGCGTCGTAGCGATCGGCCTCGTGCAGCCCCACGACCAGCGGCGCCTTCGGGCTGCGCGCCACCGTGAACTCCATCTTGTTCCGGTACCCGAAGGTTTCCTCCGCGCCGATGATCGGGCGCACCTCGATACCGGTGAGCCCGCCGAGCCGCTGCAGGGCGTCCGCCACCTGCTTGGCCTTGTACGCGAGCTGGGCCGGATAGGCCATGTGCTGAAGACGGCAGCCGCCGCAGCGCCCGAAGTAGGGGCAGGGCGCCTCGACGCGCTGGGGCGAGGGCTGCTCGACCGCGTCGATGACCCCGCGGCCGAAGCGGGAGCGCGCCTGCACGAGCCGGACCCGCAGGCGGTCGCCGGGTAGACCGCCCGGTACGAAGACCACGTAGCCATCGGCCCGCCCGACGCCCTCCCCGCCGAAGGCCAGGTCGTCGATCGTCAGGGACAGAATCTCCCCGCGCTTGGGTCGGGCCATGGTAGCGACACTATAAATGTCGGTCCGATTGGAGTCAATTTGCCCCCCGAGCCGCTCGACGCACGGTCGTCCAGGCCTTGAAGCTGGCGGGGAGATACCCGGTCAAGTATCATGGATCCACGATGGGTTCGGCCCGCTTGTCGTCTCCGGTTCACCTGGGAAAGCTGCTGACCGCCGCCCTGCCCGCCCTCGAAGAGCGCCTGCTGGCCGAGCGCATCCGTCAGGGCTGGCGGGGAGCCGTCGGCGCCGAGCTGGCCCATCGCACCCGACCCGGCGAGCTCCGGGCGGGCACGCTCACGGTGATGGCCGACAACTCTCCCTGGCTCCAGGAGCTCTCCATGCGATCCGCGGAAGTCCTCGACGCGGTCCGCGCGCGCTTCGGCCCGACCGTCACCGCGCTGCGCCCGACCCTGGCCGGTCCCGCCCCGGCCCCTTCGCCCGCGGCGCCGCGGAGCGCGACCGCGCCCGCCGCCGACCTGCGGCTCGACGCCGACGAGCTGGCCCTCGTGGAGGGCGCGGCCGCGCCCGTGCGCGACGAGACGCTGGCCTCCACCGTCCGGCGCGTGATGGCCAAGGACCTGATCGCGCGCCGCGGCCGGACCACCGCCGGCCTGCTGCTCGCCCTCGGCGCGCTCGCCGGCTCGCTCGCGGGCTGCGCCATCACCGGCCCGGGCAAGGCCGAGCCCACGCCGGCGCTCAAGACGGTCACCCTGGTCCCGCCCGGCCGCCGCGCCGTCAGCGCCCAGGGCGAGGCCTACGATCACTTCATGGTCGCGCAGATGGAGGCCCGCGCCGGGCGCATGCCGCAGGCCATCGCGCAGCTCCGCGAGGCCATCAAGCACGATCCCGACACCGCGCTGCTCTGGATCCAGCTCTCCCAGTGGCTGATCCGCGTCAACGACTTCGCGGGCGCCTTCACCGCCGTCCAGAAGGCCATCGCGCTCGAGCCCAACCACGCGGGCGCCCAGATGACGCTGGCCGATCTCTACAAGCGGCAGCGCAAGGCGCCGGAAGCGGAGGCCGCGCTGGAGCGGGCGGTCGCGCTGGATCCGCAGACGCCGGACGGGTACCTGGCCCTGGCCCAGCTCCACTTCGAGCAGAAGAACTACGACAAGGCGCGGGCGGTGCTGCGGCGGCTGGTGGCGGCGCGGCCCAGCCTGTCGCAGGGCTACTACCTGCTGGGCCGCATCGGCATCGAGAGCGAGCAGTGGGACGAGGCCCTCACCAACCTCAAGCGCGCGGTGGACCTCGACCCGGACCACGACGGCGCGTGGTCGGCGCTCGGCTTCGTCTACGAGGCCCAGAACAAGCTCGAGGACGCGGTGAGCGTCTACAAGGAAGCGCTCAAGGCCAATCCGGACAACGCGGCCTTCGTGGAGCGCCTCGGCGACCTGCTCGTCAAGCTGGGGCGCTACGGCGAGGCCCAGAGCGAGATCGAGTCGCTGGTGGATTCGCTCCCCCGTGACCCCCGGGTGTGGCTGAAGCTCGGCGCCATCCACTACGAGCAGAAGCAGTACGACAAGGCGGTCGCCGCCTTCCGGCAGGCGGTCTCCCTCGAGCCCGGCAACATGCGGAGCCGCTACTACCTGGCCACCGCGCTGATGGACGCGGGCCGGGACGACGAGGCCCGCAGCGAGCTGGAGAAGATCCTGAAGGCGGACCCGCGCTCGGTGGACGCGCGCGTGCAGCTCGGCTTCCTCTACGGGCGCGCCAAGCGCTACGAGGAGGCGGTGGGCACGCTGCAGGAGGCGGTGAATCTCGAGCCCAAGCGGCCGGAGCTGTTCCTCTACCTCGGGACCGCGCTCCAGCGCGCCAACCAGTACGACCGCGCCGGCGCCGTGCTGCGCGAAGGGCTGTCGGTGGACGACAAGAACAAGGATCTCCACTTCCAGCTCGGGGTGGTGCTGGAGAAGCAGCGGCGCTTCGACGACGCCATCGGCTCGTTCCGCCGCGTGCTCGTCCTCGATCCCAAACACGCCGAGTCGTACAACTACATCGGCTACATGTACGCCGAGAAGGGCACCAACCTCACCGAGGCCATCCAGCTCATCCAGCAGGCGCTCGCCATCGAGCCCGAGAACGGCTACTTCATCGACAGCCTCGGCTGGGCCTACTACCAGCAGGGCCGCTACGCCGAGGCCCTGCGCGAGCTGAAGCGCGCGGTGAGCCTCGCCAAGGAAGACCCCGTGCTCTACGAGCACCTGGGCGACGCCTACCTCAAGAACAACCTCGCGAACGAGGCCATCGAGGCGTGGGAGAAGGCGCTCCAGGTGGACCCGAACGCCCCCACCGCCCCCCAGGT
>DATHSW010000346.1:0-7364 GCA_035463855.1 Candidatus Deferrimicrobiaceae bacterium | reverse complement strand
TTTCTCGGAGATCGGAAGCTGGAGCTCAGGGAGTTCCCCGATCCGACACCCGGCCCCAGAGACGTGATCCTCGAGATCAAGGCGTCGGGCATGTGCGGCAGCGATCTGCACAACTATCGCGCGCCGGCCCAGCCGGCCGGGGCGGTGACCGGGGGCATCAAGCGGCAGGCCGGTGTGATCGCCGGCCACGAGCCCTGCGGCATCGTCGCGGTGGTGGGCGCCGGCGTCACCGAGAAGGAGGCCCGGGTCGGTCAACGCGTGATGGACCACCACTATGACGGCTGCGGCAACTGCAAGCACTGCCGGGCGGGCTGGACGCAGATGTGCCTCGAGGGCACGGTGGTCTACGGCTCGGGCGGGCACGGCGGACACGCCAGGTACATGAAGGTGCCGGTGTCGACGCTGGTGCCGTTGCCAGACTCGCTCTCCTTCGTGACGGGCGCGGCGATTTCCTGCGGCACCGGGACGGCCTGGGGGGCGCTGAAGCGGCTCACTCTGCAGGGCGGCGAAACGATCGCCATCTTCGGCCAGGGCCCGGTGGGCTTGTCGGCGACGCAGCTTGCGGTGGTCATGGGCGCGCGCGTCATCGCCATCGACATCGCGCCCGAGCGGCGCAAGCTCGCTCGGGAGTTCGGCGCGCACGAGGTGATCGATCCCAGGTCGGACGACATTGTGGCGGCGATCCGGAACCTGACGCACGGCGAGGGCGCGCACAAGACGCTGGACGCCTCCTCGGCGCCGGAGGCCCGCGCCGCGGCCGTGCGCTCGGTGCGCTCGTGGGGCACGGCCTGCTTCGTCGGCGAGCGCGGCCAGGTGACGCTGGACGTGAGTCCAGACCTCTTGCGCCGGCAGGTGACGCTGGTCGGCTCCTGGACGTTCTCGAAGCAGGGCCAGGCCGAATGCGCCGAGTTCGTCGCCGACCGGCACGTGGACGTGGAGAAGCTCTTCACGCACCGCTGGAAGCTCGAGCAGGCGGAGGAAGCCTACAAGCTCTTCGACACGCAGACGACAGGCAAGGCCGTCATCCTGCCGTCCTGAGCAAGGCGGGCGAACGCGGTCCCTACGACTTCAGCGCGGCTCGGCTCCAGGAGTGCACCACCGGCAGGACCTCCTTGGCGTAGAGACGAAGCCCGGATTCGGCCAGGTCGAAGGGCGCGCCACCAAAGCGGAACGACGTGGCCAGCTCGAACTCGCCCACGACGGCCCGCCGCTCGTCGAGCTTGCGCAGGATCCGGTCGGGCGTGCCCCAGACCCCGGCCTCCATGAACGCGGAGACGATCCCGTCCATGCCGATCTCCCGGGCCATCGCGATCTTCTGCGCGTAGGCGTCGTACCCCTTCACGGTGCTGAAGTGCGGCCCCAGCAGCTCGTAGTGGTAGAAGTTGCTCTCCACGAACTTCCCCATGTACTGGCGGGCCTTCGCCTCCGCACCGGCCAGGGTCGGCGTGCACACGCAGAAGTCGGCCAGCAGGGGCGGCCCCGCCTCCGCCCCGTGCATCTCGCGCACCAGATCCCGGTGCTTCTGGATGGCCGGCATGCGCATGGGCCAGGGCCGGTCGGCGAACATCACCATGCGCGCATTCAGCTTGGCCGCCGACACCACCGAGTCGTCGGAGGAGGCCACCGCGTACACGCGGCCTTCGAAGCTCCGCTTCGGGCGCGGCCGGATCTCCGTCCTCGGCTGCCGGTAGAACGGCCCGTCACCCTCCATGAACCCGGTGCGAAGGCCCCGCAGGATCATCTCCGCGGCCTCGTCGAACCGTCCCCTCGATTCATCCATCGTGCCCCGGAAGGCCTCGAACTCCCGCCGGGCGAGGCCGCGACCCATGCCGAGGCGGAGGCGGCCCCGGCTGAGGTGGTCGAGGACGGCCGCCTGCTCGGCGACGCGCAGGGGATCGTGCCAGGGCAGGATCACCGCGGCGGTACCGAGGCCGACATCCGGGCACACCGCCGCCAGGTAGGACATGAGCTGGAGGTTGTCCGGGCAGAACGAGTAATCGTTGAAGTGGTGCTCCACGGACCACAGCACGTCGAAGCCCAGGTCGGCGGCCAGCCGGGCGAGCCGCAGCTCCTCGTTCCAGACCTGCTCATCGGACACATCGCTCCACCCGTAGCTGGCGAACACCATCTGCAGACCGACGTCCATCGCATCCTCCCCGGGGGTACGGCTCAGTGGCTGGATCAGGACATCAAGCGAGATCGGCCAGGAGGGTCTTCGCGGCGACGAGATCCGCGCTGTCGAGGCCCTCGGTGAACCAGCCGTACACCGGAGCGAGGGCGCCCCGGGCGTCATCTCTTCGGCCGCGTTCGGCGAGCAGGCGCGCGAGGCTCATGGCCGAGCGCAGCTCGAGCGACTTAGAAGAGGACGGCGCGCTCCTGGGGGCCGATCCCCGCGGGCAGAACTTGGCGTCGGACGGAGCAGACTGGCCGCACTGAAGACACTTCATGCGCGGCCCGACTATAGCAAAGTCGACCGCCTGGAAGGCAAGAGGCCCGGGGCAGATCGTTCGCCGTCCGGGCCTCGATGCGTCGGGCTGACCGCCCGCGCGTCCCGGCATTGTGCCGGGATTCTCATCCTGCTCCCCTTCTCGCGCTCGATCCCGTCTACGGGCTCTCACCCCCCTGTCCAGGGAACTCGTCCCGCACCATTCAGCACCCCGGACGCCGCGCCAGCAATGAGCCATGCGCCTCATTTGCCTGAGGCACGCACCCCGGCCCCGGGCCCCGTCGTCTTGCCTACGAAACTGCTCTCGCCGGCCTATTGCGCCGGCGAGCTCCCAGGCCGACCATCGGATCGTACGCGTCAGCCTGCGGCCGCGCTACGACGCGTGAGGGAGGTGATGGTCATGGAATGGGTCCTGCCCTTTCTCCTCTTGCTGGGGTTCTTGATCGTCGCGGTTCCCGTCGGGGTCTACTTCGGCGCCGTCGCGCTTCTGTGGGTGTCGGCTCTGATCTCGGGGGGCTCCGCACTGTCACGGACGGGCTTCTACTGCCCCTTCAAGAAACAGCGGGTCACGGCGGGCTTCCTGACCGAGGTGGGGAGCGACCAGCCGTCGGATGTCGTCTCGTGCTCGGCCTTCGCGGAGCCCCACCACGTGCGCTGCCTGAAAGCGTGCCTCGGCCTCGCCGAGACCCACAGCGTCTCGACGTCTCTGCTGCCCCGCTATTCACTGATCGCGGGAGGCACGGCCTATCGCGTGGAAGCGTCCCCGGCTCATCGCGACGGCAACCCAACGCCCGATAGCCACGTCGGCCGGGCGGCGTAAGCCGCCCGGATCGCTACCTCTCGCTGCCCAAATCCACCGCCTGGACCGGATCCAGGCGGTCGTGTGTCCGAAAGCGGGCGCGCCAACCCTTTCGTGTCCTCTGCGGCCTGCTCTGTCGTCTTGCCCATGAAAATGGTCTCCCCAACCTATTGAGCCGGCGAACCCCCAGGCCCACCATCGGACCGTACGGTCGCACTACGACGCATGAGGAAGGTGAGGTACAGTCTCCCTCCAACCAGGACGCGAGCCGTGGCAGCCAGGTCCCGGCCCGTGGGGGCGTCTGTTGGCATCGCTGCGGTAGCTCCCGCTCACCCACACAGAAGGGAGGACTCAGATGGAACCCCGGACCCGCCGAGAATTCCTGAAGACTGCCGCCGCGGGGGCCGTTGCCGCCACCGTCGCCGGCTTCCCCCACGTCTCCCGCGCCCAGACCAAGCTGACGCTGGGGCTCTGGGACCACTGGGTCCCGGGTGCGAACGACGTGCTCAAGGGGATCATCGAGGAGTGGGGCAAGGCCAACAAGGTCGAGATCTCCATCGACTTCATCACCTCGATCGGCAACAAGCTCGACCTCACCGGCGCCGCCGAGTACCGGGCGGGCGCGGGCCACGACATCATCGCCTTCGGCACCTGGAACGGCACGCTCTACAAGGACAAGCTCGAGCCGATGAGCGACGTGGTGGAGGCCCTGACCAAGAAGTACGGCACCTTCAACGAGAACGCGACGTATCTCAACTTTCAGGACGGCCGCTGGGTCACGCTGCCCTCGCCCATAGGCTCCCACACCTACCCGCTCGAGACCCGCATGGATCTCTGGAAGAAGCACGCGGGCATCGACGTCCAGGGGATCTTCCCCGTCGACGTCAAGAAGCGGGTGCCCGGCAAGGTGCAGGCCTGGGACTGGAAGATGTTTCTCGCCGGCGCGAAGAAGGTCCACGCGGCCGGCTTCCCGTTCGGCGCCTCCATCGCCGAGAACACCGACTCCAACGACTGGCTCGGGCCCCTCTTCGCCTCTCACGGGGTGCTCCCGATGAACGAGAAGGGCGACATCACCATCGAGTCCGACGCCACGGTGGGGGTCATCGAGTACCTGCGCGAGCTGACCCAGTTCATGCCCAAGGAGATCTACGGCTGGGACGATGCGTCCAACAATCGCTGGCTGATCTCGGGCAAGGGCTCGGCCATCATCAACCCGCCCAGCGCCTGGACCGTGGCCAAGCGCGACCAGCCCGCGGTGGCGGCGCAGGTCTGGCACCACGACGTGCCGCGCGGGCCCAAGGGCCACTTCCGCGGCGCCCTGCCCTTCTCGTGGGGCATCTGGAAGTTCTCCAAGGCGAAGCAGGCCGCCAAGGACTTGCTCTTGCACGTCTCGCAGCGCGAGATCCAGCGGAAGCTGATCACCGCCTCCCAGGGGTACGACTATCCGCAGCTCCCGTCGTTCATGGATCACCCCGTGTGGACGGAGATCGGGCCCCCGCCGGGCGGGCAGTACAACTATCCCGTGCGCGGCGACGAGAAGCTGATCGTCGCCGGCTGGCCCGCCAAGCAGGAGTACGGCGTGCAGATCTACTACAAGTGGCTCCTGCCCACCATGGTGGGCAAGGTCACCTCGGGCGGCATGGCCCCGAAGGACGCCATGAAGTGGGCGGCCAAGGAGCTGGAGGGCTACAAGCGAGGGTAGAATGCCGGCCATGAGCGGCAACCGCACGGCCGCCGGCGTCGCCACGCCCGCCCGGGTCAAGTCCGAGCGGGCGCGGTGGCGCCTCCACCTGCGGTCGCGCTCGACGATCGGCGTCGTGATGTGCCTTCCGCTGATCGGCCTGATCGGCGGGCTCGTCGCCTACCCGTTCTTCTACTCGATCTACCTGAGCATGCTGAACAAGCGGGAGACGACCTTCATCTGGCTCGACAACTTCCGCTATCTCACCACGATGGATACCTTCTGGACGGTGGTCCAGATGTCGTTCCTCTTCACCTTCCTCGCCGTGCTCTGGAAGGCCATCCTCGGCTTCATGCTGGCGGTGGTCATCAACTCGCTACCGACGCGCGGCCAGCGCATCTGGCGTGGCCTCTGCCTGATCCCATGGGTGATGCCGCTCGCCCTGTCGTCCCTCGGGTGGTGGTGGATCTACGAGCCGACCCACAGCGCGCTCAACTGGCTCCTCATGCTCGTCGGCATCAGTCCCAAGCCGTGGCTGTCCGAGCCCTTCTGGGCGCGCTTCTCGGTGATCCTCGTCAACATCTGGTACGGCACGCCCTTCTTCATGATCACCTACCTGGCCGGGCTCAAGTCGATCCCGCAGGAGCTGTTCGAGTCCTCTGCCATCGACGGCGCGAGCGCGCCCCAGCGGCTGCGCTACGTCACGCTGCCGATGCTCAAGAACATCATCGCGATCACGCTGCTCTTCTCGACCATCGTGACGCTCGCCACCTTCGACATCATCCGCGTCCTCACCCGGGGCGGCCCCCGCCACACGACGCAGATGTTCGGGACCTACGCCTTCGAGCTGGGCATCGCCACCGGGGATGTGCCGCTGGGCGCGGCCGTCTCGCTCTTCATGTTCCCCATCCTCGCCGTCTCGGCCTTCTTCATCTTGCGGGGCATCCGGCGGAGCACCATGTGATGCGCACCCGCAAGGGCCGCCGGAACGCGACGGTGCTGGTCTGCTACGGGATCATCGGGCTCTTCGTCGTCTTCTTCCTGTTCCCGCCGTACTGGATGGCCATCACCTCGCTCAAGACCAACCAGGAGATCGAGGGGCTCAAGGGGATCCCGCTGCTGATCCAGGAGGGCGTGACCTTCCAGCACTACCGCGACCTGCTCGCCAAGACGGATTTCCTGATCTACTTCAAGAACTCCGTGCTCGTCACCATCCCCGTCGTCTTCGTGTCCATGGCGATCAGCGTGCTCGCGGCCTACGCGCTGTCCCGGCTCGGCTTCGTGGGAGCGGGCGTGCTCGGGACGGCGGTCTTCCTCGTCTACCTCGTGCCCGACTCCCTTCTCTTCATCCCGCTCTTCAAGATCATCGGCAACCTCGGCCTGCTCAACTCCAAGTGGGCGCTCCTCGTCGTCTACCCGCCCCTCATCGTGCCCTTCGCCACATGGCTCCTCATCGGCTACTTTTCCTCCATCCCCCGGGAGCTGGACGAGGCGGCCCTCGTGGACGGGGCCAATCACCTGCAGATGCTCACGCGTATCTTCCTGCCCGTGGCCGTGCCGGGGCTGATCGCGGCCACCATCTTCGCCTTCACGGTGTCGTGGTCCGGCTTCCTCTACCCGCTCGCCTTCATCTTCTCGAGCAGCGAGCAGGTGCTCACGGCGGGTACGGTCACCAGCCTCATCAAGGGCGACGTGTACCACTGGGGAGGGCTGATGGCGGGAGCCGTGCTCGCGTGCCTGCCCCCGGTGCTCCTCTACGTCTTCCTGATGGACTACTACATCTCCGGCCTCACCGCCGGCAGCACCAAGGGCTGAGTCTCCCGCCGCGAGCGGCCGCCGGCCGCGCAGAGCCGCGCGTAGCGCCCCGGCGTCACGCCGTGTGCCGCTCTGAACGCCCGGGTGAAATGCGCCTGGTCGACGAAACCCGCCGCCAGCGCCAGCTCGGCCAGCGGCATTCCCTCCCGCAGCCGACTCCGCGCGAAGTCGAGGCGGCGCATGAGCGAGTAGCGGTAGGGGCTCGTCCCGTACAGGACCCGGAACTGACGGGCAAGCTCGTAGCGATCCAGTCCGGTCATGGTCTCCAGCTCGCTCGAGCGCACGATGGCGCAGCGGTCATCCAGGAAGGCCCGGGCCCGGACGAGGGCGGCATGGTGGAGACGACGAGGAGTACCGGCAGCCTGGCCGTCAGCTTCGATCAGGCCCTCCGCGAGACGTAGAACCAGCGCGTCGAGCGCCAATGGCTCCGGGGCGGACCCGAAGGCCGCGGTGACCGCCCGCGCCAGAGTCAAGTTGCGAGAGACGGGCTGGCGCACGAAGGGCAATGCCGCGGGGCGGCCCCTGATTGCGCGAACCGCCGCGGCGATGCGCGCGGGCTCGACGTAGACGATCCGATAGCCGAATCCGCCCTCATCCCCGGGGCGCCCGTCGTGCATCTCGTC
>DATHSW010000345.1:0-5653 GCA_035463855.1 Candidatus Deferrimicrobiaceae bacterium | reverse complement strand
GGAGATGTTCACGGCGTGCGACGAGGCATTCGACCGCGGGCGGCTCATTGCCATCTACCCCGAAGGCGCCACCCACTCGGAGGCGCACCTTCGACACATCAAGACCGGCGCGGCGCGGATCGCGCTCGGCTACGAGGCGCACGTTCCGGGACGGCTCACCCTCGTGCCGGTGGGGCTCAGCTTCGAGGCCCGCAAGAGGTTCCGCGGGCGCGTCCTCGTCTCTTTCGGACAGCCGGTCGACGTCTCGTCGTACCTCGCCGTCTACCGCGAGGCGCCGGCGAAGGCGCTGCATATGCTCACGACGGCGATCCAGCAGGCGATGGAGCGTGAGGCGGTCAACGTCGAGCACATCGATACGATGGCGCTCGCACGGGCCGTCGACGTGCTGTATCGCGGCGAGCTCGAGCGTGAGCTGTGGGAGGAGCGCGCGCTTGCCGGTCGGCCCATCGACCCCTTCCAGCTCTCCGCGGCGACCACGGACGCGGTCGACCACTTCCGCAAACACGACCCAGAGCGCATCGAGCGACTCTGGCAGCGGATTCTCGGTTACCAGGCCGGGCTTGCCGCCTACCAACTGCGTGACGAGGCGGCGCGGTCTCGTCTCGAGCGGACGGCGGAGCGGCAGCGGGTTGCACGATCCTGGCAGACGATCGCAGGGCTGCCCCTCTTCGCGTACGGCGCGGCCGTGAACTTCCTCCCCTACTACCTGCCCGGGTGGCTCGCAGGGCGGACGGCCCGCCGCCCGACCGACTACGCAACGACCCGGCTCCTCGGGAGTGTCGTCGCATTCCCGCTGTTCTGGGCGCTCGAGACGGCGCTCGTCGGGTGGGCGGCCGGTCTCCGCTGGGCGCTCGCCTTCTTCGTCTCACTCCCGCTAGGGGGTCTGGTCGCGTATCGCTATCTGGTCGGGACCGGGCGGTTACGCCAACAGCTCCGGTTCGGGGCACTTCTTCTCACGCGCGCTCAGCAAGCGAGGCGCCTCGTCGCCGAGCGCCGGGAGATTCTCGGGGAGCTCGAGCGCGCCAAGCGCGACTACCTGCGAACCGCGAACGCACCGCACGGGTGAAGTAAACGCCGACCGCCGTCACATCATGCCGAAATGGCGAAACGCCTCTTCGATCGCCTCCCGCTTTTCAGGTGGGCACGGTTCGACGTTACGATCCAGACGCGCCCGTCTTGCCTCACGCAGCGTCGGTATACCGTGAACCTCCTTGACATGGGCGATCCAACCCGCCTTCGGGATGAAGCCGTGGTGGCCCTGCACGAACTTCTTGATCTCGGCGTCCGTGGCCATTTCGTGCCCCCTCTGCTCGAATCGAGGCGTGAACACGCCGCCCTGCGGGCCAATCACCCGACCGCGTCGGGGCGCCCCATCCGGCGCAGCCACCGGAAGTGGGATGCCATACCTGCCCGGAATGACCTGTGCTCGGCGTACTTGATGCCGAAATCGCGACAGGTCTCTTCTACCAGTCTCGAGATCGCCGGATAGTTGACGTGACTGATCCGTGGAAGCAGGTGGTGCTCGATTTGAAAGTTTAGGCCGCCGACGAGCCACGTGACGACGCGACTGCGCCGCGCAAAGTCCACGGTGGTATCCGCCTGATGGATTGCCCACGCGCGCTCGATGCGCCCCGTGTCCTCCCGCGGCAGCGGGAACTCGGCTTCTTCGACGCAGTGTGCCGCCTGGAACACCACGCTCAGCACCATACCGGCGACCAGGCCCGCTACCACATAGTAGAATAGGACGACCCCCGCCGAGTGGAACAGCAACGGAATCCCGAATGCCAGGGTGAGAAAGATCGCCTTCCCGGCAACGAAGACCACCAGTTCCCAGCCCTTGGGGCGAGGGAATGGCTGGTTGCTGATCCGGCCACTGATCAGCTTTCGGAAATCATCGACAAGCTGCCACTTGATCGCCAGCAGTCCATAGAGCGGCCACAGGTAGTAGTGCTGCCACCGGTGATAGAAGCGCCGCTCCTGATGGGGTGTCAACCGAGCCAGGCTGCCGAGGTCGATGTCGGTGTCATGGCCCGTGATATTGACGTAGGTGTGATGGATGACGACGTGCTTCCATCGCCACAGGTAGGAGCTCCCTCCGATCAACTCCAGCGTCATCGCCATCAGCCTGTTGACCCAGGGATGATTCGAATAGGCCTGATGGCCGCCGTCGTGCTGGATATTGAACCCGATCCCCGCCGCAGAGAACCCGAGAAGAATGGCCAGGAGCAGACCCTGCCACCAGGCCTGGGCTACGAACACCAAGAGCCAATACGACACGGCGAAACCGGCAAGGAAGACCGCCGTCTTCACGTACATCTGCCAGCAGTCGCGTTGCCGACGGCCGGTGGTGAGAAAGAAGTCCTCGACGCGCCGCCGCAGCTCCACCTGGAAGGCGGTGTCACTCGCAAATTTCAGGCTTCTCGCGTATTCCACGGACGCGTACCTCTTCAGCGTCCGCGCTTGCGCCGTCGTTTCGCGGCGGTGCGGCCGGGGGCGCTCCGCGTCCCATGCTTCAGGCGCTCCATGAAGACGCCCCGACACTCCTCACCGCAGAACCGCGACGCGCCAACTGCGAGTTCCTTGCCACATGCTTCGCACCTCCCCATCGCTACCCTCCCCCCGGATACATCAGGTCACGGCGCGCGCCAGGCACTGCGAAACGGCCGCTTGCCGGTGAAGGCACCCTTCACATACCCGCGGCGGTCATTCTCGCGACGTTCTCACGACTTTCGAGCGCCGACGATGACCAGCACCACGCCGCCGGCAAGTGCCAAGACACCAATGATCGGAGGCAGAGGAATGCTCCTCTTCTTCTCGACCGAGGCCTGGAGCGGCCCAACGTCAATGACCTTCTCACGCGTGGTGTACGTGATGCCCTGGTAGGCTAGGGCGAGCACGCCGAGAATGATCAGGGCGATACCGACGAGAGTCACAGGTTTCACGGTGCTCTCCTCTCCTGGTTAGGCGTTCCGCGCCGCATCGCCGTCCGCTCAACTGGATCACGCTCTTCAATGTCTCGACGTTGATCTCGTTGACCTTCAGGCTGGAGTCGTTGACGGAGCGCGATCTCGTGGGGCGCCGGCGCTAGCCCCACCGCACATCTCATCGCAGCGCCGTCAGATGGACCGGCGGCCGGCAATGAACTGGAACACGATCACAATGAGCGCGATGACCAGCAGGAGATGGACCAACCCGCCTGCCGTGTACGAAGTGCCCCAGCCGAGCGCCCACAGCACCAGAAGAATCACCGCAATCGTCCAGAGCATAGCACCCTCCTTTGAACTCGTCGCTAGCAACCGAAATGCCAAGCCGATACTGCAGAAAATTCGAGATGTTGGCGGGTGGGACGCGTGGCTGTGAGTGGGACAGGACCGCTACGCTGCGGCATGGGTGCCCCACCCGATTGGCACCGCTCCGCAGCGGGTGAGCCTGAGTGGGTGGGGCGAGCGCGGACAGGGGCCACCAGCGACCGACCGGTTGGAGCCGACGCCGGCGAGGTCGCTCCACGGCAGCCGATGACCCTGGATGTAGTCGACCCGCGCGTAGTCGGCCAGGAGCGGCACGTGGACGATCCTGGCCGGGGGCCAGATCGGTGTCAGCGGTTCTGGCGGGGCCGAGAAGCCCCGCGGGCTGCGACGGGATGACAACCGCTGGCGGGCTCCCAGTCAGGAATGATGCTGCGCCACTTCCGTCGTCCCCGCATCAGCCTTGGTCGGGTGGACCGTTCTATTGCCCGACGACCCTTCGCGTCCTCAGATTCGGCCCAATAGGAAGAGAATCAGGACGACAACTAGTATCACCCCGACGATGCCCGAGGGGCCGTAACCATACGAGTGATAACCCCAGCGGGGCAGGCCACCAAACAAGAACACAAGCAAGACGATTAGCAGTATCAGCCCCATAGAGCGACCTCCCGCGGCCGATTGTGGACCATCTCGAATGAGGTGAGCACCGCTCAGGGTGCCGGCTCCGCCTCCCGCAGCTCCCGGATCAACTCGTCCAGCGCCCTCGAGGTCTCCTGCACATACTCGTAGAAGTGCTTGTGCATGAGTGCCAGCGTGAAGGCGTCGCGGATGGCGCGCGGACGCCGAACGGCCGTCTCGAGGCACATGGACAGCGTCAGCCAGGCCCGGCGAGGCGAGGTCCGCAGCACGCAGGTCCACACGATGCGCGCCACGACCGCCAGGTCGTCGCGGCGGGCCAGCACCCGGCTGCCCAGGGCTGTGCCCCGGTTGAGGATGAAGTCCATGGCGCGGCTCCGGTAGGCCCGGTAGCCGTAGAGGCGCCGGAGCAGCGATCGGTAGCCCTCATAGAGCTCGAGGCGCGACATGCCGCCCGGCACGATGTTGGTGAACACGAACTGGTCACCCACCGACTCGGCGATCAGCCGCCCTGTCGCGCGCAGGCGCTCGTGCAGCGGCGTCTTCGGCACCGCGTTCAGCATCCCCGTCATCGAGATCGGGATGCGCGCCTGCTGGATGAACCGGAACTGCTCCTCGAAGATGGACGGGTCGTCGTGGTCGAAGCCCACGATCATGCCGGCCATGACTTCGATGCCCGCGGCCTGGATGCGGTGGACGGAAATGACGAGGTCCTCGCGGATGTTTTGCGTCTTGTTCGTCTCGGCGAGGCTCGCCTTCCGCGGCGACTCGATCCCGATGAAGATCGTGGTGAAGTGCGCCTCCTTCATGAGGCGCAGGAGCTCCTCGTCCTGAGCGACGTTGAGACTGACCTCCGTCATGAACTCGATCGGGTACCCGCGGGTCTCCTGCCAGGCGATAAGCGCCGCGAGCAGCGCCTTGGCCTCCTTCTTGTTGCCGATGAAGTTGTCGTCCACGACGAAGATGTTCCCAACGCCGAGCGCGTGGATCGCCTCGACCTCGGCCAGGACCTGCGCAACGGACTTGGTCCGGGGCCGGCGCCCGTACATCACGATGATGTCGCAGAATTCGCAGTTGAACGGGCACCCGCGCGCGAACTGGATGGCCATGCTGCGGTACCGGTCGGCCTTGAGGAGATCGAAGCGTGGCAGGGGCGAGTCCAGCATGCTGGGCTTGTCGTCCTGGCGGTACTCCGCCTGCCAGGCCCCGGCCTCGTAGTCGCGCACGAACTGCGGCCACGTGTACTCGGCCTCGCCGACCACGAGCACGTCCACCCTGCCGCGCAGCTCCTCCGGGCACAGCGTCGCGAAGGGACCGCCCACCACGACCAGCTTCCCACGGCGCCGGAAGGCCTCGGCGAGCTCGAACATCCGCCGCTTGTGGACCACGAAGCCCGTGATCCCGACGACGTCGGCGTCCGTGTCGAAATCGACCGGCTCGACGTTCTCGTCGCAGAGCACGACCTCGTGGGGCGGCGGCGTCAGCCCCGCCACCGTCGGCAGGGCGAGGTTGGGGAACACGCACCGCTTCCCGAGGCTCGGCAGAACGCGGTCGAAGGTCCAGAACGATTCGGGGTTCTTCGGGGCGATCAAGTAGACCTTCACTCCACCCTCCCGTTGCGGTCCACCGCGTGTATCACCACGGCGCGGTCAGACGGATCGGCGGCCGCCGATGAACTGGAACACGACGACAATGACCGCGATGACCAGCAGGAGATGGACCACCCCGCCGGCCCTGTACGAAGTGATCCATGCCGAGCGCCCACAGCACCA
>DATHSW010000344.1:0-3627 GCA_035463855.1 Candidatus Deferrimicrobiaceae bacterium | reverse complement strand
CGAGGTGCGCACGCCCACGGATGTGGGACCGATCCAGATCCCGCCCGGGGCCGTCTTCGTGATGGCCGACAACCGGAATGCCGGCGAGGACAGCCGCCACTGGGGGCCGGTATCGCAAGCGCAGATCATCGGCCGGCCGGTGTGGATCTACTGGTCCTCGGATGCCGACGGCCACACGCGGTGGAGCCGCATCGGTCGCCGGGTTCGCTAGCGAGGACGCTCGCGGCCCGCTGCCCGCCTCCGTCTCGGTGAGGCAGGCGATAGACGCGGGCCTCAGAAGACGATGACGCCGCGCCCCACCGCGTCGGTGTCGAGATCCTCGTAGGCCCGGTTGATGTCGGCGAGCGGGTAGCGCCGGGTCACCAGCCCGTCGATGTCGAGCAGGCCGCGGCCGTACCAGTCGGCGATCCGCGGCATGTCCTGGCGGGGCCGGGCCGTGCCGTAGTAGCAGCCGCGGATGGTCTTCTCCATCCGAGTGACGCCGACCGGCTCGATCGCGGCGTGGTCGCCGATCGGGGCGATGCCCACGATGACCGCGGTGCCGCGCTTGCGCACCATGTCGACGGCCATGCGGGTGGTGGCGCCGCCGCCGTAGGCCTCGAAGGCCCAGTGCGCGCCCCCGCCGGTGAGGGCCTTGACGCGCTCGACCGCGTCCTCGGTGCGCGCGTTCACCGTATGGGTGGCGCCGAACTTCCGCGCGAAGTCGAGCGCCGCGCTCTTGACGTCGACGGCCACGATCGTCGTGGCCCCGGCGAGCCGCGCGCCCTGCAGGACGTTCAGGCCCACCCCGCCGCAGCCGATGACCGCGACGCTGTCGCCGGGCTGCACGCCGGCATTGAACAGCGCGGCGCCGACGCCGGTGGTGACGCTGCAGCCGATGAGCGCCATCTGGGGGAAGTCGAGGCCGGCGGGCGCCGGGATGCAGCCGGCCTCGGGGACCACCGCGTACTCCGCGAAGCACGCCACCTTGCCCATGTGGGCCAGGTCCTGGCCGGCCTGGGTGTGCAGGCGGGAGGTGTTGTCGAAGAGCTTGCCGGTGGTGCGCGCGTGCTCGTCGCAGAGATGTGGCCGCCCGGTCTCGCACGAGGGGCAGTGGCCGCAGTTGGGCACGAAGCTCAGGATGACGCGCTGCCCGGGCTCGACCAGGGTCACGCCGTCTCCCACCGCCTCGACGGTGCCGGAGCCCTCGTGCCCCAGCACGGCGGGCAGGGCGATGGTCGCCTCCCCCTTCTGGAAGTGCAGGTCGCTGCGGCAGACGCCGGCGGCGCCCACCTTGACGAGGACCTCGCCGCGCCGGGGCGGGTCGAGCTCCACCGTCTCGATCGCGTAGGGCTTGTTGACGTCGTAGAGCACCGCGGCGGTGATGCGCATGGCGTTCTCCTATCGCGCGGCGGCCCGCAGGCGGGCGACGCGGTCACGGTCGTAGACCTCGCTCCACTGCCGGTGGCTGTGCTCCCACGAGTAGCGGCGCGTGGCGGCGGGCAGGGCCAGCGCGGTCCGGCGGCCGCCGAGGTACACCGCCTCGATGGCCCCCGGCTTCATCAGCATGCCCACGTCCGCGACGGGGTCGCCCTTGACCACGATGAAGTCGGCGAGCTTGCCGGGCGCGAGCGCGCCGACGTCCGCGTGCTCGCGCAGCACCCGGGCGTTGTTCACGGTGGTGGCGGCGAGCGCCTCCCGCGGCGTGAAGCCCAGATCGTCCACCATGATCTCGAGCTCACGGGCGTGCCACTCGCCGTAGGGCGTGATGGCGAAGCCGCTGTCGGTGCCGACCAGGAACGGGACGCCCGCCTTGCGCGCGGCGCTCAGGACCTCGATGGCCCGCTCCACGACCTTCCGGTTGCGCGCGGGCCGCCAGGAGAACGACGGGTCCGAGGGCTGGGTGAACTCGATCGCGTTGTAGAGGAAGGTGAGGGCCGGCGACAGCATGCAGCCGTTGGCGACGATGGCCTCGAGGCATTCCTCGTCCATGTCGAAGGCGTGGAAGATCACGTCCGCGCCCGCCCGGGCCGCGTAGAGCACCGCCTCGCGGTCCACCGCGTGCGCGACCACGCGCCGGCCGAGCCGCTGGGCCTCGGCGACCATCGCGCTCGCCTCGGCCTGGTCGAAGCAGGCCATCAGGTGGCCGGTACGCGGGTTCATCTGGGTGCCGTCGAAGTCGATCTTGATCAGGTCGACGCCGTCCTTCACCTGCTGGCGGATCTCCTCCTTCGCCTCCTCCGGGCTGCGCACGAGCGCGCCGATCGACGACTCGGGCACGCCGATCCACGGGGGATACCAGTCGCCGAGCCCTTGGCGGGAGGTGAGCTGGCGGCCGGCCGCGGTGACGCGCGGACCGGTGTACCAGCCCGCGTTGATGGCGTCCCGCACCGCCACGCTGACGCGCCCGGTGCTCGCGGGGTCGGCGATCGAGGTGTAGCCGGCCATGAGCACCTGCTGGGCGTAGACCATCGCGCGCAGCGCGCGGTACTCGAACGGCGTGTAGATGTCGATGTCCTCGTTGGCCTCGGCGTTGCCGTAGCTCAGGTGGACGTGGATGTCGATGAGGCCGGGCAGCAGCGAGCAGCCCGTGAGATCCGCGACCTCCTCGCCGGCCGCGACCGCGGGTCCGGAGGCGTGGTCGCCGACGTAGGTGATCCGGTCGCCCTCGACGGTGAGCCGCAGCGTGCGGCCGGTGTGCGCGGTGGCCCCGTCGAAGAGGCGATCGGTCAGGAAGTGGGCGCGCATGGCCAGCTCCTCTCGTGTACCGGGTCGGATCCTGCCGGCCGCTCAGGCCTTCGCGTACTCGAACCAGAACCCGTTGCCCTCTCGCACGACGCGGCCGAAGGACGGCGAGGGGAAGTGCGAGGCGCACACGAGGACGTCGCGCTCGCAATAGCGATCGAGGAAGGCGCGCCGGGTGGCGGCGGCCTGCTTGGCGTCGAAGTCGGGCCGCGGTACCCACGCGGTCTCCTGGAGCTGCACCGGGGAGTGGATCAGGTCGCCGGTGATCACCGCGTGCTGGCCCTTGGAGGCGATGCGCACGCTCATGTGGTCGGGGGTGTGCCCCGCGGTGGATTCGAAGCGGACCTCGTCGTCGAGCGCGAAGTCGTTCTTCACCATCTGGGCGAGCCCCGACTCGACGATCGGGATCACGCTGTCCCCGATCTGGGTCTGGGGCGTGTCCTTGTGCAGGGCCGACCAGTACGTCCACTCCTTCTCGGACATGACGTACCGGGCGTTGGGGAAGGTGGGCACCCAGCGCCCGTTCTCCCAGCGCGTGTTCCACCCGACGTGGTCGGTGTGGAAGTGCGTCGTCATCACGTAGTCCACCTGCTCCGGCCGCACCCCGGCCTCGGCGAGCCGCTTGAGATACTCGCCGCTCGACGTCTTGTTCCAGGTGGGCCGCGCCCGCTCCTTGTGGTCGCCCACGCAGGTGTCCACCACGATGGTGTGGTGCCGCGTGCGGAGCAGGAACGATTGCATCGGGAAGATCAGGCCGTTCACCGCGGTGTCCATGGCCCAGCCGGCGAGCCGCTGGCGGTAGGGCGCCCACTGCTCGGGCGTGATCTGCGGGAAGAACTGCCCGGCGTCGAAGTCCGGGCGCTCGGACTCGATGATCCGGTTGATGACGACGTCACCGACCTG
>DATHSW010000343.1:0-6142 GCA_035463855.1 Candidatus Deferrimicrobiaceae bacterium | reverse complement strand
ATCCTGGACGCCACCGACGAGGAGCTGGTGTCGGTGGACTTCAACGGCAACCCGCACTCCTCGATCGTGGATCTGCCGTCCACCGCGGTGGTGGACGGCAACCTGGTCAAGGTGCTGGCGTGGTACGACAACGAGTGGGGGTATTCCTGCCGGGTGCGCGACCTGATCCGGTACATGGCCCGGTCGCTGTAGGGCCGGCCGCGGCCGCGTCGCACGCTCACCGTGGCGAAGCTCGTCGTCGATCAGCTCGACCTGTCGGGGAAGCGCGTCTTCCTGCGGGCCGATTTCAACGTGCCCCTCGACGGCGCCCGCGTGACCGACGACACCCGCATCACCGCGGTGCTGCCGACCATCGACTGCTGTCTCAAGGGGGGCGCCTCGCTCGTCATGGCCTCCCACCTGGGGCGCCCCAAGGGCAAGCCCGATCCGAAGTATTCCCTTCGCCCGGTGGCCGAGCGGATCGAGACGCTGCTGGAGCGTCCGGTGGCGCTCCTGCCCGACTGCGTGGGGCCGGAAGTGGAGGAGCGCGTGCGCGCCCTCCGACCGGGCGAGGTGGTGCTGCTGGAGAACCTGCGCTTTCACGCCGAAGAGGAAGCCAACGATGAGACCTTCGCGCGATCGCTCGCCGCGCTCGCCCACGTGTACGTCAACGACGCCTTCGCGGCGGCCCATCGCGCCCACGCCTCCACCGAAGGCATCGCCCGCTACCTGAAGCCGGCGGCGGCGGGGCTGCTCATGGCCCGCGAGCTGGCCGCGCTGGCGCGGATCTTCGAGCGCCCCGAGCGGCCGCTGTGGGCCGTGCTGGGCGGCGCCAAGGTCTCGGACAAGCTGGGCCTGGTCGAGCACCTGCTCGATCGGGTGGACGGCCTCGCGATCGGCGGCGGCATGGCCTTCACGTTCCTCAAGGCGATGGGGCACGGCGTCGGTCGCTCACTGCTCGAGCCCGAGCGCGTGGAGGCGGCGCGCGCCATCCTGGAGCGGGCGCGCAGCCGCGGCATTCCCCTGCGGCTGCCGGTGGACGTGGTGGCGGCGCCCGGGTTGGACGCGGTCAGCGGCCTCCGCACCGTGGCCATCCGTGAGATCCCCGATGACCTCATGGGCCTCGACGTGGGGCCCGCGACCGTGACCCAGTTCGCCGCGGTGCTGAAGGGCGCCAAGACCATCATCTGGAACGGCCCGATGGGCGTCTTCGAGAAGGAGCCGTTCGCGGCGGGCACCCTCGGGGTGGGGCGCGCGGTCGCGGACTCCGGCGCCTTCTCGGTGATCGGGGGCGGGGACACGATCGCGGCGGTGCAGCAGGCCGGGGTCATGGACCGGATCGGCTACGTGTCCACCGCGGGCGGCGCGTTCCTCGAGTTCCTCGAGGGCCGCGTGCTGCCGGGCGTGGCCGCGCTCGACGAGGCGCCCTGATGCGCATCCCGCTCGTCATCGGCAACTGGAAGATGCACGGCACGCAGGTCATGGCCCGCGAGCTCGCCCAGTCCGTCCGCGACGGGCTCAAGCGCCCACGCGGGGTCGAGGTGGTGGTGTGTCCGCCTTTCACCGCGCTGCCCGCGGTGGGCGAGGTGCTCAAGGGGGCCGCGGTGGCCCTCGGGGCCCAGAACTGCCACTGGGAGGAGCAGGGCGCGTTCACCGGCGAGGTCTCGCCCGCGATGCTCGCGGAGCTGGGCTGCCGGTGGGTCCTGCTCGGGCACTCCGAGCGGCGTCACGTGTTCCGCGAGACCGACGAGGAGATCAACCGCAAGGTGGCCGCGGTCCTCCAGCACGGGATGCGCCCCGTGCTGTGCGTCGGCGAAACGGAGGAGGAGCGGCGCACGGGGCTCACCTTCACGGTGGTGGAGGGGCAGCTGCGCGCGGGCTGGGCGGGGCTCTCGTCCGACGACCTGGCGCGCTGCGTGCTCGCCTATGAGCCGGTGTGGGCCATCGGCACCGGGGTCAACGCCACCCCGGCTCAAGCCGCCGAGGTGCACGGCTACCTGCGCGGCCTCGTTTCCGAGGTCGCGTCCAAGGAGCTGGCGCAGTCGGTGCGCATCCTCTACGGGGGCAGCGTCAAGCCCGACAACGCCCAGGCCCTTACCGAGCAGCCGGACATCGACGGCGCGCTCGTGGGTGGCGCCAGCCTGCAGGCGCCTTCATTCATCACCATCGTCAAGAAGGCCGCCGCCCGCAGCGGCGCTTCGAAGGAGTAGGGTCCCACATGTTTACTCTGATCGTGATCGTTCACATCCTCGTGAGCCTGGTGATCATCGGGCTCGTGCTGCTCCAGGCCGGTAAGGGCGCCGACATCGGCTCCGCGTTCGGCGGCAGCGGCAGCCAGGCCGTATTCGGCTCGATGGGCACGCCCACCGTGCTCGGCAAGGCCACCGCGGTGGTCGCGGTCGCCTTCATGGTCACTTCGTTCGCGCTCTCCATGATGTCGCACAACCGGGCCGTGAGCGTCATGCCCGCGTCGGCCCCCGCCGCGCCCGCGCCCGCGAGCCCCGCCGCGCCCGCCGCGACCCCGGCGCCCCCGCCGCCCGCCCCGCAGAAGTAGCCGCCGGTCACATGCCGAGACGTCGCGCGTGCGGTCGGTCCCTGCTGGTCTGGGCCGGCTGCGGCCTGCTGGCGGCGGCCTGCAACGGGCCGATCGAGAGCGTATCCGACGACGGCGCGACGGCGGGCGGCGCCCCCGCCTACGGCGACACCTTCATCCAGGCTTCCATCGGTGACATCGGAGGCCTGATCCCGAGCCTCACCTCCGACCAGTCGTCGCACGAGGTGGGCTCGCTGATCTACGACGGGCTGGTCAAGCTCGACCGGGACCTCAACACGGCTCCGTCGATGGCGGAGTCGTGGACCTACAGCCGCGACTGCCTCGAGCTGACCTTCAAGCTGCGCCGCGACGTGAAGTGGCACGACGGGCGGTCCTTCACGGCCGACGACGTGGTCTTCACCTACCAGACCATGGTCAACCCCAAGACGCCCGCGCCCTTCAAGGAGGGGTTCCTGCTCGTGAAGGACGTGGAGGCGCCCGATCCCTACACGGTGCGGGTGCGCTACGCGAAGCCCTACGCGCGCGCGGTGGAGACGTGGGGCACCTACATCCTGCCCAAGCACCTCCTGCAGTCGTTCGCGGAGGCGGGCACGCTTCGGGAGTCGCCGCAGAACAGCCGGCCGGTCGGTACCGGCCCCTACCTCTTCCAGGAGTGGAAGCCGGGGGAGAAGGTGGTGCTGGTCGCCAACCCGAACTACTACGAGGGGCGGCCCTACCTGAGCCGGATCGTCTATCGCGTCATCCCGAGCCAGGCCACCATCTTCCTCGAGCTGAAGGCCAACGGGGTGGACTACGTCAGCACCCTCACCGGCATCCAGTACGCGCGGCAGACCGAGTATCCCGCCTTCCGCAAGGCCTACCACAAGTTCCGCTACCCGGCGAGCGACTACACCTTCCTGGGCTTCAACCTGCGCGACCCGCGCTTCGCCGACCGGCGGGTGCGCCAGGCCTTCGCCCACGCCATCAGCAAGCAGGAGCTGATCGACGGGGTCCGGCTCGGCCTCGCCCGCGAGGCCACCGGCCCGATCCGTCCCGGCACCTGGGCCTACACCGACCAGGTGGAGCGCTTCGCCTACGATCCGGCGAAGGCCAAGGTCCTGCTCGAAGAAGCGGGCTGGAAGGACCGGGACGGGGACGGCGTCGTGGAGGACCGGGAGGGCAAGCCGTTCACCCTCACCATCCGGACCAACCAGGGGAACGACGAGCGCAAGAAGATCGCGGAGATCGTCCAGCAGCGGCTGAAGGAGATCGGGATCCAGGCCGACATCCAGCTCATCGAGTGGGCCGCCTTCATCAAGGAGTTCGTCAAGCCGCGCCGGTTCGAGGTGATCGTGCTCGGCCTCGGCACCGGCACCGATCCGGATCAGTTCGTGGTCTGGCACTCCTCGCAGCGGGGACCGGATCAGATGAACCGCACCGGCTACGCCGACCCGGAGGTCGACGCGCTCCTGGAAGCGGGCCGCATGTCTTGCGCCCAGAACGAGCGCGTCCGCTACTATCACCGCCTCCAGGAGATCCTCGCCCACGATCTGCCCATGATCTTCCTCTACAACCGGGACGCGCTGCCGGTGGTCGCCGCGCGCATCCGCGGCGTGAGCCCCGCCCCGGCCGGCATCCTCCACAACCTCACGGAGTGGTACGTACCGAAGCAACAGCAGCGCTATACCTCCGGCTAGATGGCGCTCTTCGCCCTCCGCCGCTTCCTCCTCTCGGTCCCGCTCCTGATCGGCATCACCTTCGTCTCCTACGTGGTGATCAGCCTGGCCCCCGGCGGCCCGCTCGACTTCCTGACCCCGGAGGATCCGAACGCCTCGGTCGAGGTCAAGGAGCGGCTGATCAAGGAGTTCGGGCTGGACCAGCCCATCCACGTGCAGTACTGGCAGTGGCTCAAGCGCGCGGTGCGCCTCGACTTCGGGCGCTCGTTCCTGCCCGACGGCCGGCCGGTCCTCACCAAGATCGGCGAGCGCCTGCCCGTCACCCTGTTCCTCAACCTGATCGAGATGGCGATCATCGTCGGGCTCGCGGTTCCCATCGGCGTGCTCTCGGCGACCCGCCAGTACTCACTCTACGACAAGATCACCACGATCTTCGTGTTCGTGGGCTTCGCCACCCCCGACTTCTGGCTCGCCCTGCTGCTGATGATCCTCTTCGGCGTGCAGCTCGGCTGGCTGCCCATCTCGGGTCTGCGCTCGCTGAACTGGGAGTACCTGTCCTTCTGGCAGCAGCAGTGGGATTTCTTCTCCCACCTCGTCCTGCCCATCGTGGTCGCCACCTTCGGCGGGCTCGCCGGGTTCTCGCGCTACATGCGGCAGAGCATGCTCGAGGTGGTCCGCCAGGACTACGTGCAGACCGCGCGGGCCAAGGGGCTGTCGGAGCGGGTGGTGATCGGCAAGCACGCGCTCCGCAACGCGATGCTGCCGGTCGTCACCATCCTGGCCCTGGCCCTGCCCGGCCTCATCGGCGGCAGCGTCATCATCGAGTCCATCTTCGCCATCCCGGGGATGGGCCAGCTCATGGTGCAGTCGGTCTTCTCCCGCGACTATCCGGTGGTGATGGGGAACCTCGTGATCGTGGCGACCCTCACCCTGGTGGCCAATCTCGTCGCCGACATCACCTACGGCCTCGTGGACCCGCGCATCCGCTTCGGCGGCCGGCGGCGGCGCTGAGATGGCGGCTCCGGGCTGGGGGCGCGGGGAGATCCGGCTGTTCTGGCGCACGTTCTCGCGCAACCAGCTCGCCATGTGCGGGGGCGTGGTGGTCCTGGTGCTGGTGACCCTGGCGGTGCTGGCCCCGTTGCTCGCGCCCTGGGACCCGAACCGGCCCGACACCAAGAAGATCCTGATCCCGCCGTCGCGCAGCCACTGGCTCGGCACCGACCCCCTCGGGCGCGACGTGCTGTCGCGCGTGCTCTACGGCTCGCGGGTGTCGCTGGCGGTCGGCTTCGTCTCGGTCGGCATCGCGGCCGCGGTCGGGGTGTTGCTGGGCGCGGCCGCCGGCTATCACGGCGGGGTGGTGGACAACATCGTCATGCGCCTCGTGGACCTGATGCTGGTCTTCCCGCGCTTCTTCCTCCTGCTGGCCGTGCTCGCGTTCTTGAAGCCGTCCATCTGGACCATCATGACCGTGATCGGCCTGACCGGCTGGATGGGGGTGGCCCGGCTCGTCCGCGCGGAGTTCCTGACCCTCCGAGAGCGGGAGTTCGTCGTCTGGTCGGAGTCGGTGGGCGCGGGGGCGCTCCGGATCATCTTCCGGCACATCCTGCCGAACGCGATCGCGCCGATCCTGGTCGCCATGACCCTCGGGATCCCGGCCGCCATCCTGACCGAGGCCGGGCTGTCGTTCCTGGGCCTGGGCGTGCAGCCGCCCTACGCCACCTGGGGGAACATCCTCAACGACGGTCGCGACTACATCGAGATCGCGTGGTGGATGACCCTCTACCCGGGGCTGGCCATCCTCGTCACGGTGCTCTCCTACAACCTGGTGGGGGAGGGAATTCGCGACGCGCTCGACCCGCGCCTCCGCCAGTCGCGCGTGGCCCGCATCCTCCGCCTCGGCCGCTAGTCGGGGTCAGGTCTTACATTCCGACATCTCGGCGCGCTGCGCGTCCCG
>DATHSW010000342.1:0-26676 GCA_035463855.1 Candidatus Deferrimicrobiaceae bacterium | reverse complement strand
CAGGACGCCGGGCTCGAGGGCGGCGATGCGCGCGACCGCGTCGGGGGCGGTCGCCAGATCGCGCGCGCGCGCCGGGCGGACCGGGCCCCCGCGCAGCCAGGCGCGGCCGATCGAGAACGCGGAGCCGTCGTCGCCGAGCAGCGGTCCCAGGCCGCCTTCGCGCGTGACCCGCCCGCGGCGGTCGCGCCCGAGCGCGATCGAGCCGGTGCCCGCGAGCAGCAGCACGCCCGGGACCGCCCCGAGCGCGCCGAGATAGGCGGCCTCCACGTCGGAGATCACGATCACGCGCGGGGCGAAGCGCCGCAGGCGCCGCGCGAGGGCCCGGCGCTCGCCGCGCGTCCAGACTCCGCGCGAGGCCACGCCGAGCGCGGCGACGTCGCCGCGCGAGAGCCGCCAGCGGCGCCAGAGGCGCGCGAGCAGTGCGGGCAGCCCCGCCACCCCCGGCGTCGGCCCCCGGTAGGCGCGCGGCGCCCCACCCGACACGGACACGCGCACCCAGGTGCCGCCGAGATCCACGACCACGAGCCGGCTGCTCGCAAGGGCGCGATTCATGGACGCTATTGTCCCCCGGCGCGCGCGAAAACGGTAATCAGGGTAAGGTGGAATACCGGCGGGCGCCGCCCGTCGAACCCCACGAGGAGAGATCATGCGACGCACCCTGACGGCACACATCCTGATGACGATGACGCTGGCGGCGCTGCTGGCGCTGCCCGCGTCCGCCGCGTCCGCCCTGACGCCCACCGAGACCGTGAAGTCCCGAGTCGACGAGGCGCTGCAGACCCTCACCCAGGCGTCCGCCGCGAGCGCGGGGGCCTCCGAGCAGCGCCGCGCCGAGATCCGGCGGGCGGCCGACGCGCTGTTCGACTTCACCGAGATGTCCCGCCGGGCGCTGGGCCGTCACTGGACGGACCGCACGCCCGCCGAGCGCCAGGAGTTCGTGCGGCTCTTCACCGACCTGATCGCGGTGGCCTATATCGGCAAGATCGATCGCTACGCGGGAGAGTCCATCGCGTACACCGGCGAGCGCGTGGAGGGCGACACGGCCTCGGTGCGGTCGCAGGTGGTCACCGCCAAGGGCTCGCAGATTCCCGTCGAGTACCGGCTGCATCGCGTGAACGAGAGCTGGACCGCCTACGACGTCCTCATCGAGAACGTGAGCCTGGTCGGCACCTACCGGAGCCAGTTCGACCGCATCATCCGGGCCGAGTCCTTCGCGGACCTGCTGCGCCGGCTGCGCGAAAAGGCGTAAGCCCGCTACTTCTTCAGGAGGAACTCGGCTTCGTCGAAGGATTCGGCGGCGAGGTCGGCGAGGCCGGTGCGGGTGTAGAGATCGCCCAGGAGCAGGTGGAGCGTCGGCTCGTCGCGGTCGGCGTCGAGCGCGGCGACCACGACCCGCCGCGCGTCGTGCAGCAGCCCCTCGCGCGCGAGCAGCCCCGCCCGCATCACCGCGCGTGAGGTCGGCGACACCGAGCCCCCCAGCCCCTGCTCGAGCGCGGTGAGATCGCCCGCCACCGCGCGCGCCCGCTGGGCGTCCACCACCTCGAACCACACTTCCTGCGGGGGATGGCCCGCCCCGGTGACCTGCAGCGTGTAGCGCACGTTGGGCGCCAGCGCCGGCGCGTCGGCGGGATACGCCCAGCGCGCGCCGGTCACCTGGCGCCGCTCGACCACCGGGCCGCTCGGCCCGACCAGCCGCACCGTGTAGCGGCTGAAGCGGCTGCCGAGCCATTCGAAGGCCAGTGCCTGCGGCAGGACCGGCCCGTTCCGCGGGCTCAGGATCATCGGCGGCCGCGCCGCGCTGCGGGTGGCGAGCGCGGCCTGCGACGCCTCCCGGGTGGTCCCGGCCAGGAAGCCCAGGCTGGCCTCGACGAGCGCCTTGGCCTTCTGCCCCTGGCCGGCCGCGGTCGGCCCCGGCACCGTGAGGCTCCCCGCGGCGCCCTCGACCCGCACGGTCCCGCGGCCGCCCGAGAGCAGCACCACCGCGCTCGCGTTCTCGGTGGTGCGCACGAGATCGCCCGCTCGCAGCGCGAGCAGGGGCCGCGCCGGCCGCCAGTCGCCCCCGGCGGCCGGCTTGACCTCCACGCGGCCGCGCGCCGGCTTGATCTCGGTGATGACTGCCGCGGTCTCGCCGGTCTGGGCATCCGCGGGCGCCGCGAGCGCGAGCAGCGCGCCCAGGGCGAGGGACAGCAGCGGGAGCACTCTCATCGGGTCAGGCCTCCGTCAGGCTCATGAGCTCGTGGATCTCGACCGGCTGCCGCCGGCCCTTCACGGTGACGCTGCCCCGGTCCCGCACCACCACGCGGTCCTTCAGGACGGCCAGCACGGCCCCGCTGATCAGGATGCCGGTGCCGAGGTCGCGATTCAACCCCTCGATGCGGGAGGTGGTGTTGACGGTGTCGCCGAGCACCGCGTACTTCTTCTTCCGGGGCGCCCCCAGGGTCCCCGCGAAGGCCTCCCCGGTATGCACCGCGATGCCCATGGCGAGCGGCCCGCGGCCCTCTCCCTCCCAGCGCCGGTTCAGCCCGTCCAGCGCCGCGTGCATGGCCACCGCGGTGTGGGCGGCGTGCCAGCAGTGCTCGGGATCGTCGAGCGGGGCGCCGTAGACCGCCATGATCGCGTCGCCGACGAAGTCCTGCACGAGGCCGCGATGGGCCAGGATCACGTCCACCATGGCGGTGAAGTACTCGTTCATCATCTCGGAGACGACCTCGGGGGGCAGGCGCTCCGACATCGTGGTGAAGCCGCGCAGGTCCGACATCAGCACGGTCACGCGGCGCACCTCACCGCCCAGCGGGGTGCCGGTCTGCAGCACCCGGTCCATGATCTCGGGGCTCACGTACTGGCCGAAGGCGGACCGCAGGCGCCGGCGCCGCAGGATGTGGGCGCCCTGCAGATAGACCAGCATGCCGATCAGCGGCGCCAGGAAGTCGAGCCAGTAGCCGCCACGCGTGTAGGCCTCGTAGGACGCGGCGACCAGCCCGGCCACCAGGGCCAGGCCGACGAGCGCGAGCCAGATCGGGCGCAGCCAGAGCGAGAGCAGCGAGATGGACACGCAGACCACGGTGAGCAGCGCCACGTTGAGGTACCACGGCGGCGGCAGCAGGGTCCGGCGCGAGAGCAGGGTGTTCACCATGTGCGAGTGGATCTCCACGCCGGCCATGAGCCCGGTCGGGGTCGGAAAGAGGTCGCGGCTCTCGGTGAAGGTCGCGCCCACCAGCACGATGCGGTCGCGGAAGGGATTGTCCTGATCCGGCACGATGCCGGCGCGCGCGAGCTGCACCAGCGGCTCGCTCGGGAACGTGGTGAAGGCGCCGGCCGGCCCCGTGAAGTCGATGCGCCACGGCCGGGCGGCGAGCTGGCTCACCGGGGTGTCCGCCGGCCCGGCGAGCGTGCCGGATTCGTCCCGAAGGGGCAGCGGTATCCCGGCGCCGTCCCCCGCGAGCCGCTTTGCCAGCTCCGCGGGCGGAAGCCCGGCCGACGCGGCGAGCGTGGCCAGCGAGAACGCGGGCAGCCAGCCGCCGCCCGCCCGGGGCAGCACCGGCGTGAAGCGGCGGACCATGCCGTCCGCGCCGATGGGCGCGTTGGCGAAGCCCAGCATCCCGCCCAGCTCCGGTGCGAAGGGCGGCAGCAGGGTGTAGCCGCCCGCGCCGTCCTTGTCGGCGGGGATCGCGAAGGTGGCGAAGAGCAGCGATCCGGGGCGCGCCGCGCTCCAGCGGGCGACGGTGGCGAGCAGCGCCTCGTCCTCCGCGGGCGCGGTGGGCGCGGTGAGGACGAGGTCGAACGCCACCACGCGCGCGCCGCTCTTGAGCAGGAAGTCGGCGAGGTCGGCGACGTAGCGCCGCGGGAGCGGCTGGCGCTGCCCGAGGGCCTGGAAGGCGTCGTCGTCGATGACCACCAGGGTGATCTCGGGCGCGGCCACCCGGTCGCGGAGGAAGAGGAAGGCGTCCACCGCGCGGGTCTCCCAGCCCGCGAGCACGCCGGTGCGCGAGAGCGCGGTGACCGCGACCGAGACGAGCAGGCCGACCAGCATCGCGCGCAGCACCCGCGCGCGGCGGCCCGTGCCCATGATGCCCAGGGTCAGCGGCCCACTCCGGTGAGGCCGAGGGCGGCCCCGGCGACGGAGCCGGCGAGCGCCAGGAGCACCATCCATCGTCCCGCCGAGTGCCGGATCATCACGCGGTCCCACAGTGGATCATAGACCACCGGCGCCGGCATCCGCCATAATGGACCGTGCTCACGTGGCCCGATTACGCGGTGGTGGTGGCCGCCCTCCTGGCGCTGCTGGCCATCGGCGGGGCCTTCACGCGCCAGCAGCGCGGGACCACCGACTTCTTCCTCGCCCGCCGGCGCATCCCCTGGTGGGCCGCGAGCCTGTCGTTCCTCGCCACCGAGATCAGCGCGGTCACCATCATCGCGGTGCCCGCCACCGCCTACAGCGAGAACTGGGAGTACGCGCAGTTCTTCATCGGCTCGAGCGTGGCCAAGTTCGTGGTGGCGCTGCTGTTCATCCCCGCCTTCTACCGCTACAACTGCGTCACCATCTACGAGTTCCTCGCCCACCGCTTCGGCGCCGCCAGCCAGGTGACCGCCTCCGTCTTCTTCTTCGTCACGCGCCTGCTCGGCTCCGGCGTGCGGCTGATGGCGGCCTGCGTGGCGGTGTCGGTGCTCCTGGGCTGGCCGGTCTGGCCGACCGTGGTGGTCTTCAGCCTGGTGTCCATCGTCTACATCGCGCTCGGCGGGGTGAAGGCGGTGGTGTGGACCAACGTGTTCCAGGCCACCATGTTCCTGGTGGGGGGCGGGCTCACGGTCGCGTTCCTGGCCAGCCAGATCGACGGCGGGCTCCCGGCCATGTACCAGACCGCCGCCGAGGCCGGGCGGTTGAACGTGATCAACTGGGGGCCCGCGCCCGGCGAGTCCGACTTCTGGCGCCGCGTGCTCTCCGACCCGAGCATCGTGTGGCTGGCCGTGCTCAACGGCGTGGTGGGCTCGACCGCGGCCTTCGGCACCGATCACGATCTGATGCAGCGCCTCCTCACGGTGGAGACCCGCAAGCAGAGCCAGCGCACGCTGGCCGTCACCCCGCTCGGCACGCTGATCACCCTGGCGATCTACCTGAGCATCGGGGCGGGTCTCTTCACCTACTACGCCCAGCATCCGAACGCGGGCCTGCCGCGCCCCGACGAGATCCTGCCGTACTTCATCCGCACCGCGATGCCGGAGCTGCTGCGCGGGGTCATGCTCGCGGCCATCGTGCTCGCGTCCATCGACTCCCCGCTCGGCTCGCTCTCGGCCTCGTTCGTCACCGACATCTACCGGCCGCTCCTGGTGCGCGGGCGGAGCGAGGCCCACTACCTCCTCGTGTCCCGGGCCGCGGTGGTGGCCTTCGGCGTGGTGCTGGCGCTGCTCGCCTGGGGCTTCTCGTTCTTCAGCGGGTTCCTCTGGCTGGCCTTCAAGATCGCGGGCGTCACGTTCGGCTCGCTGCTGGGCGTCTTCCTGCTGGGCCTGATCACGCGGGCGGGCGCCGACCGCGCCAATGCGTTTGCCATGGTGTTCATGGCGGTGGTCAACCTGGGGCTGCTGGTGCTGTCCGAGACCGGCCGCATCGGGTTCGGCTGGTCCTGGCTCGTCATCCTGGGCACCGCGGGCACCATGGTGCTGGCGCCCCTGCTGGCGCCCCTGCTCGACCGCCCCCGTATTTCCTGAACGGCCGTTCAGTGCTATCCTTCCGCCACTGAACGACCACTCACTCCTCGAAGCGGGGGATGCCATGTCGAGCACGTTTCTCTACCGGTTGCCCGTCGAGCAGACCCAGTGGAAGGTGGAGGGTCAGACCACCACCGCGTTCACCTGGGAGTACGAGGACGGCGGCGACGATCTGCTGCGGCTGTACGCCAAGGGCAAGAAGCAGCAGTGGGACGCGGCGGACCGGCTCGACTGGTCGCAGGACGTGGATCCGGACAACCCGATGGGCATGTCGGACCGGACCATCGCGATCCACGGGACCGATCTCTGGAACCGCCTCGACGAGAAGGACCGGGTCCACATCCGGCGCAACCTGCAGGCCCACTCGCTCTCCCAGTTCATGCACGGCGAGCAGGGCGCGCTGATCGCCACCGCGAGGATCGTGCAGACCGTGCCCACCTACGAGTCCAAGTTCTATGCGGCGACCCAGGTGATGGACGAGGCGCGCCACGTGGAGGCCTACTCCCGGCTGCTCCACGAGAAGTTCAGGCTCGCGTACCCGATCACCCCCACGCTGGCCAAGCTGCTCGAGGCGACGATCACCGACCGCCGCTGGGACATGACCTATCTCGGCATGCAGATCCTCATCGAGGGGCTCGCCCTCGCGGCCTTCCAGCGCATCCGCGACCACTCGACGAACCCGTTGTGCGCCGCGGTCAACGCCTACGTGATGCAGGACGAGGCGCGCCACGTGGCCTTCGGCCGCCTCGCCCTGCGCGACTACTACCCGCAGCTCACCGACGGAGAGCGCGACGAGCGCGAGGAGTTCGTGGTCGAGGCCTGCTACCACATGCGCGACCGCTTCAACCAGAAGGAGGTCTGGGAGAACCTGGGCCTGCCGGTTGCCGAGTGCATCGCGGCGGTGGATCAGTCGGACACCATGAAGCAGTTCAGACGGCGTCTTTTTACTCGGATCGTCCCCACCGTGAAGGACATCGGGCTCTGGGGTAATCGGGTGCGGCGGGCCTACGAGGACATGGGCGTGATGGAGTTCGCGGACACGGACGCCGCCGCGATCCTCGAGAACGACAACCGGGTGGCGGAGGAGTTCGACGCCAAGCAGTTCGTCCGCCAGCAGCTCGGCCAGGCGTCCTAGGCCAGATCGAACAGGAGGAAGTGGGCGGGCTCGAGGGCCACGATCTCGAGCGCCGGCTCCCGGCTCACCGCGGCGCCGTCGCCGGCGCCGAGCGCGGTGCCCTGGACCTCCACCCGCCCGGCCACCACCTGCAGCCACGCGTGCCGCCCGTTCGCCAGCGCGTGCTTCACGCGCTCGCCCGGCTCGAGGCGTGAGGCGTAGAGATCCACGTCCTGGTGGATGGTCACCGCGCCGTCGCGGCCGTCGCGCGCGGCGATGAGCCGCAGCACCCCGCGCTCCTCCTGCGGCGGGATCGCCTTCTGCTCGTAGCCGGGGGCCAGCCCGCGGCGACCGGGCAGGATCCAGATCTGGAGGAAGTGCACCGGCTGGTCCGGCTTCGGGTTGAACTCGCTGTGGGTCACCCCGGTGCCCGCGCTCATGCGCTGGATGTCGCCGGGCACGATGACCGAGCGGTTGCCCATGCTGTCGGCGTGCTCGAGCGCGCCCTCCAGCACGTAGGTCACGATCTCCATGTCGCGGTGCGCGTGCGCCCCGAACCCGCGGCCGCCCTGCACGCGGTCCTCGTTGATGACCCGGAGCGCGCGGAAGCCCATGTGCGCGGGGTCGTGGTAGCCCGCGAAGGAGAAGGTGTGCGAGGTGTCGAGCCAGCCGTGGTCGAAGTGGCCGCGCTCGGCGGCGGGACGGGTGACGATCATCGCGCGGCTCCTTCGGGTGAGGGTGACCTTACCCGCTCATGATACCCGACGCGGCAAGCGGGCCCCGGCGCGGGTATCATCGGACCCATGGTGGATGGGGAGGCCATGGCGGACGGGATCGCGGCGGGCGTGGAGGCGCGGGCGCGGCTGCGCGCGGTCGCCATCTCGCTGGCGGTGTCGGTGCTGCTGCTGGCCGCCAAGTACCAGGCCTATCTCCTGACCGGTTCCACCGCCATCCTGTCCGACGCGCTCGAGTCCATCGTCAACGTGGTGGCCGCGGTGTTCGGGCTGGGCGGGATCATCTTCGCGGGCCGCCCCGCCGATCGCAACCACCCCTACGGGCACGGCAAGATCGAGTTCTTCAGCGCGGCCTTCGAGGGCGGCCTGATCGCCTTCGCGGCGGTGCTGATCGTCTACGAGGTGATCCTGAGCCTGGTCCGGGGTCCGGAGCTGCGCGCGCTGGACGTCGGCGTCTCGATCGTCCTGGGCGCCGGTTTCGTGAACCTCCTGCTCGGGTGGTACCTGATCCGCACCGGCCGCAAGTACGAGTCGCTCACGCTGGTGGCGGATGGCCGGCACGTGCTCAGCGACTTCTACACGAGCGCCGGGATCGTCATCGGGCTGCTCCTGGTCCGGTTCACCGGGCTCGCGTGGCTGGACCCGGTGGCGGCCGCGGTGGTGGCGCTGAATCTCCTGTGGACGGGGTTTCGCCTCGTTCGCGTCGCGGCGGGCGGCCTCCTGGACGAGGAGGACCCGGCCCTCCTGGACCGCCTGCTGAAGGTCCTGCAGCCCCACCTGGGCGAGGGCGTGATCCGCATCCACCACCTGCGCGCGATCCGCGCCGGCCGCTTCCACCACGTGGACGCCCACCTGGTCGTCCCGGAGTTCTGGACGGTGGAGCGCTCGCACGATCTGGCCGAGGACCTGGGCGAGCGCGTGATGAAGGAGCTGGGCGCGGAGGGCGAGATGACGCTCCATACCGACCCGTGCCATCGCATCTACTGCGCGATGTGCGATCTCGCCGAGTGCCCGATCCGCCGCGAGGCGTTCCGCGCCCGCCCGCCGCTCACCCTGGACGAGGCCGTCCAGCCCGATATGCCCCGCTGATCCGCCGGAGCCTTCATGAGCGACGACCTGCTGGAGCGGGTGCGCGCCCGCGCCCGATCGAATTCGTTCTGGCGCCACCTGGGCGTGGAGGTGGAGGCGGCGCGCGAGGGCTGGGTGCGCCTGCGGGTGCCGGTGCGCGACGAGCTGCGCAACGCGGCGGGCGCGCCGGTGCACGGCGGGGTCTACGCCGCGTTGACCGACATGGCGGTCGGCGGGGCGCTCGCGACCATGCACGAGGCCTCCGCGGGCGGGGTGGGCCAGACCACGCTCGACATGAACGTGAGCTTCATCGGGGCGAGCGACGGCGACGTCTTCGCGGAGGGGCGCATCCTGCGGCGGGGCCGCACGATCGCGTTCGGCGAGGCGACCATCACCGACGCGGCCGGCAAGCTCGTGGCCGCCGGCCGCGCCACCTACATGATCCTCGCCCGAACCTGAACAGGGTGAGCGATGCTTGACCAGGGCGACATGATCGTCGATCTCCGGCGCCTGGTGGATCATCTCCCGACCGCGGTGTACGTCTGCGAAGCGCCGAGCGGCATCATCCGCCTGTACAATCGACGGGCGGTCGAGCTGTGGGGCCGTGAGCCGGCCCCTGGGTCCACGGATGAGCGGTTCTATGACGCGTTCCGGCTCTTCCGCCCTGACGGCGCCTTGCTCGGGCACGCGGAGACGCCGATGGCCGACGTGCTCCGGCACGGCGGCGAGCGTGACGAGGACGTGATCATCGAGCGTCCGGACGGGGCCCGGGTGACCGTCCGCGTCAACGTCTCGGCGATCAGCGATCAGCACGGGCGCGTCCTCGCGGCCGTCAACGTGCTTCAGGACATCGGCGCGCGCAAGCGGGCGGAAGAGGACGCGGCGCGTCTCGCCGCCATCGTGGCGAACGCCGATGACGCCATCGTGAGCAAATCGCTCGACGGCCGCATCATGTCGTGGAACCGGGCCGCCGAGGCGATGTTCGGCTATGCGGAGGCCGAGGTCCTCGGGAAGTCGATCACGGTCATCATCCCTCCCGACCGACTGAGCGAGGAAGAGGTGATCCTCAGCCGGCTCAAGCGGGGCGAGGCGATCCAGCATTTCGAGACGGTACGGGTCGCCAAGGATGGCCGGAGAATCTCGATCTCGCTGACCGTCTCTCCGGTCAGGGATCACGAGGGCCGCATCATCGGGGCGTCGAAGGTGGCGCGTGACATCACCCGGCAAAAGCAATGGGAGCGCGAACGAGACGATCTGCTCGCGCGCGAGATTCAGGCCCGGACCCTGGCTCAGGCCGCCAACCAGGCCAAGGATGAGTTCCTGGCGATGCTCGCGCACGAGCTGCGAAATCCGTTGGGGGTCATCGTGAACGCGGTGGCGTCGTTCGAGGACGGGGGCGACCTGCCGCCCCAGTACGAGCGGGCCCGCCGCGTGATCAAGCGTCAGGCTCAGCATCTCGCGCGGATGATCGATGACCTTCTCGACGTGGCCCGGATCGCGGGCGGGCACGTCAGGCTCGACCGCGAGTGCGTCGACCTGAGATCGATCGCCGAGCAGTCTCTGGAATCGGCGCGGCACCATATCGAGAGGAAGCGTCAGCGGGTGGTGCTGTCGCTCGCGGACCGCGCCGTCGCGGTCATCGGGGACGCGGTCCGACTTCAGCAGATCGTCGGCAACCTCCTGAGCAACGCGTCGAAGTACACCCAGCCGGGCGGCTCGATCTGGATCGCGGTCGCCCCCGAGGACGAGGAGGCCGTGCTGAAGGTCCGGGACAATGGGGTCGGCATTCCGACCGATCGGCTGGAGTCGATCTTCGAGCTCTTCGCGCAGGTGAACCCGACGCTCGCCCGCACGGAAGGCGGCCTCGGCATCGGTCTGACGCTGGTGAAGCGCCTCGTGGAGCTGCACGGGGGCCGGGTGAAGGCCGCCAGTGAGGGAGCCGGCCGGGGGGCCGAGTTCGTGGTGCGGCTGCCGCTCGCCCGCGAGGCTCTACCGTCCGAGCGCCGCCCGGTCGAGACGGTGGTCGCGCCGCAGCACGTCCTCGTGATCGAGGACAACGACGACGGACGGGAGATGCTCGGCGGCCTGTTGCGAATCGCGGGTCATGAGGTGCGCGAGGCCAGAACCGGCGCCGAAGGGATCGAGATGGCGCTGAATCGGGCGCCGACCGTCGTGCTCATCGACATCGGTCTGCCCGACGTCGACGGCTACGAGGTAGGACGACGGCTGCGTCAACGGCTCGGGCGCCGGGTTCGGCTCGTGGCCCTCACCGGGTATGGACAGCCTCAGGATCGAGCCCGGTCGGCCGCGGCCGGCTTCGACGAGCACGTCGTGAAGCCGGTCGACCCTTCGAAGCTCGCCCAGATCCTGCAGCGGCCGTGACGGCTCAGGTCAGCAGGCGCGCGAGGACCGCGTCGAGCTGGCAGCGCCGCCACCCGTAGGCGGTGAGCGCGCCCACCCCGGGCGCGAGGAGCTCCGCGTCCCACGGATCGCGCATCAGCACCACGCCGAGCCGCCGGGCCCCGGCCTGCACCGCCTCCAGCAGCGCCCGGTTCGACGGGTAGAGGTGCGCGTCGTAGAGGAAGAGCACGGTGGCGTCCGCGGCGGCGGCCGCGGCTCGCGCCCGCTCGATCTCCTCGGCGGTCGGCTCCACGCCCACCACCAGCGACTCGGGCTGCACGCCGTGGGGCGCCATCGCCTCGCGGAGGTAGCGCGGCTCGTCCTGCATCGCGGGCTCGATCGTGATCCGGTCGGCGAGCGCCGACAGCCGCGGGAAGATGGCCACCACACGCCCGTTGAGGGCGGGCCGCCACGCGGCATCCGGCGCCGCCACCACCGTGACCGCGCGGGCGGCCATCGCGCGGGCGAGCGGCTCGCCGTCGGCCTCCGCGTGGGGCGCGCCGCCGGTCACGCGCGCGGGCCGCTTGGCGTCGAGCGCGTCGAGGCGGGCCATGCTGCGCTCGAGCGCGCGGACCGGCAGCGTCCCGGCGCGGTAGGCCGCCACCACCGCCTCGTAGGCCGCGCGCTGCGCCGCCGCGGTGTGGCAGACCAGGAGCAGATCGTGGCCGGCCGCGGCGGTGCGCACCGCCGCCTCGCCGATCGGGCAGAGCGCGCCGATCGCCCCCATCTCGAGATCGTCGGACACGACGACGCCGCGGTAGCCCACCTGGCCGCGCAGGTAGTCCTCCACGATCAGCTTCGAGAACGTGGCCGGCATGGCGGGCGCCGGATCGAGATTCGGGTAGAGCGGGTGCGAGGTCATGATGCAGTCCACGCCCGCCTCCATCGCGGCCAGGAACGGCGCCAGGTGGACGGCGTGCATGTCCGCCCAGTCGGAGTCGATCACGGGCAGGCCCAGGTGCGCGTCCACCGGCGCGTGCCCCTTGCCCGGGAAGTGCTTGGCGCAGGCCGAGAGGCCGGCCCCCTGCATGCCGCGGATGCGCGCGGCGCCCAGGCGGGAGACCAGCGCCGGATCCTTGCCGTAGGAGCGGATGCCGATGTTCGGGCTGTAGCGCTCGGTGAGCACGTCGAGGCACGGCCCGAAGTTGACGTCCACCCCGAGCCGCCGCAGCTCGCGCCCCTCGATCAGCCCCTGGCGCGCCACCATCGCCTCGTCGCCCGCGGTGCCCGCGGTGAGGTTGTCCGGGAAGATCGTGACGCCCCGGTTGAGCATGATGATGCGGCCGCCCTCGTGATCGGTGGTGATCAGGAGCCGGCGCCCGAGCCCGTCCTCGAGCCGCGCGATGAAGCGCAGGAAGCGCTCGGGCGTCTCGAAGTTGCGCCGGTAGAGCATGAGCCCGCCCGCGTGGATGTCGCGCAGGAGGCGCAGGTCGTCGTCGGTGGCGTCGGGGCCGGGCAGCCCCACGACGAGCTGCCGGCCCACCATCGCTTCGAGGCTCATGCGCTCCTCCCGCGCCGGATGCGCGCGGTGACGGCGCCGACCGCGACGAGGCCCACCCCGGAGACGCCGAGCACGATGCGCTCGCCGCCCGCGTCCACGAGCGGGCCCATCACCGCGGTGCCGGCGGCCATGCCCGAGAAGAGGCTCGCGGGAAAGAGCGAGAAGGCCTTGCCGCGCGCGGCCTGGCTGATCTCGGTGCCGTACACCTGCAGCGTGGTGTGCAGGCCCACGAAGCCCAGGCCGAGCAGCAGCATGGCCGCCGCGAACACCGGCCACGCCCCCGCCGGGATCAGCATCAGCAGCGAGAGGCCCATGGCGAGCCCGCCCCCGCCCGCCAGGCCCCGCTCGGAGAACCGCCGGCGGAGCGGCGCCATCAGGGCGCCGCCCACCATGGTGCCGACGCCGAAGAGCGCGAAGAGCAGGCCGACGCTCAACTGGTCGAGCGCGTACCGCGAGGCGGCGTAGGCGCCGAGGTAGGTCACCGCGCCCCAGAGCAGGAAGCCCTCCGCGAAGACCGAGCAGTAGACCAGCCGGCCGAAGGGATCCACCAGGAAGTCGGTGAAGCGCGCCACCGGCTCCACCTCGCCCGGCGCGCGCACCGGCCGGCCGGGGGGCAGCCGCCACAGCAGCGCCGAGGGCACCAGCGCGATCAGCGCGTAGCCGACCAGCATGGCCCGCCACGAGACGAAGTGGGCCACGAGGCCCCCGATCGCGGCCGAGAAGGCGAGCCCCGCCGAGGTGACGACGGAGAAGCGCGCCACCACGACCTGCCGGCGCGCGTACGCGACGGTGTCGCCGATGTGGACGATGGTGAGCGGGATCACCGCGCCCGCGAAGGCGCCCGCGAGCAGGCGCACCACGACGAACTGCCAGGCGGTGGTGGAGAAGGCGGAGAGCGCGGTGCACACGCTGAAGCCCACCGCGGCCGCCCGCACCACCGCCACGCGGCCGTGGCGGTCGGACAGCGGGCCGTAGACGAGCTGTCCCGCGCCGTAGGCGAGGGCGTAGCTGGTCATGGCGAGCCCGACCGCCCCCGCGGTCGCCCGCAGCGACTCGGTGATGGACGGGAGCACCGGGGCGATGATGCGCAGATCCACCGAGACCACGAAGGCCAGGAGAAAGAGCAGCGCGAGCGCATTCATCCGCTCATCTATATAGAAGGTAGGGCCGGCGGGCCCGCGCGAACGCGGCCAGGTCGCCGCGCCAGGAGGCCTCCAGGCGCGGCAGCGGCGTGCCGGCCTCGATGGCGCGGCGGATCCGGTCGGTGCCGCAGATGAGGTCGATGGGCAGCTTCTTCCACTGGAACTCGTAGGGCGGTCGCTTCCAGCGGAAGGCCCGCGGCGCCTGCCGGCGCGCCTCGACGATCAGGGCCAGGTAGGTCGCGTAGGACCGGAAGCGGTCCCAGTCGGTCACGTGCACCTGCACGCCCCGGCAGGTGCGACGCGCCCACTTGTGGAACATGGGCTCGAAGGCGGCGGCGCGGAAGCGCACCCCGGGCAGCCCGCGGCGCTCGAGCGCGGCGGCCAGCTTCGGGCCGTCCAGGTACGGCGCGCCGACCCACTCGAAGGGCCGCGTGGTGCCGCGCCCCTCGGAGAGGTTGGTGCCCTCCAGCAGGCAGCCGCCGGGGTAGACACGCGCGGTGTCGGGGGTGGGCATGTTCGGCGAGGGGGCGACCCACGGCAGCTCGGTGTCCTCCCAGAGCATCTCGCGGCGCCAGTCCGCCATCGGCACCACCGTGAGGTCGCAGCCGAGCCCCTGCGTCTCGTTGTGGTAGGCGGCGAGCTCCGCGATCGTCATGCCGTGGCGGATCGGTAGCGGGTAGAGACCCACGAACGAGGCGAACCGCGGATCGGGCCAGTTGCCCTCGAGGCGCTCGCCGCCCAGCGGGTTCGGCCGGTCCAGCACGATCACCGGCTTGCCCTCGCGCGCGCACACGCGCATGGCCAGCACGGTGGTCCACGCGAACGT
Organism: Candidatus Deferrimicrobiaceae bacterium; assembly: GCA_035463855.1. GTDB lineage: Bacteria > Methylomirabilota > Methylomirabilia > Rokubacteriales > CSP1-6 > CAMLFJ01. The sequence continues at coordinate 12,188 of DATHSW010000342.1, read as the reverse complement.
GTAGTAGCGCGCGCCCACGTCCTGCAGGTCCACCACCAGCACGTCCACGTCCCGCAGCATGGCGGGGGTCGGCTCGAGGCGCTTGCCGTAGAGGCTGTGCACGCGGAGCCGGCGGCTCCGGTCGAACTCGGTGCCGATGTGGGCGTGGTCCTGCGCCACCCCTGCCAGGCCGTGCTCCGGCGCGAACAGCGCGGTGAGGCGCCCGCGCGGCAGCCGCCGGATCACGTCGGCGGCGTGGGTGAGATCGCGGGTGACCGAGGCGGGGTGGCAGAGCAGGCCGACCCGGCGGCCCGCCAGCAGCGAGGACAGGCGGCTCCGGAGGACGTCGAGGCCGGAGCGGACGTCGGTCACGCGCGCGCGGGCAGCTCGACCACGCCGCCCCCCACCACCGAGACCTCACCGTCCTGGTTGTGGGCCTCCTGCTCGATCTCGACCAGGTGGCGGCCGTCCTCGACGCGCTTGCCGGTGACGCGGCCCTCGATGATCAGGTAGTCGCCCTCCGGATTGTGCCGGCGGATCTTGCAGTGGGCGCGGCGCAGGAAGCCGTCGTCGCCCATCCAGTTCGTGAGGTGGTGGGTGAGCCAGGAGCAGCGCTCGGGGCCGTAGTCGTAGGCGCCGGGCGCGCCCACCGCGAGGGCGAACTCGGGCTCCCAGTGCACGCGCTCCGGGCAGTCCGGGATGCCGAAGCGGTTCTTGATGCCGAGCCCCGAGTGGCGGGTGATCTGCTTCCAGTTGAGCTTGTTGGCGCGGATGTAGAGGCCGCCCCAGCCCTGCGCGTAGGCGATGAAGCCGGTCACGGTCATCGGGCCCTTCGCCATCTCGGGCAGCCGCTCGCCGACGCTCACGTCCTGCCAGTAGCGCGGGGTCGCGCCGCGGATCTCCTCGGCGGCGTAGAGGCGGTAGACGCGGGCCAGCTCCTCGTCGGAGTAGCGCCGGGGCGGCTTGCTCTTGACCTCGGCGTACTTGGAGCCCCGCTCGCGCGCGTGGTCGCGCTCCGTGCGGAAGCACCAGCTATCGGCCTCGGCCAGCAGCGCGCCCGTCTGGTTGCGGAACTTCACGTGGTAGACCTGCTGCACCGCGCGGCCCGCGAAGCGCGTCTCGTGCTCGATCAGGTCCTTGAGCCACGCCTCGGTCGCGATCTCGTCGTTGCGCCGAACCGGCTGGTGCCAGGTCCAGTCCGCGCCCGCCCACATCGCGTGCACGCCCGAGAGCCCGCCCACGTAGCCGGAGATGATCCGGCTCGTGGCGAAGAGGAAGCTCGGCAGCGCGATGATGCCGCGGTGGCGCGTGCCCGCCGCGTAGGCCGGGTCGCACCAGAGCGGGTTGTCGTCGCCGATGCCGTGGGCGTAGTGGCGGATGTTGTCGCGGGTGGCCTCGTGGCACCACGGCTCGAGCGTGTCGGTGATCGGCACACCGACGCGGCGGCGCAAGTCGTCGAGGGCCTGCTGGGTGATCTTGGGGAACAGTTGTTCGGTCTCGGACGCCATCGCCGCCTCCTAGCCTGGACTATTCATGAGCGGGCTCGACTGTGATCGGACGGGTGGCGCCGCGGGCGCCTCCCGGGCGAGCGAGCGCAGTGGGGCCCCCGAGTCCGGTGCGCCGCTCGAAGAGCGGCGAATCCGGCGAGTGGGTGACGGAGCCGGTCGCCCGGGAGGCGCCCGCGACGACAGGCCCCGTCCGCCTCGCGCGTTGTCCGTTCATGGATAGTCCGGGCTAGGGCGTGGGAACGGAGGCGCCGGCCTCGCGCTCGCGGAGCACCTTGCGGTTGACCTTGCCGGCCGGCGTCTTGGGCAATTCGGCCACGAACTCGACCCGGCGCGGGTACTCGTGCTGGGCCAGGCGGGTGCGCGTCCACTCCTGCAGCTCGCGGGCGAACGCGTCGTCGCCGCGGCGCGGGCTCACGATGAAGGCCTTGACCACGAGGCCGCGAAGCGGGTCGGGCGCCCCGACGACCGCGGCCTCGCGGACGTCCGGATGCTTGAGCAGCGCGCCCTCGACCTCCACCGCGCTGATCGTCCAGCCCGCCGAGATGATCACGTCGTCGGCGCGGCCGCCGTGGAAGAAGTAGCCCTCCGCGTCGGTCCAGCCGCGGTCCTTGGTCGGGAACCACCCGTCGCGCCGCTTGACCCGGATCTCGCCCGGCTCGTCGGGGGCGCAGCGCGTGCCGTCGGGCCGCTGCACCTCGACCTCCACGCCGGGCACCGGCTTGCCGAGCGAGCCCGGCTTCACCGCGAAGTCCGGCGCCCCCGGGTAGGAGGCGAGGATCACGCCCACCTCGGTGGTGCCGTACATGCTGCACACCGGCGTGCCGAAGGTCGCCTCCACGAAGAGGCGGGTGGCCTCGTCGATGGGCTCGCCGGTGAACGAGAGCTTGCGGATCGCGTAGCGGTAGCGGGACGCGGTGCCCGCGCTCTTCATCATCCGGTAGTGGGTGGCCGCCGCCGAGAGGTTGGTGATCCCGTGCTCGGCGAGCGCGCGCAGCAGGCGGTCGGCGTCGAACTTGCCCGCGAACGCGCCGGTGGTGACGCCGAGCGCGAGCGGGCCCAGCGTGCCGTGCCAGAGGCCGTGGCCCCACGCGGGCGACGATGGGCAGAAGAACTGGTCGCCGGGCCGGACGCCGGTGCCGTAGAGCGCGGCGACCATCAGCGTGACGATGCTGCGGTGGGGGTGGCGCACCGCGGCGGGCAGCTCGCGCGTGGTCCCCGAGGTGTACTGGAACACCGCGAGATCGTCGGCGCGGGTCTCGGCCGCGAAGCGGATCGGGTAGGCCGCGAGCGAGGCGAGAAAGGCCTCGTCGGCCACGACCGTGGCGAGCCCGGGCACGTCGCGGGCGATGTCGGCCTGGGCGGGCGAGACGAGCAGCAGCCGCGGCGTGCAGTCGTCGATGCGCAGGCGCAGGCCGTCGGGCCCGAACAGCGTGAAGAGTGGCACCGCGATGGCCCCGCGCTTCATGGCGCCGAAGAGCCCCGCGTAGAAGGGCAGGGAGGGCTCCAGCATGATGCCCACGCGGTCGCCCGGCCCGACGCCGCGCTCGGCCAGGTAGTGCGCGAAGCGGGCGGACCAGGCGGAGAGCTGGCCGAAGGAGAAGGCCTCGTCGCGGCCGTCGGCGCGGGCGATGCGCACCGCGACCCGATCGGGCGGATGCCGGTCGATGCACTCCTGCGCGATGTTCAGCCGCTGCCGGTCGCCGTCGAAGAGCTCCCAGAGCCGGGCGGGCGAGCAGAGCCGCTGGGCGTCGGCATAGGTGATGTGGTCGGTCAGCGTGGCCATTGCCCTGCCCATACTAGCAAAGGCGCCGCGGCAAATAGCCGCATTGACTGCCGCCGTCTCACGGGCTAAGGTTCGGCCCCGGGAGGCCGACAATGACTTCAACGCAGAAGGTCGCGATCGTCACGGGAGCGGGAAGCGGCATCGGCAAGGCCAGCGCCCTGGCCCTCATGAAGCAGGGCTACGCGGTCGTCTTCGCGGGGCGGCGCAAGGAGATGCTGGAGAGCGCCGCCAACGAGGGCAAGGGCACGCCCGGCCAGGCGCTCGTGGTGCAGACCGACGTGAGCAACCCCGAGTCGATCAAGGCGCTCTTCGCCAGGACGAAGGAGACGTTCGGGCGTCTCGACGTCCTCTTCAACAACGCGGGCGGGGGCGCGCCGCCGGTGCTGCTGGAGGATCTCACCTACGAGCAGTGGATGACGGTGGTCAACGCCAACCTGACCGGCGTCTTCCTGTGCACGCAGGAGGCGTTCAAGATCATGAAGGCCCAGACCCCGATGGGCGGCCGCATCATCAACAACGGGTCGATCTCGGCGCACGCCCCGCGCCCCAACTCGGCGCCCTACACCGCGACCAAGCACGGCGTCACCGGCCTCACCAAGGTGACCGCGCTGGACGGCCGCAAGTACGATATCGCGTGTGGCCAGATAGATATCGGCAACGCGGCCACCCCCATGACCGCGCGCATGGCCCGGGGCGTGCCGCAGGCCAACGGCACCACCGCGGTGGAGCCCACCATGGACGTGAAGGCGGTGGCGGACGCGGTCGTGTACATGTCGAGCCTGCCGCTCGACGCCAACGTGCTGTTCCTCACCGTGATGGCGACGAAGATGCCCTTCGTCGGGCGGGGCTGATCGGCCGCCGCCCCCGGGCCACCCGGTGAGCGAGATCGACGAGGCGGCCGACCCGGCCGCGCTGATCGAGGCCTACTACGACGCGGGCTGGACCGACGGCCTGCCGGTGGTGCCGCCGTCGGACCGCTCGATCGCGGCCATGCTGGCGGCGGCGGGGCTCCAGGGCCCCGAGCGCCTGGGTGAGATCCCCGGTCGCAATGCCGAGGTGATCGCGGACAAAGCCGCGATCAACGCGGTGATGGCCGGCTGCCGCCCCGAGTACATGCCGGTGGTGGTGGCCGCGGTGCGGAGCCTCTGCGCGCCCGCCTTCGCCTACCACGGCCCGGCCAGCAGCACCGGCGGCTCCGCGATGGCGCTGGTCGTCAACGGGCCGATCGCGAAGCGGCTCGGCATCAACAGCGGCAACAACGCGTTCGGCCAGGGCCACCGCCCCAACGCCACCATCGGCCGCGCGGTGCGCCTCATCATGATGAACGTGATGAACACGCGTCCGGGCCTCCTCGACCGCGCCACGCTCGGCAATCCCGGCAAGTACAGCTTCTGCTTCGCGGAGAACGAGGAGGATCACCCGTGGGAGCCGCTGCACGTGGCGCGCGGGCTTCGGCGGGAAGACAGCGCGGTCACCCTGATCGCGTCGAACAGCCTCTACCAGGTCTACAACCACCTGGCCGCCGCCCCGGAGCCGCTCCTGCTCTGCTTCGCCGACGCGCTTGGCAACGTGGGCACGCCGAACCTGCTCGGCTTCAACGAGACGCTCATCGTCTTCGCGGGCGAACACGCCGAGCTGCTGCAGAAGGCGGGCTGGAGCCGCCTCGACGTCCAGCGCTTCCTGATGGAGCACACGCGCCGGTCCGTGGCCGACTACAAGCGCGGCGCGCGCCTGCCGGGCGCGGTGACGCCGGCGGACGAGACGACCTGGCGCTACCGCTTCGAGCGGCCCGAGGACATCCTGATCGCGTTCGCGGGCGGCCGGGCGGGGAGCTGGTCCGCCTGCCTGCCGGGGTGGGGGACCAAGTGGACCCGCAGCGTCACCACCCGCATCGAGCTACCCAGTGAAGGAGACACCGCATGAAGCTCTTCGATCCGACCTCGAAGCCGGTGGAGCGCGCGATCAAGCTGGCACCGCGGCCCGCGAGCCCCCGGGGCCTGCGGCTCGGGCTGGTGGAGAACACCAAGTTCAACGCGAGCCCCATCCTCGAGAAGCTGGCGGAGCGGCTGGCCCGGCGCCATCAGATGACGGTCACGGTGCGGAATCGGAAGCGCTCGGCGAGCCACGAGGTGGACGAGGCCGGCATCAAGGCGCTGCGCGCCCAGGCCGATCTCGTCATCTCCGGCGTCGGCGACTGAGGGTCGTGCAGCTCGAGCAGTGTGCTCGACGCGATCCTGATGGAGGAGCAGGGAGTGCCGGCCATCGCCATCGTCACCACCCCGTTCCGCAACACCGGGCGGGCCATGGCCGAGAGCTGGGGCAAGCCCGGCTACCCGTTTCTGGACATGCCGCATCCGATCGCCAATCTCACGGACGCGCAGCTCGACGAGCGGTGCGATCGGCTGGTGGAGCAGGTGGAGGAATGGCTCGGGTTCGAGGCGCACTAGGGCTCGCGGCATGAGCCGCATCCGCTACGACCGGCTGCCGACCGAGCGCGCGAACCCGCGCACCGGCCAGCTCGACCGGCTGTCGGCGGCGCAGATCGCGCGGCTGATGAACCGCGCCGATCGCCGCGCGGTGCGCGCGGTGGGCCGCGCCGCGCCGGCGCTCGGCCGCGCGGTGGACCTGATCGTGCGCGCGCTCTCCCGCCGCGGCCGCCTCATCTTCGTGGGCGCGGGCACCAGCGGGCGGCTGGGCGTGCTCGAGGCCGCCGAGTGCCCGCCCACCTTCGACACGCCGCCGTCGCTGGTGCAGGCGGTGATCGCGGGCGGCCGGCGCACCGTGTTCCGCTCCTCCGAAGGCGCGGAGGACAACGGCCCCGACGGCGCGCGGCAGATCCGGAAGCGCGCGCGGCCCGGCGACGTGGTGGTGGGCATCGCGGCCAGCGGCGTGACGCCGTTCGTGCGCGCGGCGCTGCGCGAGGCGCGCAAGCGCGGCGCCGCCACCGTGCTGGTCACCTGCAACCCACAGGTGCCGGCCTCCGCGGCCCGCGTGGTCATCGCGCTCGCGGTCGGCCCCGAGGTGCTAACGGGCTCCACGCGGCTCAAGGCCGGCACCGCCACCAAGCTCGCGCTCAACACGCTGACCACCGCGTCCTTCGCGCGCCTCGGCAAGGTCTACGGCAACCGCATGGTGGACCTGCGCCCCCGCTCCGCCAAGCTCCGCGCCCGCGCCCTGCGCCTGATCCGCCAGCTCGGCCGCGTGCCCCCCCGCGAGGCCGAGCGCCTGCTCGAGGCCTCGGGCGCCCGCGCCAAGGTCGCCATCACCATGGCCCGCCTCGGCGTGGACGCCCCCGAAGCCCGCCGCCGCCTGAAAGCCGCCGCCGGCTCCCTCCGCCAGGCTTTGCAGTAAGGGGTCAGGTCTTGAATTACGGCATTCCTATGTGCAGTAAGCGGGGTCAGATCTTGCACTACGACATTCGGGCCACCTGAGAAGGGGTCAGGTCTTACATTCCGACATTTGTTTGAATGTAAGACCTGACCCCGTACTGAAATGTCGTAATGCAAGACCTGACCCCGGCTTAGGAGGTCGGGGTCTAGCTGTGGCTGGGGCCGGCGGTATCGTCGGCGCGGACGGGGGTCTTGCCGCGGAGGAAGTCGAAGTCGCAGCCTTCGTGGGCCTGGAGCACGTGGTCCAGGAAGAGGCGGCCGTAGCCCCGCGCGTAGTGGGGCGGGCGCGGCTTCCATTGGGCGCGGCGGCGGGCCAGCTCCTCGTCGGGAACCCGGAGGGTCAGCCGGCGGTTGGGCACGTCCAGCTCGATCAGGTCGCCGTCGTGCACGAGCGCGAGCGGCCCGCCCGCCTCGGCCTCGGGCGAGACGTGCAGGGCCACCGTCCCGTACGACGTGCCGCTCATGCGCGCGTCCGAGATGCGCACCATGTCCTTCACGCCCTTCTGCAGCAGCTTGCGCGGGATCGGCGCGGCGCCCCACTCCGGCATGCCCGGCGCGCCCTTCGGCCCCACGCGCTTGAGCACCAGCACGCACATCTCGTCCACGTCCAGGGCCGGATCGTCGATGCGCGCGTGCAGATCGGCGTGGTCCTCGAACACCACCGCGCGCCCGCGATGCGTCAGCAGGTGCGGGGAGGCGGCCGACTGCTTGAGCACCGCGCCGTGCGGGCACAGGTTGCCGGTGAGGATGGCGGTGCCGCCTTCGCTCGAGATCGGCATGGCGAGCGGCCGGATCACGTCCGGGTTGTAGTTGACCGCGCCCTCGTTGTTGGCCGCGATGGACTTGCCGGTCACCGTGAGCGCGTCACGGTGCAGCAGCGGCAGCAGCTCCTTCAGCACCGCGGGGAGCCCGCCCGCGTAGAAGAAGTCCTCCATGAGGTACTTGCCCGACGGCCGCACGTTGAGCAGCATCGGCGTGGTGCGCGACAGCTCGTCGAAGCGCGCCAGCGCCAGATCCACGCCCGCCCGCCCCGCGAACGCGAGCAGGTGGATGATCGCGTTGGTGGAGCCGCCGATCGCCATGCCGGTGCGGATCGCGTTGTCGAAGGCCTCGCGGGTGAGGATCCTGGAGGGCTTGAGATCCTCGCGCACCATCTCCATGATCCGCCGCCCGGACATCTCGGCCAGCGCCATCCGCCGCGAGTCCGCCGCGGGGATCGCCGCGTTGCCCGGCAGCGTCATGCCGAGCGTCTCCGCCATCGAGGCCATCGTGGAGGCGGTGCCCATCACCATGCAGTGCCCGGCCGAGCGCGAGAGGCACGCCTCGATCTCGCAGAACTCCTCCTCGCTGAGCCGCCCGGCCCGCCGCTCCGCCCAGAAGCGCCAGTTGTCGGTGCCCGAGCCGATGTCCTCGGCGCGCCAGCGCCCGCGCAGCATGGGCCCGCCCGTCACCATGATCGCGGGCACGTCCGCGGAGGCCGCGCCCATCAGCATCGCGGGCGTGGTCTTGTCGCAGCCCGAGAGCAGCACCACCCCGTCCAGCGGGTAGGCGCGGATGCACTCCTCCACGTCCATCGCCATCAGGTTGCGGAAGAGCATGGTGGTGGGCTTCATGAGGATCTCGCCCAGCGAGATCGTCGGGAACTCGAGGGGGAAGCCGCCCGCGGAGAGCACCCCGCGCTTGACCGCCTCCGCCACGGAGCGCAGGTGCGCGTTGCAGTTGGTCAGCTCGGACCAGGAGTTGGCGATGCCGATCACGGGGCGGCCGTCGAACATCAGCTCGCTGAAGCCCTGGGCCTTGATCCACGAGCGGTGGGTGAAGCCGTCCAGATCCTTCTTGCCGAACCAGTTGTGGCTACGCAGCGCGGGCGTGCTCACGGGCGCCTCCTCGGGACAGAGTGGCCGCCATTATAGGGCGTGTGTCCCCCTTCAGGACGGGAGGACGATCCGGTCGGTGGCGGCGGACGCCATCACGCCGGCGCGGCGGTGGCATCGCCACGCGGCCGCCGTGAGCAGCGCCGCGCCGAGGAGGAAGGGCGTGGAGAGATCCGCCGCGTCCGCGAGGATCCCCATCACGAGAGGCCCCAGGATCTGCCCGCTGTCGCTCATCATGCGGAGCCAACCGATCGCGACCCCGCGCAGCGGTGGAGGAACCTGATCGCCGACGATGGCCGGTGGGAGGGGCGCGACGACGCCCGCGGCCGCCCCGATCGCCAGGCTCCAGACGCCGAGCGCGACGGGGTACGTCAGGAAGGTCAGGCTCCCGAGCGCGGCCGCATAGGCGAGCAGGCCGGGGATCAGCACCCGCGTGCGACCCCACCGGTCCGACGCAGCCCCTCCCACCCAGAGCGCGAGGAGCCGGCCGAGCACGCCGAGACTGATGAGGAGCCCGGCGCCCGGTGGGCTGATCCCTCCCCGCGTGACCAGGTAGAGGGGAAAGAGAAAGACGAGGACGCCGGTCTGGATGGCGACCAGCGCCGCGCTGGTCACGCCCATCAGGAGCACGCCGGGCGTGCGCAGGATCGCTCCGAGCGGGCCACGGGCGCGCGACGCCCGCGGCCGCGCGGGGCGGGGCGCGGGGAGCGCCGCCCAGCGCCCGACCGCCACCGCCGCCACGAGCATGCACCCCGCCTCGAACACGAACGGGCTCGTCGCGCCGACTCCGTCGTACAGCCAGCCCCCGGCGGCGCTGCCGAGGAGCAGGCCCGCCGTCTCGCTCATCAGCAGCAGGCTGACCGCCCGCCCCCGCCGCTGCGCGGTCGGGACATTCACGGTGGCGGTCGTCGCGACCGTCGCGAACATGGCCCAGCCCACTCCGCCCAGCCCGCGCAGGCCCAGGAAGATGCCGTAGGTGGCGGTCATGACGCTGGCGAGGTCGATGAGCGCGATCAGCAACAGGCCCCAGATCATGAGCGGTCGCCCGAGGCGATCGAGGAGGTATCCGGTCGGCAAGCTCGCGATCCATTTCCCCGCGCCGAAGACCATCGGGATCGCGGTCACCATCCGGTAGTTCGCCCCGAACGATCGCTGGAGGTAGAGCGGCAGCGCCGGACGGAGAACGCCTTGACCGAGGTTGAACAGGAACGCCGCCGCGAGCACCGCGACCGGCGCGGACGGCTCCCGGTCAGCGGGAGTCGCGGTCACCGGCGCTTCCGATCTCCAGGCATCGACAGCCCCCCCGGTGCCGCTCACGGCGCGAGGTGCGCAGTCGCCGCAGTACCCGCTCGAGCTGGCGCTGGAGCAGGCGGAGCTCGGAGGATTGATGCCGCACCGCGGAGAGCTGTCGTCGGACCAGGGCCAGCAGCCGCGGACGCAAGGCCAGGCGCGGTCCCCCATCGAGGGAGCCGATCAGGGTCTTGACGTCACGAAGCGGCAGCCCCAGCGAGCGGGCCCTCCGGACGAAGCGCAGCCGCTGCACCCCGGCCTGATCGTACTGTCTGTACCCGGCGGCCGTGCGGGTCGGAGCCGGCAGCACGCCGATCTGTTCGTAGTAGCGAATCGTCCTCGCGGCCACGCCGCCGGCCTTCGCGAGCTTACTGATGGTCAGTCCCTGCGCCATCGGCTCACCTCCCCGCTTGATGGGCACCGTGACGATAGACCCTCCAGCGACTGGAAGGTCAAGGGGGATCTGGGGTGGGTTGATCCGGTATAGAATGACGGGGCTCAAACCCCACACGAGGAGACGACAGCGATGAGGCTAGCGGGCAAGGTGGCGGTGGTGACGGGCGGCGGCGCCGGGATCGGGCGCGGCATCGTGCTGTGCATGGCCAAGGAGGGCGCCGACATCGCCATCCCCGACATCCAGGACGCCAATGCCCAGGCGGTGACGAAGGAAGTGCTGGCCATGGGACGCAAGGCGATCTCGATGCGCTGCGACGTGACCAAGGGCGCCGAGGTGCAGGCCACCGTGGACCGCATCAAGAAGGAGATGGGGAAGATCGACATCCTGGTGAACAACGCGGGCATGGCCTCCGCGCCCGGCATGCCGTTCACCAACAACACGGAAGAGGACTGGGACAAGACCTACGCGGTCAACCTCAAGTCGGTCTTCCTCATGTGCAAGGCGGTGGCGCCCTACTTCATCGAGCGCAAGGCCGGGCGCATCGTCAACATCGCCTCGATCGCGGGCCCGCTGGCCGCCCTGACCATGCCGCCCTACTCGGTGGCCAAGGGCGGCGTCATCACCTTCACGCGCGTCATCGCCAAGGAGCTGGCGCCGCACGGCGTCACCGTCAACGCGATCTGCCCGGGTGTGCTCTGGACCGCGTTCTGGGAGAAGCTGGCCCAGTACATCGCCGACACCAACCCGGCCTTCAAGGGCATGACCGCGCGCCAGGTGTTCGACAAGCGCGTGGGCGACATCATCCCGATGAAGCGCGAGCAGACACCCGAGGACATCGGCTGGGCCGCCGTCTTCCTGGCCTCCGAAGAAGCGCGCAACATCACGGGCCAGGCGCTGAACGTCGACGGCGGCTCGGTGATGCACTAGCGGGCGGGCATGACGCGGGCGAGGGTGATCGGTCTCGCCGCCTGGCTGCTCGCGGGGGCCGGCTGCGCGACCGTGGGCGTCTCCCCGGCCGCCGGCCCCCCCGCGGCCGCGCCCCGCCCGACCTACGCGGTCGGCGACCAGTGGGTGCGCACCGACGGCGTGTGGGAGCTGGCCCACATCCTCGAGAACGGCTACCTGTTCCAGGGCCCCGGCCGCGATGCGATCATCCTCGGCCGCGACCTGACCCCGTGGAGCGTGGAGCGGCGCGGCTCGGCGGTGCTCTCCCGGGCCCGGCCCTTCGAGTTCTATCCCGCGCCCCGACTGGACTGGCCGCTACAGGTCGGCCGGCGCGGGAGCAGCAAGGGGAGCTGGGCCTTCTGGTACGACGAGACCGTCTCGCTGCCGAACCCGCGGGCGCCCGGCGTCTACTACCAGCGCACCTACACCTACAAGAAGCAGGCGGAGGCCACCTTCGCCTGGACCGTGGAAGGGTACGAGCGGGTCAAGGTCCCCGCCGGCACCTTCGAGGCTTACCGCCTGTACTTCACGCTTGCGCCGGACGACCCGAAGGAGCGCGACGCGCCGACCTGGTGGCTCCGGATCTGGTACGCCCCGGCCATCCGCCAGTTCGTGGCCGGTGAGGGGAAGAACGCCGACGGCTTCGACTTCCAGCTCGCGGCCGCCGACCCCGGCCTGAGCCGGCCGATCCAGGTGATCGTGCGCGACCCCGCCGACGGCCTCACGGTGAGCCGGCGCGAGACGATCCTCACCGGCCGGGTCACCGCGGGGAAGGGCCTCGCGCGCGTGGTGGTCGCCGTCAATGGCGCCGAGGTCCTGCGGCGCGAGGAGCCGGGCGCGCCGACGGAGACCACCCTCGAGGCCCCGCTGCGGCTCGAGGACGGGCGCAACGTGGTGCTGGTGACCGTGACCGATGTCGCCGGCGAGACGCGCCAGGAGGCGCGCACGGTCATCTACGACGCGGCCGCGGCGCGAGGGGCGGCGGAGGCGGCGCGAGCCGAAGCGCGGGCCGCGCGCGAAGTG